>JBIJBT010000036.1:0-25951 GCA_044345055.1 Bdellovibrionota bacterium
ACTATGGTGATTGGAATCATCGGGACAGAGGTATAGGCCGATATTTTAGAGCATGTCGAGGCTATAAGGTTTCAATCGGGATTTTTTTTCTTGTTGGAATCGTCGGTTCGCTCCTATACCGATATTCATTCCCCCAGCTTTATCGAGGTTCTGTTCTCGTGAACGTTGGTAGAGATGTTCCGATTCCTGCCGAGGAAAGCTTGATAGCCTCAGCAGACATAGCATCTTCTGAGATTTCTCTTCGCACGAAGCTAACACTCGCTACGAGCGTTAGTCTTGCTCAGAGCATCTTGAGTCATAATCCTCAGCTTCTTAGCCTTGTAGCATCCGCTACAACTTCGCGTTCAGTTTTCGGATTAGACAATTCTTCCAGTCCTTCTCAAGAATTCGAGAATCCAATAAGAGCTCAGGCATCTGCTGCCCAAATACAATCCTATTTAGGTCTTATTTCATCGTTTTTGATACCTGGGACAACTCTCGTAAGAATATCTGCTGTTGCATCAGATCCTCTTGCCGCGGTCAAGATTGCGAATACTCATGGTCAGGGTTTTGTTGATTTCATCTTAGAGGAACAGCGTCATGCTAGAGAGACGATCCAAAAGCTTCTTACTCGCAAGAAAAATGACCTTCTCGAGAAGTATTCGATAGCTGTAGAGCGTAAAAGAACACTACTCGAAGACTTAGAAAAAATTGGGAATGTTCCGGCTGCCCAGTGGAAGGTTCAAGCTGACCTTGAGGTCGCAAAACAGGTCGAAGAAACCTATCAAAAATCGCTCGGCAAGATTGAGGAACTGATTCAAAGATCATCCCTCATGGCTGATAGCGATCTAGAATCCATCGGTATTGTCGACTCCGCTACATCCGAGCCTTCATCGATAACATCGAGCTTTGCCGCTATTATTGCCTCAGGTGGTCTTTTGGGGTTAATTTGCGGGATTCTTTTTGCATTTTTTAGAGAGGCAACTAATTCATCAATTAACTCTCTGAGAAATTCGAATCTCGGATTCGACCTGCCTCTATTAGCCTCAATTCCTGCTCTATCGTCCGAGACTAGAAATGCTATCATTCGCCTCTCATCGCTCGGAGTTAAATCAAAAAACACAATTATTTCATCTCTAAACCCCTTACGAATGAAAGATAGGTTCAATCGTGCACCTGTCCTTCTAGCAGCTCAGTTTAGTCCTGAAGGAGAGGCTATTCGCGCTATGGCTGCATCGCTGAGTCACCTTACCCTAAAAAGTGGACTCAAAATAATTTTGTTTACAAGTCCAGATTCGGGTGAAGGGAAAACCTCTCTTGCAGTTGATACCGCGATCGCGTTTGCGCAAATGCACCTAAAAACCCTTTTAATCGATGCAAATCTCCGGTCGCCCGCAATTCATCAATTTTTTGGGCTGGAACAAGATGCTTCTGGATTATTTGATTTTGCTCTCGGAGGACAGAAAATTACAGACCTCTGCGTAGAGAGCTCTGTTGAAAATTTAACTCTTCTTCTCTCTGGTAGCCCTGCCCCCCTTCCTACTCTAATACTTGATAATGAGATAATTACCTTGGGAATCTGTTCGATTGCGCCACTCTACGACGCAATAATTATTGATGCTCCGGGATTAGGAGCCGTAGCCGATTGTCTTTTTCTCTCTGAAGTCGCTCACGCTGTTGTTTTTGTCGTTAGGTTTAACGTAACAGACCACCAAAAAGCGTTAGCCGCTCTCGATAAACTGAGACAGTTTGATGCGCCACTAATTGGCACTGTGGTGAATGGTGTAACTGGATTGGATATTTCTTGAATCTAGGCTAGATGTAAGATCTGCCATCATCTTCCGCGATCGTCTCACTAAATTCGGATTATTGGCTTTATTATTCCTCATTATCAATTGATACAACCGATACCTGAAGCTGCGATTCACCGAGGAATCGCTCTGCTAATCGATTCACCCGCGGAGCACCATCGGTAACAAGACAGGTCAAGCTACCACGCCGATGATCGTTGTGATTTGCCCCATTCGCCGGCTCGTTTATCAAGCTGAGTGATTCTTTAACCGCTTCCGCAACAGCTATCGAACCATCAAGAACAACTGTTGTGGGACCAAGATACGATGAGATAGCTTGCGCCAGAAGAGGATAATGAGTACACGCCAACAAAACTGCTTCCGGAGCCGAAGCTCGCACCGGTGCGAGATAAAGATCCATCACCGCATCGCAAACCGCTCCATCGGTAAGACCCTCCTCCGCGAGCGGCACAAACAGGGGACAAGCTAAAGCCTCGATTCTACAGCTACTCGGAAGATGGCTGCGCAGCCGCTTTTGGTATGAGCCACTTCGCACCGTCCCCTCGGTTCCAAGAATCCAGAGTGAGCGCGAAACCGCCGCTCTGAGGACACAGCTAACCGACGGTTCTACGGTTCCAACAAAAGGCACCGGCAGATTAGCAGCAAGAAAATCTCCCGCGATTGATGATGCCGTATTACATGCCCCGACGATCATTTTTGCCCCATGACGAATAAGAAAACGGGCACATTCATGAGAGTATCGAATAATCGTATCATCTCCTCTCGTTCCGTACGGGAGACGGGCAGTATCCCCGAGATAGATGAATCGTTCATCCGGCAATCGATCTCGCAATGCTCTCAGAACAGAGAGTCCACCGATACCACTATCGAATACTCCAATTGGAGCGCAACGAGAATCGTTCATAGTTTGCCTTACTCTAACTGAGCACTAACGCGGTTAACGCCGCTTAATCAGTAAAAAAAGTCCAACTGGTATCTCAACTAACGCTGTCAAAACACCTGCTGGAACCTCAAATGGAGCAAAAATAATCCGCCCGAGAAGATCCGCACACAACACGACGCTCCCCCCAAGCAAAAAAACAGATGGTATGAGAATGCGGTAATCAGATCCAACGAACCTTCGACATATCTGAGGCTCGAGTATCCCCACGAAGCCTATACTTCCACATGATGCTACTGCTGCTCCGATTCCAACACTCGTTGTCAGCAAAAGAGAGCGCTCCAAGGAACCAACTGCAACGCCCCGAGATTCTGCTGCATCGCGACCGAGGGCTAATACCTGAAGCTGCGGCGCTCTCAGTGTGATCAAGACCAGACACCCTAAGGCTAAAGAAGCTATGGTAATCGTATATCGCCAAGACAGCGATGGAACCGCTCCGATCAACCAAATAACAATACGCGAAAGAGCCGCTGGATCGGCGACACACTGAATAAAGAGGATAACGCTCGCAATAAAATAATTAACAAGAATACCGATCAATACGATCTGGGCTGATGAACCGCGAGAGGCTACGCTATATAGAGAAAATAAGAGAACGCTTGTTACCGCAGCCCCACAAACGGCACCGACAAATGGTGCAGAAAAAGGCTGGAACGAACTCCCCCACAGAATTACAAGGCTTGCACCAAGAGCAGCTCCACTTGAAACTCCGAGGGTCGTTGGTGTGGCAAGCGGGTTGCGAACTAACGATTGGCAAACAAGACCGCTCGTTGCAAGGATACCCCCGACCGCAAATCCTAAGATCGCTCGGGGGAGTCTCAACTGAAATACGACAATCTTTCCCTCATCAGGGAGAGCGAATCTGTCCCACGCATCAAATGGGCCAATAAAAGGCGCGATAACGAGCAGAGTGGCCGATAGCAATAGAAAGGGAAGAGCTGCTTTTATTGTGGAACGATACATGGGAAGCGATTTAGAGGGTCTGGTATCATACGGAGGGGCTGACCATACAGAGAGGTAAGAATCTCCGAGCCCGACAATTCTGCAGGTGTGCCTCTAAAAAGGCCCCCTTCTCGAGAGATAGCCAAAACCCGATCTCCGTATGCAAGTATCAACGAAACATCGTGACACACCACCCAAACCCCAACACCTTCATGCAAAATAAGCTCTCGAAGAAGCTGCATTACTCCATGAGCAGAGGTGAGATCGAGAAACGTTGTCGGCTCGTCAAGTATAAGATAGCGGGCTCCCTGAGCAAGCGCGGATGCAATGAGAACTTTTTGCTGCTCACCTCCGGAGAGTTCATCGAAGAAACGATCTGAAAGTCTATCAATTCCAGCGAGGGATATCGCTCTATCTATCGTCCTGCGTTGTGCTGCATCAAGCCCACGAAATCCTCTCACAAATCGGACCAAGCCCGATTCAACCACCTGCGCAACGGTTAAACCTGTAACGAAGGCATCTCTTTTTTGCGGCAAATAAGCAAACCAGCTAGCTCGCTCGTATTGCGAAAGTGACCTAATTTCTCGGCCAGCTAATAATATAGAGCCCCGATATTGTGTCTCAAGTCCAATCACAGCGCGAAGAAGCGTTGTTTTGCCAACTCCATTTGCTCCGATAAGGCCGCACAGTTCGCCTCGCTTAAGGCTGAAAGAAATATTAGGTATGATGGTCCTTCCTCCGTGAGCAACCGAGACATTGCTCACGACCACATCATCCATCAACCCTCCTCAAACCGTTAGGCATCACGCCTCGTTCTGCAATCGACTCCCCAAGACACCCCCACACCAAAAATCCAGCTGGCAAGCCCCGCGGTGCTCGCCTGTTTCGCTGAGCTTCCCCAATAACCAACTGCCTCGATTCGAGGAAATTAACAGGACCCTCGGCCTTATCTGAGATGAGATTTCGTAATATTACATTACCGAGCTCGTAGCTGTGGCTTGTCATACAAACCTCCCCTTCTGGGGAAACAACCCGAAGAATAGCCCCAATCAACTGTTCAACAACCTCAATTAACTGCCACTGAGCCTTCGCAGTTGGCCTGCTGAACGAAGGAGGATCCGCTATTACCAGATCGTAGCGATTGCCCCGTTTTACCTCCCTCTCAAGAAAGGAGATGGCATCATCAGTAATGAATCGAATGGTGCTAATCCCATTTTCAACCGCATTCTCACGAGCCCACTTTATCGCACCCTTGGAAAGGTCAAGGTGTGTCACCTCTGCTCCCGACTTAGCTGCTGCCAAAGATGCGAGCCCAGTGTATGCAAAGAGATTAAGTACCCGTGCACCCTTACGAGAAGAGACTCTACGAATCTGGTCGAGATAAGTTGAATGCTCTGGGAATACCCCGACCTGACCATTAGATTGACACCGAACAAGCATCGTGACGCCATCAACAATGGTGGGCCACTGATCGGGGAGCCGATCGGCGCCGTGCCAATTGCCGGGTGGCAAATAGCTTGCGTGGGGAGAGATTTTATTCGAGAGGCAGCGCGACCAGATCGCCAAACTCGCTGGCCGTTGAAGAATATACTCTCCCCACTGCTCGATACGAGCGCCCTCGCCTGAATCGAGGAGTGAGTAGGTATCAGAGAGCTCCGGAAAGGATTCGCAACTCACGCTAAATTCCCCTTCCCTCTCTCCGGCAGCTCGATTAATTGCTGATGCAGAAAGGGATCGGAGCCGAGTTCGGAGTGGAATGATGCCGCGAGCACATTCCGATAGCAAAAGAGCACACCGTCTTTGCCAAGAAAGCCAATAGTAGCCACCGAATCATTTAGAGGCTCGAGAAGCGGAGCCCTGATGAACTGAACTTGATGTTGATTCGGATCACCGACCACCGTCATCGATCCCTCGAAAGATTCGAGCTGACCCCCGTAAAAGTTGCGATGAGCACGAAGAGGAATGGCACGCAAAGACCTTTGTGCTCGAGATGAATTAATTGGCGAAACCACCTCGTTAGCTAGAAGTATTGCGCCAGCGCACACTCCGAGAACGGGCCGCTGCTGACAAAAATCCACAAGAGGCTCAAAGAGGTTACTCACCAGCAGGAGATGAAGCATCGTCGTGCTCTCTCCACCCGGAATTATCAACCTCTCTACACCCTCAAGCTCCCTCCTCGAGCGAACTGGCACCGCCTGCACTCCTAGCCGCGCACACATTCTCAAGTGCGGTTCGACACACCCCTGTAGCGCCAGCACACCTACTATCATACCAACGCTCCTTCACTACTCTGCTAGAACAACACCGTCGACTAAGCCATCCCGCTTCCGCTACCAACCCCGATTGGCCATTTCAGAACCCGCAGGAATCGTCGCTATTTCAATCCCTCGCATCGCATCACCTAATCCGCGAGAAACTTCCAGAAGTCGCGCTGGATCGTTATAAAAAGCGGTCGCTATCACTATAGCGCGTGCAAAGGCCTTTGGATTACCGGAGGTAAAAACTCCGGAGCCAACGAACACCGATTCTGCACCGAGCTGCCGAATTAAAGCCGCATCAGCCGGGGTTGCTACACCACCCGCCGCAAAGTTCGGAACGGGCAAACGCTTAGACGTTGTAACCTGCTCGACTAACGCAAGCGGCACCCGATACTCCTCGGCTTTGGCTTCACGTTGAGTTGCTGAAAGTTCTGAAAGCGCCGCAAGTTCGCTTGTTATTTGACGCATATGGCGAACGGCTTCTATCACATTTCCTGTGCCCGCTTCCCCTTTCGTGCGGATCATCGCAGCCCCTTCATTAATGCGGCGCAGCGCTTCCCCGAGATTACACGCCCCACATACGAACGGGGTCTTAAATTGAGTTTTATCGATATGAAATTGAGGATCGGCGGGAGTAAGGACCTCTGATTCGTCGATAAAATCAACCCCTATCGCCTCGAGAATTTGAGCTTCAGCCAAATGGCCTATTCGAACCTTCGCCATTACTGGAATACTAACGGCTGCCTTAATCTCCTCGATTAGCTTCGGATCAGTCATGCGGGCGACCCCACCCTGCTTTCGAATCTCCGAAGGAACTCGCTCAAGAGCCATAACAGCAACAGCCCCCGCGTCTTCTGCGATGCGTGCCTGCTCCGCATTAACAACATCCATAATGACGCCATTACATAGCATCTCAGCGAGGCCCACTTTTGTTGGGTCGGCGCGGTAGTCTTTTTTTGGGTTCGGGTTTTGGTCGGTCATCGGTTGGTAACTCCTTGAGTTGGGGACTGCTCTGATACGGACCTAAAGCACACCTATGGTCACACCTATGCTCTCGTTATTCCCTTGAATCGCTCGAAAAATCGGCTCGTATTATGCCGATTCGTGCTCCTTGAGCGTTAAAGTATCTCGCAGAAGAATCAAAGGGGTCAAGCCTTGGCAGGGTGGTAAAAAAGGATTTCCTGTTGCGCACTTTGAGAGTTTTACTGCAACTTCGTCGGAGTCAACGAAAAAATCCTCAACGTATCTCAAGGATACGTCTCCGGTTTTTTCGTCAACTCCGCCTCGTTTCGTCAAAACTCTCAAAATGCTCACGACGGAATCATTTTTCACCACCCTGCTCGGAGAGACACTATTTCTGGGCACGAGATAACGGCAGAAACTGGTGCGAATAACAAAGTGCGGCGACTCATGAATTGCCTTTTTTACCCCCGTATGCTCAAATCCCCCTATTCGCCCGTCGTCTAATGGTAAGACTCTGGATTCTGATTCCAGCTATCGAGGTTCGAGTCCTTGCGGGCGAGGTTTATCGCAGTTTGTGCGCTCGGCGGCCCTTGCCCATTCCTAGAAAGAACTTAAAGTTCTGCAAGTTCGCTCGAAGAAATATATAAATCCCTCTTCATCGTTCGAATCGCACCGAATCTCCACCACAAGGCTGGTGCACATTTCTTCTCCAGCATCTACAATTTAAGACATTACCGTAACTTTATAACTTCACCTGAGGCTGGGGAGTGACTTTCAATCTAGTTTTTGAGCGGCTATTCCTGAACGTGCAATCGGCCTCGCCGCACCTGCGCGCCGATGACCGTGCCCTTTACCTTCCGAGTAAGTTAATACGTTCGATGACCCTTCGTTCAACTTTCGCGCGCCCCCTTTTACCCCTAATCCTATTCACAACTACGACCGGCTGTTCCCTTCTCACCGAGCCTCGCCCCCATAATCAAAGTAAAAAAACACTCGATCTGAGTGTTGAGAGAACTCGATCCGTAGCAATGGATCGGGATATCACCCGGACTTCTGAGGGGTATTATCAATTTCTTGTTGGTCAGCTTAAGTTCGATGGTGAAGATTTTCCAGGTGCAAAAACTAATCTTCAACTAGCCGATTCGCTCATCGGCGCTCCGACACCCGAGCTCAATGTTCGGCTTGCTGAGTTAGAGCTCAAAGAAGGGAATCTCGAGGCTGCACTCAAGGAGAGCACTAGAGCTCTCGAGGCAGAGCCTAATGAAGTCAAAACGCTACTTCTCCACGCTGGAATTTTAGATTCTCTCGAAAGAGGCGCCGAAGCTGTACCTTTTTACGAAAAAATTCTGGAGCAAGAACCCTCTTCCGTCGATGGCTATCTCATTTTATCGGGGCTGCACCTTAAATTAAATCAACCGATGGAGGCTATCGCCGTTCTGAAGCGATATCTCGTGATAGAGCCAAACGATCCTCTCGTCCTATATTTTCTGGGGCGTGCTTATGAGGCCACCGATGACCTTGAGACTGCGGAGCAGACTATTCAGCGTGCGTACGAGCTGAACGGAGAAAACTTGGCTCTCGGGGTTGATTATGCCCGTATACTCGTTCGACGCTCAAAAACAAAGAATGCGAAAGATGTGTGCCGTCACATACTCGAGCGAGATCCACAAAACATTGTCGCCAGGAAAATTTTGGGCAGCCTTCTTATAGGTGAAAATCATCTCGATGAAGCGCTCGAACAGCTAAGACTTCTGCAGGATATCGAGGAGGATCCAACTGAAACTAGATTTAAAATCGCCCTAATTAATCTTCAACAACGACGATTTTCCGAAGCCGAACAAGGGCTTCAGCTACTTATTGCACAACAACCGAACCACGCTGCTGCTCGCTACTATCTTGCAACGATACTCGCGAGCACCAATCGTATTCCACAAGCACTCGAGCAGATTGCGCAGATCCCTTTGACGAATGAGCTGTATGCGAAAGCAAACGCGTTTTCGAGTTTTATCTGCAAAGAGGCGGGTAATCTCCCATGCGCTCTTGAATCAATCAAAAAAGCGTACGAATCGGATCAGGGACAATCTCCGCAAATATTCACCTTTTATATTGCAATTCTCCGCGATGCAAAGCAGTTTGACGAAGCTCGCACTTTGCTCGAATCAGCCATTGAAAAACAGCCCGAAGCATACGATCTGCGCTACGATTATGTGATGACTCTTCACGATCTTGGAGAGATTGAGGCGGCATATCAGGAGGCTCTGGCAATTATCGCCGCAAATCCTGAACACGCCGAAAGCCTGAATTTTGTGGCGTATATCATGGCAGAAAGGGAGGAAGATCTTGGAAAAGCAGAGGAGCTTATACGGCGCGCCATTCGCCTCCGTCCTCGCGAGGGTTACTTTCATGATACACTCGGATGGGTGCTACTTAAACGGGGCCAAACGAAAGAATCGATAGCTGAGCTACGTCACGCTAGCGAGCTACTTCCGCGCGATTCCACGATCCTAGAACATCTCGCTGATGCTCAGGCAATTTCCGGAGATACTCGTGAAGCATCGACTACCTACGAACGCGCGATTGAGGCGTTAAGCGCCAGTATTCAAGAAACTGGTGCTCAAGAGAGTGGCGCTCAAGAAAATAGTTTGGATCGATTACGGCTTGAACAAAAAAAAGATGCGCTAAGCGAAGTGCTACGCCCGTGAAGATCTCCGACAATCGAAAAATCTAGTCAAAAAACTCCCCATTAAAATCTCATAACTAACATGAAAATAACACCTCGCTCACGCCCGAACCGCTCGCTCGCCACAGTTACATTATTGATGGCGTTCCCTCTTATAACCGGTTGTGCCGTACTTATTGGACCAGGAAAGCCCCCGATTGAGGGCTCTCTGATAAAGGGCAAGCGGCGTTCTGCTCTTGTCGAGCGGTTGACGGGTGAATCTCGACTCCCCGCTACAATAAAAGCACTGACGCGTGCAACTATTAAACAAAAAGATTCCACCGAATCATTTCGCTATTCTGTCGTCTATGCAGATCCGAGCAGCATCCGATTTGATCTCTACCCCCTTAACCCAGGATTTACCCTTCAAAGGCTTACCGCTAAGGATGGTTCAGCTACTCTGATCGATATGACGACCAATGAATCATTCTCAGGAGAAACAAAAGATACATTCAGCAAGTCATTTCTCCAGCTCGCTGCAACCGAGCAGGAGGTTGCAGCCCTACTGCTCGGACGAGTACCGCAGCCGTATCTTGCCGACACCTCTACCGCAATTTACGAGGGGTCCGCTGAGGTCGCTGTTGTAAGTAGTGGTGGAGATTTAACGTGGCGTATGAATGCAAAGAATCTCCAGATGCAAGAGCTTACTGTGAAAGAGCCAATCACAGGCCGATTAGTTGCAACAGCAAAATATAGCGAACCGGTTCCGTGCGGCTCAATGCAGCTTCCCGGACGTGTAGAGGTTACTATTGCCGCCGATGATTCAAGCTTAGTTTTTATCAATAACAAGCCTGATTGTAACTCCCCAATTCGGGCCGATATCTTTGATCTTAGAGTTCCGAAAAGATTGAGTGAAAAATAATGGGCTTTATTGCTAGATCTTAAGCTCGGCCTTACTACGGCTCGGCCTCCGCGGATGAATCCGCTAGAGCGGAGGTCGTTATCTTAAGGAAGAGTTCTTCGAGATTCGCTCCCTCGGCCCCCGATTGTTTCCTTATTTCATCTATCTTTCCGATTGCGAGAATTTTACCAGCTTCGATTATAGCTACCCGATCCGCTATTTCCTCGGCAACATGCAAAGAATGGGTTGAGAGAAGTATCGATGTTCCGCGCGCCCGATAAGCTTGCAGACGTTTTTTAAGCAATTTTGCCCCATAAGGGTCAAGACCCACCATCGGTTCATCAACTATCAGTACAGCTGGCTCGTGGAGAAGCGCTGCCACCGTCGCAAGCCTCTGCTTCATTCCGTGAGACAGTGCATCGATCAGTACATTCTCTTTTTCGATAAGACCATATTCAGTGAGCAGTGAAGTTCCGCGGCTCTCAATCTCTGATCTTGCTACCCCGTACAGTTGACCGACAAAGTAAAGCAGCTCGCGAGGAGTCAATTTTGGATACAGATAAGGGCGATCGGGGATATATCCTACAAGCGATTTCGCCTCAACGGGCGATCGATAAAGATCGTGTGAGCCGATCTGAATTGTTCCACTCGAGGGGCGAAGAATCCCGGAGAGCATCCGAAGAGTCGTCGTTTTTCCTGCGCCATTTACCCCCAAAAAACCGAATATCTCACCCTTATTTACCGAAAAAGAGATATCAGATACCGCATGGAAATTTCCAAATGAGCGGCTCAGGTTGTGAACAGTGATCATGGAGCGGAAGAAATAACAAGAGAATACCGTATACTTAAAAGAGGGCCCTGTCTTCTCAAACATTCGCCCCCCGCAACTAAAGATGCCTCCACCCGATATAACGATGCTCTCGAATTCAAGACATCAATCAGCCGAAACAGCAAGCGCAACTGCGTTGCCTCCACCCAAACACAACGAAGCAATCCCCTTTCCACCACCCCTCTTACGTAACGCATGGATGAGAGTCACCAAAACTCGAGCTCCACTTGCACCAATCGGATGTCCGAGCGCCACCGCACCCCCATTGACATTTAATTGACTGCGATGCCACCCAACCTCCTGCTCGTTCGCGAGCACTTGAGCTGAAAAGGCTTCATTTATCTCAAAAAGATCCACATTTTGCGGCGATTCGGCCCCAATACTCCGCAAAATTCGTTGAATCGCAACCGCCGGCGCAAAGAAAACTTCCCTCGGCTCAACGCCACTCGTCGCCATCGCAGAGATCGTTGCCAGTGGCACTAACCCATGCTCGCGTGCCCGCTCTTCACTCATCAGCACCAAGGCTGCTGCCCCATCACTTAAAGGGGACGCATTACCAGCAGTTACCGTTCCATCACCGGAAAACGCAGGTTTCAACCGCGCGAGCGACTCCGCCGTCGAATCGCTCCGCGGTCCCTCATCAACATCAATCACTTCAACCACTGCGCCCCGTTTATCAACCCGTTCTATTGGCACTATTTCGCCACGCAAAACGTCCCGAGCTGCAACGGCTTTCGCATGTGACTCAGCTGCAAATGCGTCTTGCATTTCACGCGTAATTCCAGCTTTTGCCGCCGTATAATCAGCAAAAGAACCCATATGACTATTGTTAAACGAATCCCAGAGCCCATCGTGAATCAATGCATCGAGCATCCGCTGTTCACCAAACTTAACCCCCTTTCGCACCCCTTGAACCAGATATGGCGCCATACTCATCGATTCCATGCCGCCTGCAACCACTATCTCTGCACTCCCTGTAGCAATAGCTTGATGCGCCAGCATAACGGCTTTCAAACCAGAGCCACACACTTTATTTATCGTCAATGCAGCGACTGAGGGTGGCAACCCCGCCTTTAATGCAGCCTGTCGAGCTGGTGCTTGCCCCATCCCTGCACTCACGACATTTCCAATAATCACCTCATCAACAGCTGCTGGATCAACCCCTCCTCGCACGAGCGACTCCCGAATCGCTAGCGCCCCTAAGGTCGGCGCAGAAAAATCGCTGAGCGAACCCAAAAATTTTCCGATTGGAGTACGAACAGCAGAGACGATAACAGTGCGCTTCATGAGAAAACCCCTTGAGTAACAGATGCGGTTTATTGGGCTGAGCAGTTAAGTTAAGGCTGCTCGATGAATCGGCGAAACTGCGACGAAGAAGAGGAATTACAACCAAATATAACGAATCGGAGAAGCGCTCGGTCCCTATAATTTTGTTGAAAAAATGGCTCTATCGCAACCATTTCTCAACACACTACTAACTATCCAACCCGCTCAAAAAGTGCGTACTGAATCGGAATGCCTTTCGAGCGAAAGAGGCACTCAAACTCAGTAGGAATACTCTCTGCCCCCCACGGCGATTCCGCAAGATTTGTCGTTAGCCGAGATTCGGTAATGAGTGGACATGCTCGCATCACCTCGACCGCGCTCGAGAAATAATCTGGATGATCGGTCTTGTATGACAGAACACCACCGACCTTGAGCAATCGCCCCATCGAATCAACAAATTCTGGCTGAATTAGTCGATTTTTGAGCCATCGACGTTTATCCCATGGATCTGGGAAATTTATATAAATTGCATCAATCGAGCTCTCTTCACATAAGATCGGAAGATGCCGGGCGTCTGCTCGTAACACAATAAGATTGGAAAATCCCCGATTACGGGCCTTCTCAATCGTCCGATATGCCCGCTTATAGCGCAACTCCATACCGACATGAAGTTCCTCGGGGGAACGCTCTGCAAGGGTAATGAGGTGCCGTCCCGACCCGGAACCAAGCTCAAAGATTACCCTCGGGAATTGTCTTAAATGATCCCGCACCGCAGCGATATCATCCTCGGTGGGATGACCCGCTGTATTGACAATAATGCCATCCGACGCTGCCTCGACAAGCGAACGAAATGGGTTTACCGAATCGATTTCGGCAATTTCAGCCGAGGGATTTATCTTGGAGCTCATAGGTCGGAGTTAAAATAGGTTATCCGCTTGCTGATTTTCGATAAAACGGGGCGTAAATAAAATGGGGCGTCACAGTTCACTCTTAGAATATCTCATAAAGGCTGCGATGCTATCGGGAAAACCCTTTGGAACCAATAATTGCGGCGCTAGTTCCTAACTGATATCTTTTTTAAATCGCGGAGTTCAGATAGAAATGCAGCGATTTTACTATCTCTCATCAGCAGCAGTCAAAAACAGGCTGAACAGGCACCTTAATTTTTACCCTCCCCCCAAACATCATGCTCACGCCGCATTACCTCACCTCACTCTCCGAACTCGCAAATCGCTCCTCCCTGGTAGTTGCCGGGGTGATGTCGGGAACCAGTGTTGATTCCGTTGATGTCGGTATTTGTCGGATCGAGGACGCACCCTCTCCCGCACCCTCTACAGCACAATCTCGTGCAAAAGTTACACTTGAGGGATTTTATCGGCATCCGTATCCTTTGCCACTTCGTTCTCGGGTGCTCAAAAGTCGAGACCTAAATGTTCAGGATGTTGCCGAGCTTAATGTCCTAATCGGACAGCTATTTGCCGAGGCGATCGAGGCTGCGCGATTAGAGTGGGGAGGCGAAACAATCGATCTTATCGGATCGCACGGACAAACTATTTATCATCACAGCGGGATCGCCGATAAAATTCCCGCAACTCTTCAGATCGGATGCGGCGATATTATTGCCTCGAAAACGGGCATTTTTACTATCTTTAATTTTCGCGCTAAAGATGTTGCCGTCGGAGGTGAGGGAGCCCCTCTTGTTCCGTATGCCGATGAGCAGCTATTTTGGGGTGACGGCTGCCGCGCCGTAGTAAATCTTGGAGGCATTGCGAATATCACCCTTCTTGGTTTACCCGAGGGAAAAGTTCTCGGTTTTGATACCGGTCCAGCAAATGCACCACTTGATCGAATCGCTCGCAAAATAACACAGGGCGTTTCAGAGCTTGATTACAATGGCCTCCTCGCAACTCAGGGATCAATAAATGTGCAGCTACTTTCCGAACTACTAGCAGATCCATACTTAGCGCGAATGCCCCCAAAATCAACTGGCCCAGAGATGTATGGTGATGAATTTGTCGAGGGTGTGATTCGCAGATTTGGTCGGGTTGACAACGATCTTATTGCGACGATGACCGAATTTGTGGCGATATCAGTTGCGGAGGCGATTATTCGATTTTCGCCCGAATCGGTGACGCAGGTGGTCGTTGCTGGTGGCGGTGCTAACAATCCTTTCCTGATGAATCGTATGCAGGTGCATCTTGGTTCCATACCCGTATTGCGGTCCGACGAATGCGGCGTACCCGCTTATGCAAGAGAAGTTATGGCATTTGCCCTTCTTGCGTACGATGCGCTCCGGGGACGAGCAACATCAAAGCCCTCGGTAACAGGAGGATCTCGTCCCGTTCGGTTAGGATGCTTTGCATTTCCTGATTAGTGCGCTGAGATGCTCACAAAAAACTCACAAATGCACCTCTTGCCCAACTTCGTCCTCCACAGTAATTCGAGAGAAGTTATCCACTTTTCTCGGAGGCACCATGTTTCAGCCAATTACATCGTCACCCGACCCATTTCAGCAGCCCAACATCAACAGCTCCCCATCTCTCAATCAATCTCTCTCCAAATATATTGTGAGCGTCGAAAGTAGCGGAGACGACGACCGCGCAGCTGCAGTAAACACTATCATAGAAAACATTAGACAACTTGTTCATGATAAGGGTCTGGAACACGAACTTGACTTTGATTCTGTTGAGGGGTTACACGAGTTAGGGATTATTACTCTTCGCTGTTCATCACGGCTAAGAGAACACATTGAAGAGATCCCGGGCGTATCGCGAATCGACAACGATTCTGAAGTTTTCGCCTTTTTTTAGAGTCGAAAAAATCTAGTTTTGAAGCGCTTGATTTGTTCAGGTCGTAAATTTTGATTTGGCCATATTGCTGGGTCTGGTATCATGAGGGGAGGATTAGGAGTGTTCTCACCTATCCTCTCCAAATAACTCATAAACTAGACACAACCCTATGGATCCAACGGTCACCGTTCCCTCTGTGCTTCTGGCGGCGCTTGCCCTTTTTCTGATCGGGTGGCTTTTACTAGTTACTTTTCGCGCTCTTGGGGGGGCGTTTTTTGGGGGATTACCGTTTCGGCTCTGGTTAAGTCTTAAAAAACGGGATCGCCGACTCGAGACGGCTGATAACCTCATAGAGCAGCAACAATTCGCAGAGGCCCTCTCGTTTCTTCGCAAAAGCCTAATCCTCTCCCCGCGAAACCTTACCCCCTCTTCGCTAGAAGCAGTTGTTGCTCACCACCTCGGCGTCCTCTCTCGATTCGGAACAATCGCCGATAGCCGTGGAATACAATCAGATATTTTGCCCCTGGTAGAGGGGCTGCTCACCTCCCGCCTCGAGCTATGGCGCGCAAAAATCGAAGCAAAGCAATCAGCAAAGAAGGTTCAAACTAAAATGGAGGCTCAGGGCGAGGAGCGTCCGTGGGTAACAGAAGAATTTCAGCGCCGCAACGAAGATATAGCCGGACGGCTCGCCGCAAATCGGCAAGCATTAGAGCAACAGCTCGAGGAGTTATGTCAGGAACTTTTGTCTGAGCCACGAGCACCGATTAGTTATCCGTTTCATTGAGCGGGGGGGCTTTTTTTTAAATGGGGGTTTTTGTATAGTCGGGGCGTCCATTCTCGGAGAAAGGTTTTTTGGAACTCGAACAACTGGTCGAAGACCTAGAGAAGGCTGCCGCCTTTGAAAAGAGGTGGGGCTACCTTATTGAAGATGCGGAGAAAATCCGCAAACGCGCGATGTATTTTCCCTGGCCCTTTCGTTTATACTTCCTCTTTAGGGCGGATACCCTAGAGGAGGAGTACCAAAAAAAGGCGAGAGAATAGCATCTCTGAGCCGGTTTTACCCCAAGAGCAGTCGGAGAAATCTTCTTCGATTGCTCTTTTCCTATCACCCCACCCCAAATAATCCCTCAACTCGTCGTTCATGATGAAGCTGTGTGCCATCCCAACTGAGTATCTCGCGTCCTGAATCACTCTCAAACAAAAAAACCTCTCCGGGCTCGAGCTGCACCACCGCGATGGTGATTATCTTTGTTCGTTGTTGCATCTCTCGCTCCCACCGTTGAGTGGCGAGACCGCCGACTCGGCTTGCGGGAACAGTAAATGTGCCCCCCATCACCCGCCTTCCGAGACGTTCTTCTCCGCCAACTCGATCGGGCGAACTCACGATCGAATTACTCCCCGACCAAAAAAGTAGACACGCACTCGAGCTGTCCTCCTCATCGGTGATGATCGGTGTGCCATCAGAGCGAACTTTTAATCCAAAAGCGCCCGGAGCAAGAATTCCATACCGCCGCACCAACTGAGCAACCAATCCTCGCCGACGCTCAATCTCTACCCGCGAAGCCGAATCACTTCGGACCGCTTCAACTGCGTCATCTCGCGACGCACCCTGATAAAGCAACCCTCCAGCGATATCGCGAGCAACAAACCATTCATGCTCAAGTCGTGGGTCCCCCTTTACCGCCAACTCCCGAATCGTCGGGCCCCGCAGCACCGGAGGAAGACGAAACGCTCCCCCCTCAATATGAAGCCAATTCTCACCAAACGTCCGATGTTGCATCTCATCTCCACTGTGATCATTTATATGACTGTGATCTTCTGTATGCTCTTTCCTGTGCTCTTTTTGCTCTCACGTAACTAGTGCGCTGATCCCGCCGCAGATTTAACCTGCACCACTCGAAACAAAGTTATGACCACCCCTATCTTCCTCAGGAATCTCGCACAGTTGAGTATAAACAACAAGCAATCGATTCACGAAAGATAGCGCAAGGCTGAAACCACATCCACCCTCACTCTAACCGCTCGTCCATTTCTTTCAAATAACGTAGACTCTTGACCAGCACCAGCGAAGGCTCTACAACTGCCAACTTTTCGCCTGCTCATTAGATTGATATTACCACCTAACTTGTCATCAGGATCAGTAGCTATGACACTCTCAAACGCTGATTTCTTGCGCTCTTTCGGAACAAATATTGCGCCAGCTCATACTGCGGCGACGCACAGTCTCTACTCACTTCCTCTCCTTGAGGAAAAAGGGTGGGGCGCGATCAAGAAGCTTCCTGTTTCAATTCGTATCGTTCTTGAATCGTTGCTCCGAAATTGGGACGGGACGCGAGTCTCTGAGGAGCATGTTCGAGCGTTGAGCAGTTGGCAGCCCAACGGGGCGCGACAAGAAGAGATCCCGTTTGTAGTTGCTCGGGTGCTTTTACAGGATCTCACCGGTGTTCCGCTTGGTGTTGACCTTGCCGCGATGCGGAGCGCCGTCGAGCGACTCGGCAAAAATCCAGCAATGATTGAGCCGCTCGTTCCGGTCGATCTTGTCGTTGATCACTCCGTTCAGGTCGATTTTTCGAGTCAGGCTGATGCTTACTTAAAAAATCTCTCGATGGAGTTTGGACGCAATCAGGAGCGGTACCAATTTCTAAAGTGGTGCATGGAATCGTTCAAGAGCTTCAGAGTCATCCCACCAGGAATCGGCATCTGCCATCAGGTAAACCTCGAATATCTCGGTCAAGGAGTGCTCACCTCTGGCTCCGTTGTTTATCCCGACACACTTGTCGGCACCGACTCCCACACAACGATGATAAATGGATTAGGAACTGTGGGCTGGGGCGTTGGGGGAATTGAGGCAGAGGCAGCGATGCTCGGTCAACCTGTATATATGCTTACCCCAGATGTCGTCGGTGTTCATGTATCTGGAAGACTTCGAGAGGGAGTAACCGCAACCGATCTTGTTCTCCATGTCACCGAGATGCTCCGCAAAGCAAAAGTTGTCGGCAAATTTGTTGAATTTCACGGCGAAGGAGCTCGCTCACTTTCAGTTCCCGATCGCGCAACGATCGCAAATATGGCTCCCGAATACGGCGCCACAATGGGATTTTTCCCGATCGACGAACGGACCTGCGAGTATCTACTCGCTACAGGACGCACCCCTGAAACCGTCGCTCTTGTCCGAGCCTATTACGAGGCGCAAGGAATGTTCGGCATCCCTCTTGCCGGAGAGTGTGCCTACACCACCGTTATTGAACTCGATCTCGCAACGGTAAACCCGAGCGTTGCAGGACCAAAACGCCCGCAAGATAGAATCGATCTTAGCGCCGTTGTAACCCGCTTCCGAGAGGCGTTTCATAAGCCAGTTGCTGAGAGTGGATTCGGTAAAAACGCTGAGGATCTCACTGTTCGTCATTCAGTTCCTGAACATAGCGAAACCCTCGGACACGGAGATATTCTTATTGCCGCGATTACTTCGTGCACAAACACATCAAATCCAAGCGTCATGCTCGCTGCTGGTCTTCTCGCGAAAAAAGCGGTTGAAAAAGGGCTAAAACGTGCCCCTTTTGTGAAAGCTTCGCTTGCTCCAGGATCGCGCGTAGTCACGGAATATCTAGAAAAAACCGGCCTGCAACCGCACCTCGATGCGCTTGGCTTCAATCTGGTCGGCTATGGATGTACGACCTGTATCGGCAACTCTGGCCCACTCGATCCAGCGATCGAATCGGTTATTCAGAAAAACGATCTCGTCACAGTGAGCGCGCTCTCGGGCAATCGCAATTTTGAGGCGCGCGTTCATCAACATATCAAGGCAAACTTTCTGGTGAGCCCTCCCCTTGTTGTCGCGTATGCTATCGCCGGATCAATACTGACAGACCTGACCAATGATCCGATTGGTACCTCAACATCTGGCGAAGCGGTGTATCTGCGGGATATATGGCCCTCATCAGAAGAGATCGAGGCCCTCATGCAATCAGCGATGGATCCCGCAACATATCAGCGACTCTACACCGGCTTTGAAAATCAAAATCCCCTCTGGCAAGAGGTCCCCGCTCCGCACGGGTCTCTTTATGCATGGGACACAGATTCCACCTATATTCAGGAACCGCCGTATTTTGACCATTTCTCGACAACCCCCTCACCTGTGCGCAACATCTCAGGTGCTAGGATCCTGCTGATGGTTGGCGATTCCGTAACAACCGATCACATCAGCCCCGCTGGTTCAATAAAACCATCCTCGGCCGCAGGTACTTATCTTATCAACAAGGGTGTATCGCGCGAAAACTTTAATAGTTACGGCGCACGGCGAGGTAATCACGAGGTGATGGTACGCGGAACCTTCGCGAATGTTCGTATTAAGAACAAAATTATTCCCGGTTCAGAGGGGCCCGTGACCCGACACTTTCCCACCAATGATGAGCTCAGCATCTACGATGCATCTCTTCGCTATCAAACCGATGGAGTTCCCCTCGTTGTTTTTGCGGGCCAAGAGTATGGTACCGGAAGCTCTCGAGACTGGGCAGCAAAGGGAACTCGCCTTCTCGGTGTAAAGGCGGTCATCGCGCAGAGCTTTGAGAGGATTCACCGCAGCAACCTCATAGGCATGGGAGTTCTTCCGTGTCAGTTTATTGAGGGGCAGAGCGCGGAAACGCTCGGGATAAAGGGCGATGAAAAGATCTCCCTCTCTGGAATCGAAGGAGACTCCCTCGCTCCCCGAAAAGAGCTTCAGCTCTCCATCACCCGCGCCGATGACTCGATGATCTACACAACAGTGATACTCCGAATAGATACCCCGATTGAGGTTGAGTACTACCGAAGCGGTGGAATACTTCCGTATGTTTTGGGAGAGCTGCTGAAAACAGCATAGGAGAGCGCGCCGCTACCGATGCATTAAATCGGGGGAATCTTTAGTTCTTCCTGAAAAATCCCTCCATGGGTTCTGCAGGGAGAACTATTCACGAAACCCCCGATTTTCGGCCAAAAACAGTCGAAATATTATATCAAAATATATTGATGGACCATTCCATCCCTTTCTCCCAACCGTTTCAGATTGATCTAGCCATCCCCGCTCTGATCGGTTTTTCTGATTTCATTGGGTGTTGGTTCATGCGGACTGAGTGCGGGTTTATCCTCGTTGATCCAGGCCCAACAGCAACTATCCCAACCGTCGTAGCTTACTTAAAGCAACAGGGCATCTCCTCTCTTGCTGCTATTCTCCTCACCCACATCCATGTCGATCACGCAGGTGGTGTCGGCACTCTCTCAGCGCTTTATCCAGAGACTCCCATCATCTGCCCCGCTCGCTCGATTCCTCACCTTATCGACCCCGCACGCCTCGAGCAATCCTCGCGCACCGTCCTTGGTCCCTTAATGGACCACTACGGCCCGATTAACCCCGTACCCGAACATTCCCTATCGCCCGCCGAATCAAGCCCGTGGGGAGCCATTTCGACACCGGGGCACTCCCCCGACCACACCGCCTACCTCATCAACGGCTTCCTCTTCTGTGGCGAAGCGCTCGGCGTTATCTGCGCTCTAAAATCATCAACCTACCGCCGCCCCGCAACTCCTCCTCGCTTTGAAAAAAAGGCTTATCTAGAATCAATAGCAAAATTGGAAGCAGTAAAGCTTCACAGCGCATCGGCTCAAAGTGCAGCGCCTCATACTGCATGTTTTGGACATTTCGGTTCACTCGACTGGAGCGACTCTATCTGTGCTGAGAGTAGAGCCCAGATAGAGTTGTGGATTGATATAATCGCTTCAGATCCAACTGCATCAGATGAAACAATAATCGGACAGCTTCTAAAAGAAGACCCTCTATATGCAGAGTGGCGGCATCTTCCGGAATCAATACGGGAGCGTGAGATGATCTTTGTCAAAAACAGCGTGAGCGGGATTCGAGATTATGTGAAGAGACAGTAAAGGTTCGGGTGTTCGCAGAAGCATCGTCCAACTTCTTACGCTTTTCCTCGCATCCGTAACGCCACACCGACCAATCCCAGCATAACAGGCACCTCTACAAGTGGCCCTATCACAGCAGCGAAAGCAGCTCCGGAATTAATCCCAAAAACCGCTATCGCAATAGCGATGGCAAGTTCGAAATTATTGCTCGCCGCAGTAAACGAAACGGTACAGCAACGTTTATAATCAATACCGAGCCGCGTTGCGATGAAAAAGGTCGCACCAAACATCACAACGAAGAAGAGAATCAACGGTATCGCGATCGTTATTACATCAAACGGAATTGATACAATCAATCTTCCCTTTAGGCTAAACATCACCAATATCGTGAAGATCAACGAACCGAGCGTTAAGAGACCAAGCCTTGGGAGAAACTGCTCGTTGTACCACTCCTCTGAGACAAATCTAAGAAGCACTACCCGAGTAATAATTCCTGCAAAGCACGGGACTCCAAGATATATCGCAACGCTCTGAGCTATCTCCCCCATCGACACCGGCACCACAGATCCAGTGAATCCAAAAAGAGGGGGAAGCACAGTAAGAAATAGATAAGCGTATAAGCTAAAAAAAAGAACCTGAAAGAGAGCATTAAATGCGACTAAAGCAGCTGCATATTCAGCAGATCCCTTTGCAAGATCATTCCAGACAATCACCATCGCGATACACGGCGCAATCCCTACTAAGATAAGACCTGCCATATAATCGGGATGATTAGGAACGCAGGTAATCGCAAGAAGAAACATCAGGATAGGTGCTACCACCCAGTTCAAAAAGAGCGCGAGTCCAAACAGCTGCGTGTCACGAAACACTCTCGGAAGCTCTCGATATTTCACCTTCGCAAAAGGGGGATACATCATAACTATTAACCCAATCGCGATCGGAATATTCGTTGTCCCGATCTGGAATCGATTAATAAGATTCTCAACCCCGGGGAAAAAGAATCCAAGACCGACACCGATCGCCATTGCAAGAAATATCCAAACGGTGAGATACCGATCGATAAAGGAGAGTTTTGCTGATTGCTCGCTCATAACCGTTCAAGCTCCCCGATTGCGTGTCGTAATTCCGCACATTCAAGATCTTCAAGCGGCATCTTGGCGAGTCGCTCTATTCGAGCCTTTAATCCACCCATCACCTCTAAAAAAGCCGCCCGCTTCAAATAATCATCCCCTAAAACTCCCGAAGGATCCTTAAACCCCCAATGTCCAACAACTGGCATCCCAACCCACACCGGACACACCTCGGTCGCGGCAGCATCACAAACAGTGATTACGATATCGATCTTCGGCGCATCTGGATGAGCAAACTCATCCCAGCTCTTCGAGCGAAGCTGCTCAACTGGATAACCCAACTCACCCGCAATCTCGACCGCAAAGGGATTCACCACACCACTAGGCGTTGAGCCCGCCGAGAATCCGACGAATCTTCCCCCACCAAAGGTGGTTGCAACGATCTCACCCAGTATCGAACGAGCAGAGTTATGAGTACATAAAAAGAGGATATTGTAACGCTTCATCGACATGTTCTCTTCTTCACCGGTTTTGGTCGACAATCTCGTCCTCCACAGCAATTTTTCAGCAGAAATTCCATCAAAGACTCCACCGTTTCAGGACGAGGGCGATAGGTAAGATGCCGACCCTCTCGATCGACTGACACAAGACCAGCCTGAAACAGCTCCTTGAGATGAAACGACAACGTTGCTGACGGAATATCGAGAGCTTCACTTATCTCAAGAGGACGAATACCAACTGAACCGTGTTCAACGATAAGCCGAAAAACAGCCAGCCGATTAAGCTGACCTAAGGCAACGAGTGCATCGACGACCTCTTGTGATTCCATAGTTCTATAACTATCAAATTATTGAAGATGAAGAAAGGGGGGAGCAGCAGCACTAATCCCCCCCCAAAAAAAATCTACTCAACAGTCACACTCTTTGCGAGATTTCTTGGTTGATCGATATCGTGGCCGCGCCGCTCCGCGATCCAGTAGCCAAGAAGATGCATCGGGATCGCAGTAATAAAGGGCTGTATCAGTTTAGGCACCTGCGGAATACCGATAAAATCATCGGAGAGCGCTTCAAGCTCTGAATCACCCTCCGTACCAACCGCTAGAATTTTACCTCCGCGAGCCCTAATTTCCGCGATATTGCTGATAGTCTTTTCAACATAACTGTCTCGCGGTGCCAAGACCACTGTGGTGAGCTGTTCATCAATCAGTGCTATTGGTCCATGCTTCATCTCACCACCTGCGTACGCCTCGGCAAAAAGGTACGCAAGCTCTTTAACTTTTAGTGCCCCTTCACACGCGACCGGCCACTGTGGGCCTCGGCCAATAAAGCTGAGAGCAGGAACCTGATAAATCTTCGATGCCACAGCCTCGACAGCACTCGACACCGCTAATGTCTGCTCGACATACGCTGGGGCACTCAATAACTCCTCGGCGTACTGAGCTAACCTCCGACCCGAAATAGTTCCCTTCTCTTGAGCTACCGCAAGTCCAAGCAGAAATAACGCCGCCATCTGAGCCGAAAACGCCTTCGTGCTCGCCACGCCAACCTCTGGCCCCGCCATCAAACGACATTCAGCGTGACACGCAAGTGCGATGGAGCTTCCCTGAGCATTCACCATCCCCAATCCACGAGCACCCCGCTCCATTGCGTGCCGAACAGCAAAAAGGGTGTCGATCGTCTCACCACTTTGCGAAATCGCAACAGTCAGTGTTCCTGGCCGGACCGTGCTCGCCCGATACCGATATTCACTCGCGAGGTCTGTCTCAACCGGTACTCCGGTCATCTGTTCGATAACGTATCGACCAACCTGAGCTGCATAATAGCTCGTTCCACACGCAACAAGCTGAATCCGATCAACCGATGCAAGATCGAGCGCTTCAAAACCACACTTTGCAAGATCCACCGGCCTCTCTGTTGCAGATAATCGACCTGCAAGAGTTTCCCGAATGGCAATCGGATGCTCATGAATTTCCTTCAACATAAAGTGGGGATATCCACCTTTGTCGAGCATTTCAGGAGACCAATTAACCTCAAAAAAATCTCTCTCAACTGGCGCACCTGTACGATCAAAAACCGTAATAGCTTGATCGCTGAGAACCGCAACATCACCATCAAGCAACATCACCACATCATGAGTATGCTCTACCAATGCAGCGATACCACTCGCCAGATAGTTCTCTCCCTCACCTCTTCCAAGCGCAAGAGGCGATCCATATTTTGCGGCGTAAAGAATGCCGGGGGTTTCCTGACAGAGAATCGCAAAGGCATACGCTCCTTTGAGTTCTCGGATCGTTCGAACAAGTGCCTCTTTCATCCGCTCTTGCGGTACCATCTGATCGCCAAGATCTGTGTACCACCGATTAAGTAGATGAACGACCACCTCAGTATCGGTCTCACTCAGAAACGTAAAACCCTCACCCTCAAGCCGCGCCCGAAGCTCGGCATGATTTTCAATAATCCCATTATGAAGCAACGTAATTGGGCCCGATTGATGCGGATGAGCGTTCGTCACCGAGGGTCGACCATGGGTCGCCCATCTCGTATGTCCAATCCCCGTTGAAGATCGCTCTGGCAAGGTATCGAGTAGCTGTTCAAGTGCTGAGAGCTTTCCCTCAGCCTTAACAACCCGAATCTCTCTCTCGGTGGACATCGCAATACCGGCAGAGTCGTAACCTCGATACTCAAGCCGCTTGAGACCCTCAAAAAAGAATCTAGGCGTTGCTCCCTTTCCGACGTATCCAATAACTCCACACATATCACCCTCCCTAAGTAGTAACCGAAACGCGGGATACTACGAAATTTTTTTTCTTCCCTCTTTCTAAGAATCTCCGAATAGAAGATGCTCAAGTCCAAACACCAACGAATCAAGCTGCGGCGCCATCCGACACGCCAGCGTCACTCCGGGCATGAAACACGATCGATCAACTGAATCGTGAGCAATCGTGAGGGTCTCTCCTACTCCCCCAAATAAAACTCGCTGAGAGGCCACGTATCCCGGCAATCGAACCGAATGAATCGGCGGCTCGCTCCCTGAAACACCCGCCATCAATTCAGCTGTTCGCTTAGCTGTTCCTGAGGGGGCATCTTTTTTATGCGGATGATGCAGTTCAACTATCTCAGCTGAAGGTAGATGCCGCGCACAGAGCTCCGCCATCTTCATCATCAATACCGCTCCAACCGAAAAGTTTGGAGCAACGATACCGCCAAGTCCCTTTTCTTTTGCGACTACACTCAACCGATCAAACAGATCCTGATCAAACCCACTGGTCCCAATAACTGGGCGCGAGCCAGATTCCAGAATTAAACGACCATGATCAAATCCAAGTCCTGCCACAGTAAAATCCACCGTCACCTGAGGACGATGATCTCGTAAAGCTGCACCAATATCGTCATCTTTATCCAACGCTGCCACTAACTCGAGCGATGGATCATTTCGTATCGCCTCAACGGAATACCGCCCCATCGAGCCACTCGCACCAATAACTGCAACAGAAATCATTTCATCTCCCTTTGAGCGACCCAAATCAGCGGCACGCAAAACATTACATAGTGCTCCCTGAAAAAGAGTGTAATTACCTAATCTTGCTTTTAAAAATACGATTTTTAAAAGCAAGATTTTGCAACTTTTTGAGCAGCTATGCTCAGAAAGTTGC
>JBIJBT010000086.1:0-10646 GCA_044345055.1 Bdellovibrionota bacterium
TATCGTTACTGGATCAAATGTTGCCGATTCAATAAGTACACGCTTGGTTGCAGGTGTTACCATCGAGTTTTGACACCCAATAACTCCAGCGACTGCAAGAATTTTGCTTCGGTCCCGAATAACGATTGAACCAGCAGGAACGCGATAATTATTTCCATCAAGCGCAACGATCGACTCCTCGTTAGTCGTCGCGGCAACAACGACCTCGCCCTCAACTTTGTCGCGGTCAAAAACATGGGTCGGTTGGCCCAATTCCATCAGTACAAAGTTACTCACCGCCACCAAAGGATGGCGCTCAGGAGTTGCGCCCCCCGGGATCAACACCTCCGATCGAGGGGTCATCTCACTCGGTGCACTCATCTCAAGCAACGCATATCGGGTGCAGAGATCGGTGGTTCGTCGCACAGGTAACGAGACCGATTTATCAGGAAGATCCGTTGCAATCGCGACAGTGCGCAGTGGGGTTAACAATCGCGCCGACAATTCACGCGCAGCGCCGAGCACACACCCCTGATCGCCCCGATTTGCTAACGTTTCAATCGTAAATATCGTATCGCCACCTGGAGTCGCTTCGACTCCCTTAACTTCTAATCCCGCTTCATCAAGATGCACACGGAGCTCAGCAGGCGCGGTGGTGGGGAGATCGAGCATCTGCTTGAGCATGGAGAGATAAAGCTTCATAGCGAGTAACTATTCAACACAATACTTATTATTAATCTCCGCCGGCGCCTCTTTGTCGGAGGTCATTCAGACACGGCCGCCGGCGCGGGAGGGAATGAGCGAAATGAAAATGGAAAAAGGTTTAATTTAAAAAACTTTTTTAACAGTACCGTTTTTCTTAATTTCTATAATTTCAAGGGCTATCGTTAACCCCCAAATATTCTCAGATCGTTATGATATACCTGCCTTAGATCGGAAAAATCGCACAGCTGTGCGGCCAAACGACCTGTACCAAATCCGAAAGCAAATCCTGATATTTTGTCCGGATCATATTTGAATTCTTTTAGCACATTTCGGTGTATCATCCCGGCTCCCGCGACCGTAACCCATCCAGCCCCACCGCAAAGTGGACATCCCGCCCCCTTGCACGCGCTACACTCTACCTGTGCACCGATGCTCGGCTCGGTATAGGGATAATACTTCGGGACAAATCGGATCTTTCGTCTGCGGCCATACAGTTCGCGTAAAATGAACTGAATCGTACCCATCAGGTTCGCAAGAGTAAGACCCTTTTCAACCCAAACTAGATCGAACTGATGAAAAAAAGCGGTGTGCGAAGCATCCTCCGCTTCATTCCGATAGACTCCTCCCGCCGCCATCGCCCGCACCGGCATATCACCCGACTCTAACGTCCTCGACTGCATCGAGGTTGTATGGGTGCGCAATACGTGCCCAGTATCAGTATAAAATGTATCCTGAAGATCGCGCGCCGGATGGTGTTTTGGGATATTGAGCGCATCAAAACAGTAGTATTCAGTTTCGACAACTGGTCCATCTATTGCGACAAATCCGAGCTGCCGAAGCACCGCAGAGACCGTCTCTTCAACCTGAGTAATCGGATGCAATAGTCCCAACCCGGCAGAACGTGCTGGCAGGGAGAGATCGAAGAACTGTTTCTGAAGCAGGCCACGCCGCTCCTTTTCGCCCTCTTCACGCTCCTTCGTTGCAACTGTCTCCTCGACCAACTGTTTTAGCTCGTTGCAACGTTGAGCAAATTCGCTCCGCGCCTCGGGAGCCACATCTTTGAGCTGCGTAAATAGCCCCTTTATCACACCCTCTTTCGCGAGCCACTCTTTTTTTAGTGCGGCGCTGGTGGCCGAGGTAGATTCGACCCGAAATCGTTCGATAAGGGAGGATAATAATTCCTGGGTGAGCTGTTCCATAGCAGATATCGACCGAGTTTTTTGTTTCGAGTGAAAGGTTTATCGTTCAGGAGAATAGCTAATGGTGAGGGGAGTAACCCAAACAGGCTACTCCTCTCAAACGGGTGAGATTCCGTTCTCGACCTCTATTCTCCTGATTGGATTTTCTCCTAATCGCGCTGTTCTCCTGATGGAACAGAGCTGTTCAGTTACTTTCGCGGATACCGAGTATCCAGAATCGTATTCCACTCCGCAAGATAAGGAGCGTTCGAAAGCAGCTCCTCAATCTCTCCTTCATCTCCAGAGACGCGAGCCTTGACAATTTTATCGCCTTGGCGGATCGCATCGACTACCTCTTGACCCGCGATAACCTTGCCGAAAACGGTGTGCCTACCATCGAGGTGAGGTGTTGGGCCATGAGTGATAAAAAACTGGCTCCCGTTCGTTCCAGGACCCGCATTTGCCATCGAAAGAATGCCCGCTCGATCGTGACGAAGAGTACCGACACACTCATCTTCAAACCGATATCCGGGGCCGCCATACCCTTTCCCCTCAGGATCTCCCCCCTGAATCATGAAATCGGCGATAACTCGATGAAAGACCAGCCCATCATAAAAACCGCGCTGAATAAGATTGACGAAGTTAGTAACAGTTTTGGGGGTTTCTTGTGCGGTCAAACCGATAATGATGGTGCCTCGATCTGTTTCAAGTGTCGCGGTAATGGTCATGGGAGATCCGAAAAAAAATAAATAAATAGTGTGTAAAAGAAGGGTCAAACCAACCAACCAAGCGTGAGCCTTTGCGGAGGAGGATGATCCAGAAAATCGAAAGAAAGGAATTGCTGATCCTCGGCGAAAGTTATTTTAGGAGTCACGATAAATTAGAAGTGAGCCAAAATCAAAGGGTTCTCCGAAAAAGGTCCATAGCTGGGGGCCTTCTTTTTATTTTTGCAATGACTAGCGGTTGATGTACTGCGAACTACGGGGGGGGGTAGCGAAGGTTGGGGGGTGTGATTACGTCAGCTGGGGTTGGGATTGACTTCGAAGTGAGATTTGTGGGACTTTTGGGGGCCTTTTTTTTCAAGGTTATGAAAAGTTTCGCGGATTTCTTCGAAGCTGTTGGCTCGGCCGTCGGCGGCGAGAACATACTGGCCATAAACCAATTCTTCGGGCCGATGCTCGACGAAATGGGCCTGTCCATTGAGCCGCTAACGGTATCTTGCCTTTTTTCGAATCCATTCGGATTAGCTGTTGGGGAGCAGATCCTCCCACACGTAATTCTGGGCGATGTGGAAGCCTTTGAGCGATGGTCCTCGAACAATTGCGAGCTCCTATCCAAGGAGGAGCTGTTGGCTATTTCGAGCCTCCCAGCTTTAATTGCGCGAGGTCTTACCTTAAGTGGGGTAAACCGCCTCACTGAACAGGATTTCGCCATGTTATCTCAAGGGAAACGTCTGGCAGCAGCTTTTGCGAAACTCGGCCTCGATAATTCGGGGCTGTTTTTCCAGGAGATAAGCAAGGCGCATAGGGGGAGCTATATAGAGCCTTTCCTCATGCTCGAGAGCTTTACCGACTACCCGTGGGTAAGGCCTCGGCCAGAAGCATGGGATACCCTACTATTCCCGGATGTCGTCTATCGAGTCAGAAGTGCCGCCGCTCAATTGCAGAGTATATCCTCAAGACTCGAGGAATTTCCCCTAGAGTCGCGAGATACAGTCTGGAAACTGATGGGCCGGGTTTCGAATACGTTCAAAAACCCGTCAGTCACATCAAAGCTGTCGAGCACCTTTGACGCTTTAGCGTCGTCCGAATATAATTGGGGATTAGCCGGTGAGCTAGCTGATGAACTAAATTATATAAAAAGCATCGAAACAAGACGAAATCTAGATAGGTTGTTTGGCTCCTAAAGCCGCCCACCAATTCACACCAGCCCTGAGGTCCCACGGATCTCTTGGGCTGGTCCCTTTTCCTTCACCCCCCAACCTCACTAAACCCCTCCGGGATCTCTTTCCCCGATTGCACCGCTCCTAGCTCCTTGATTCGCTCTATTCTGCCGATAATCGAGCTGCCCCGTTTTACATCGCTGCACAGACGGGTTTTTACTAGTGAGAACTCCCTCTGAGCGATTTCAAGCCCACGCTCAAGCCCCTCGAGCGCTTTTACCATGTCGACGAATTTGCTGTAGAGCTGATCGCACTCGCGCACGACTAGCTCTACGTTCCGCACCTGGTCTTCGCGCTGCCACAATAAGCGAATAACTTTGAGTGCAATGAGAAGAGTGCTCGGTGAGACAAGCATCACGTGGTTACGGAGCGCTTTTTGAAAAAGATCGGGCGACTCTCGTAGCGCAACTGAGAGAGCTCCCTCAATCGGCATAAAGAGAATTACAAACTCAAACGCCGAGACGCCAACAGCTTTATGGTACTCTTTTGCACCCAGTGCTGTTACATGGTTTAGGACCGCCTGAAGGTGTTCTTTTGAGTGCCGGATTCGCTCCGGTCCATCCGAAGCGTGAAAAAACTCGTGGTATGCACGTAGAGATACCTTTGCGTCGATGATTATTTGGCGATTATTTGGGAGCTTTAGCACCACATCGGGCCGAAGCAACGAGCCATCTAACGACCGATACGATTCTTGTTCATCAAAATCGATATATCGCTCAAGACCCTCTGCTTCGAGAATCTGGCGCAGCCGCTCTTCTCCCCAATCACCCTGAACGCGGCTCCCCCCTTTTAGCGCTCTTGCTAGCTGATTTGCCTCTTCCGAGAGTCGGGCGCTTGACTGATTAAGGGTCGTTATCTGCTCTTTTAGAGCGGTAATATCCTGAATTTCGTCGCGACGGGTTGCCTCAACTTTTTCGCGGAACTCAGAGAGATGCTCCCGTAATGGCTGGAGCAACGTCTGCATCTCTCCCTTATTGACCTCGACAAAATGGCGGCTTTTTTCGCCGAATATCTCCTGAGCGATCGTGCGAAACGAATCGCGCGATGCAGCGAGAATCGCTTCGGAGTCAGCTTTGAGCTGCGCGGCGTGTTGCAAGAGTGCCTCACGCTCTGATTCGAGCGCTGAGACACGCGATGATGCAGCAAGATGTTCAGCGGTGCGCGCTCGGAGCTCTTCCTGAATCCGGACGAGCTCCGCTGCTCGCTCATCGAGGGAGGCTGCAAAAAGAGTTCGCACCTCCTCGTATTGCTCTCGGGTCACGTGGCGCGCACGCAACTGCTCTGGTGTTATCGCCTCGGCCAGTTGAGCCCGAAGCTGCGCGAGCTCAGCGGCACGCCTTCCAGGCCGAAATAGTGCAAACGCTCCAAGGGCGGCGCACACCACTCCAAAGAAACTACCAAACCCGAAATTAATCAGTGAAAAAGAATAAGGAGCAACGACTTCTTGCATAAAAGTGACAACTACAACAGAAAAAAAATTTAGCTCTAACTGTGTCTACTCGCGCATCACCGTGCCCGAGAGCTCCTGCCAAACCGAGGTGCCATCATCGCACGCAAATAGCGAAAGCACCCGAAGTCGCGAGGACTTCCGATCTTTTTTTTGGAGAATCACCGTCTCATGTTCCTGACACCCCATCATCCCCTCTTGCTGGACCCCTTGTTTAGTTCTTGTCCCGATGAGAAGTGGCCCCTTGAGAGAGACTCGTTCAAGATTTCCATCTCCTGCTTTGACAGAAACGATACCGCGGTCTTCACGCACAGACATCGCAATCCGCATTTTTCGTGGAATAGCGGGTGGAATACGCCTTGTGCTGAGCTGTTCAACGCGCTGAATCTCTCCTAAATAAAATCCTCCAAATCCATCAACACCGGTGGCGGGCTCTTCAATCCGCTCCAACACAACCTCACCCGAAATATCATCACCCCGAAGCCGATACTGAAGCTCGTAACGCCCCATCATAATTGTGCTCATCTCACCCGAAATATCCTCCGGTTTTGAATCGTGACTCACATGATCGAGAAGCTCTATCCGCTTCATCCCACCCTTCTCCTCCAGGAAGTTAAGCTGAACTCCGTGCGCCCCGTTTACGTGAAGATGGTACGACACACGATATCGACCCGGTTTGACCGTTATGGCCGGCAATCGCCGCTTGGATGGATCGATCTCCAATACGATCGGCTCGCCTTCATCTCCCTCGGCACCATGAACAGCGCCATCTCCCCCATGAGCGGATGAATGCTGCCCACCCTCAGCAACTGCTTGACCGACACCCCCAATCAGCACAACGCCGATAACTGAAAGCCAGATTGCCATCGCAGCAACGATCGCCCCATTCAAAAAGGAAGCGCCGGTATAGCAAGCTCGGCGATCGGAAAGACCGTTACAAACGAGTCGTGACTCCTTATCTCGTCTTTCATCTCTGTTCATCACCTTTGCCTCCTCCCGATAAGCCCCCTAATAGCTGCCGCTCCTCCTCGACGGTCAATGGATAGAGCAGCTCGAGCGCCACGATCCGTCGAAGATAGAGATGAAGATCATACTCCCAGGTGAATCCAATTCCGCCATGAATCTGAACCATCGCCTCAGCAAGCGGCCTTCCCATGCGCACCGCGGCGTGCCACGCCGATAACGCTGCCTCCTCGAACTGGTCGTGATCGTGAACGCCACACCACTCCGCAAAGCTAGTGAGCGCCGATGCCGCGGCAAGATTCGCGAAGTGCGCCGCCGCCTGCTGCTGCACCGCCTGAAATCCCGCTATCGGCACCCCGAACTGTTTCCGCGTCCTTCCGTGATCCTGAAAAAGCTCAACGCATCGCTCAGCAGCCCCGATTACCTGCGCCGCATGAATCAGCCGCCACGCCGCCCGTAAAAACCGCAAAGCTGCTCGGTCGACACTCACCCGCGCAACCGGCTCCGGCAGAGCCCGCTGCAGCTCCCCAAGCACCATCGTGCCATCGAGAGGAGCGATCGGAACAAAGCTACCCTCCTCTAAATTGTATATTGCAACCTCTCCCAGCTTCGAGCAGATTTCAACGAGGTAACGTGCACCCGGGGCGCCCTCAACTAAGGTTCCCACCGATAGCCCTTCGAGAGCCGCACACACCCGCACCGCACCCGCACAAGCCTCGTCCACCCCCCACGGCATTCCCACGACGACCGAGGGCAACCACACCCCCCACAGCGCATCCGTGACCACCGGCGCCGCAATCAACGCCCGCCCCGCCTCCCGCGCAAGAAGCGCCACCGCCCGAATGCCCCCCTCTCGCACCCACTCAAGCATCCCAAAATCACGACACGAAGCCGCGATTCCCTCTCGCTCCGCGGGCCCGCTCCGATACACTCGGCGAATCGTGCCGCAATCGTGCTCCTGCGCGAGAAATCGCCGCACCGCCTCCTGAAACTCAAGCTCGTCGCTGCTCGGCAGAAAAGTCATCCTCGCCTCCCCCCTTCTTGCGGCCTACCCAAATTTTACGCCAACCCCAGCGTCATCTTAACCTCCTCAGAGGGCTCCCACGGCGGCGTAAAAACCACCGTCACAGCCACCGCAGTCACCCCCGGCACAGCCCCCACGTGCTGCTTTATCATCTCCGTCAGGTAAGGCCCCGAGGGACATAGAGGAGTCGTAAAGGTCATCTCAATACCCACCGCACCGTCATCACCAATATCGATGCTATAGATCAATCCAAGAAACCAGATATCGAGAAAGAGATCAGGGTCCTCAACCTTCTTTAATGCCGCAATAATCTCATCCTCTCGCGGAAGCTCCCCGCTCAGTGCCTCGTCCATCTTCGTCCCTCCTCTCGTTAATTTAGGGGCAAGTCCAAAAAGCCCCTGCATTCGAACCTCTTATCACACCCCCCTTCCCACCGATACCCCTCTTGACCAATACTAGTCCAAGAGGCTATCCAACCCGAGCAACTATCATCAAACGCCCCCTACGGAGCCATCATGACAAATCCCTTCTACCCCGAACACGCCCTGTTTATCGAATCGGTGCGGCGGATGATGGCGAGCGATCTCGCGCCTCACCTCCGAGAGTGGGAAGACGCCGGATACTTTCCTGATTCAGTATTTACCCAGCTCGGCGCGCAGGGGTACCTCGGCATGGTTATCGACGAGGCGTACGGCGGCATCGGCGGCGACCTTCGGCTCGCGGCAGCGTGGTGCGAAACGCTCGGCGAACTGTGCGATCTTGGGCTCGTAACAGCGGTAAATATGCACGCCCTCGTTATTTCAGCCGCAATAAACCGATATGGCACCGTAAGCCAAAAAGAACAGTGGCTCCCAAGAGCCGTTACTGGAGAAGCGATAGGAGCCTACGCCTTCACCGAACCGGGCGCAGGAAGCGATCTTGCGAGCCTCCGCACAAAAGCGATTAAGGTCGATGGTGGATGGCAGCTCGACGGTTCGAAGACCTTTATTACCAACGGAGCTCGCGCCGATTTCATACTCGTTCTAGCCCGCACCGACCCCACCGCCGGCTACCATGGCTTCACCACATTTATTGTCGATACAACTCTTCCCGGTTTTTCTGTCACACGCACCCTCGACAAACTCGGATGGCGTTCCTCTGATACCGCCGAGTTGAGCTTCAGCGGCCTCATCGTTCCGGACGACGCCGTGCTAGGCACCGTCGGCCAGGGGTGGATTCAGGCCTCGAACAATCTCAACTGGGAGCGACTAATGCTCACTCTCACTACCCTCGGCGGCATGCGCGCCTGTCTCCGCGACACCACCCGCTACGCCCACCAGCGGTCAACCTTCGGCCGCCCCATAGCAACCCACCGAGGCGTTGAGGAGCTCCTAATCGAGATGAACCGCCGCCTCATCCTAGCCGAAGCCCTAACCCACCACGCCCTAACCCTTTTCCTAACCGCTACCCCCTGCCGCGCCGAGGTAAGTCAAGCCAAACGAAAAGTGTGCGACGACGCCGTATGGCTAGCAGATCGAGCCCTCCAAATTCACGGCGGCTACGGCTACACCACAGAGTTCTCCCCCGAAAAGTGGTGGCGAGAGTTAAGGCTAATGCCAATAGGCGGTGGAACTTCAGAGGTGATGGGGTTGATAGTTAGGAAGGAGCTGGGGTTGGGGTGAGGGTGAGGGGATTTTTTGGGGTGGGGAGAGAGGAAGGTTAATTTCGGTTTTTTGGGGGAGTTAGGATATTTTTTTTGAGGTTGGAGGTATAACCTTGAAAGAAGTGTTTTGGTGAGATTTTTTTGGGGGATTATGGGATGAGTGCAATTGCTCCAGCGACGACACAAGATGCCGGTAAGCCGACTGCGAAAGGAGGTCCCGCAAATGAAATCCCTCCCTTCCGTCTTAACAACAGAAACCAAGACGAAGATCGACAGCAATTAGGGATAACAGACGGTCTATTAAAACAGCTGAAGGCCTTGGTTTCCCCTGAGGCATTCAAGCTAATTGAAAAGAAATATCGAGATGGAGCCGCGACCTCGGCGCAGTTAGACGGAAAAATAGTAGAGGCAGATGTACGATTCCTCGTTAGTACCTTCCAAAAATTAGGTAGGGAGTTGGGAGGAGATGCAATTAATCAGATCGATCGTGTATTTTCTCGCGGTGGAGTTGCTTCGGTTCGGAAGGCTCTTGCTGATGGCTCTCTAACTGATCTTTATGCTTACGCACCTATTTCAATTGAACGTGCACAGCTACTTTTTCTTTCTTTCGCAGGGGACCAAGATGCAGCTCGTCGTCTGCAAGAGTTAAATGCAAACACTTATGAAGAAGATCGGGAAGTCACGGGAGATGCGTTCGGGTCGGGACTAATTACGGGACCAACAAGCCGAAATGGTGGTTCGGCTGAGTACCACATTGACACGAAGTTTAGACGTGATTTGCCAATGGCTACCAAAATTAGAATTATGGACTCCTTGGCATTGGGTTATGCTCAACGAGGGCGCAAGATAGAGTTCAGCAATACGGCCGTTGCAGGACAGGTCTGGAACCCGGATGCCTCCCCAGAAGAAAAAGCGAATTTGCTAAAAAGGGCCGAAGCGGCCCATAGTCACAGCACCTATTCAACTTGGGTTTCTATAGACTACTACATCCCCAAGATAGGAGAGAATAGATTTGGCAAGTCCTCAGAAAAAGCGGAAATATTACTGCCAAAGCTTAAAGGGTCCCTTGTAGAATACGGCTCAGGCGGTGGCTACGGAGCCTATGCCAACATGGTGGATAGAGCGACAGGCATGGTAATAATGAAAACCGGCCATGGAGATAGTGGTGTTCCATTGCCGCGTAACGTAGAAATTACATGATGTTAGGTGAGGCTATTCGGACCAGTCTTAAGAAATTTGGCGGTTCGGATAGCTTCTCAAATCTCCCATACCCCGCATAACCACAGACCAGTCCGAATAACCATATTCTTCAAGCCAAACACCTACACCAACACCAACGCAACACCCCCCAAAACTCTTGCAATCCCCCCAAATAATCGGTAGCTTCACGAATTGGGGGAACGGGGTGTAGCTCAGTCTGGTAGAGTGCACGGTTCGGGACCGTGAGGCCGGAGGTTCAAATCCTCTCACCCCGATTTTGCTCCTGTTACCTGCACCTTGAAAAGGTGCATGATGGTTAGGACGGCGATTAGAGGCTCTCCAATTCGTCTGTAAAGGGCGTGCAGAATAAGATAAAGCCCTATTCAGAAATCGTCTTTTTTACGAAGCTTCCTCTATCGAGGATCTCCAGCTGATTTGATATTTTTTTTTAGGGAGAAACTATGAGCATACTCGTCACAGGCGGGGCTGGGTACATAGGGTCCCATACATGCCTAGAGCTTATAAAAAGCGTCTTTGATATTATTGTCCTCGATGACCTTAGCAAC
>JBIJBT010000071.1:0-14577 GCA_044345055.1 Bdellovibrionota bacterium
GAATCGCTTCGACGGGTTGAGGAATTGGCGGGGGGTAAAAAGATACCTTTCATTGAGGGAGGTATCGGCGACCGAGAGTTACTAAAGCACCTTTTCAAAACTCACCCCATCTCCGCTGTTATCCATTTTGCAGGTTCAAAGGCAGTCGGTGAGTCGGTAGAGTCCCCTCTCCTCTACTATCGAAATAACATCGCAGGCACAACAACTCTTCTAGAGGAGATGGCTGAAGCGGGGGTTAGGCGATTTATTTTCAGCTCGTCAGCTACCGTTTATGGGGATTCCCCTAATGTTCCGTTCGCTGAAGACCAACCGCTCGGCAAACCGAACAATCCGTACGGTAAAACAAAGCTCTTCATTGAGGAGATGTGCCGAGACCTTGCGGTATCCGACGCGTCGTGGCACATCGTACTGCTTCGCTACTTTAATCCAGTTGGTGCTCACGAATCGGGAATCATCGGCGAGGACCCGCGCGGTATTCCTAACAATCTGATGCCATTTATAACTCAGGTAGCCGTTGGTCGTCGTCAGACTCTCTCGATATATGGCTCAGACTACGACACCGCAGATGGAACGTGTGTGCGAGATTTTATTCATGTCGTAGATCTAGCCGAGGGTCATGTCGCTGCGCTCAGAAAAATTGACGAGCTGTCGGGATGCACCGCGATTAATCTTGGCACGGGGGTGGGGTATTCAGTGCTCGATGTTCTCCACGGAATGGAGGATGCCGTTGGCAGACCGATCCCGCATCAATTTTCGCCACGTCGACAGGGGGATAGCCCAAAGACATACAGCGATCCAACGAAAGCAAAACTACTACTAGGTTGGCAGACGAACCGCTCTCTAGCCACCATGTGCGCTGATTCTTGGCGCTGGCAGGAGAAAAACCCGTTTGGTTACGGAGAGAGCGATTCGAAGGAGTAGCGGTTGGCAAGGAGAGAAGATGGTAGCAGCTAGTACCATCTCATAAATCGGCGTAGTTTTCTGGAAACATTTCACGCTCAACCATCTCAATTAAGAGATGAATTATCTTAATATGCAGCTCTTGGGTGCGTTCGGTTGGCTGTGGAACGGATGAATTACGATCTGCCACGGCGCAGATATCGATATCGGCTAGCGCGGAAAGCTGCGAATCGATCCGGCCAGTGAGAGCGATAGAAATCATCCCAGCAGCACGGGCTGCATTAACTGCTGCCACGATATTCGGGCTGCTTCCGCTGGTGCTTATCGCGAGCAACACATCACCTGTCCGCCCGTGAGCCTCAACTCCCCGAGAAAAGACAGCTTCGAAACCATAGTCATTAGCCACACAGGTAAGATGCGATGGATCGCTGAGCGCAATCGCCGAGAGAGCGCGACGGTCTCGTCGAAACCGGCCCGATAATTCCTCGGCAAAGTGCATCGCATCGCACATTGAGCCGCCATTTCCACAGCTCAACACCCGCCCTCCCCGTTTTAAGCAATCGGTGATAACCGCAGCTGCCTTTGCTATCGCCTCACAGGTTTCTGGTTGCCGCAAAAATCCTGTAAGAATGTTAAGAGCCTGGATGAGCCCCCGCTCAACATGAACCAATCGCTCACCGTGCTCCATACCATACCCTCCCGAGCATTTCGCTCGTTATTGCTTAAACACCCACCGAACTCTGAGCGGTCATCAATCTAAAAATCTCACGAATCAACGATACATTATCTGAATGTCCCGTCATACGAGCAGTGATTTTCCCCTGAAGTCGTCGACCGAGCAGGTAAAGATCACCGATCGCATCGAGAATTTTATGTCGCACTAGTTCGTTCGGAAATCGCAATTCACTATTGATCGGGCCGTTCTCCCCCATAAGAACAAAGTTATCAAATCTCCCCCCGAGCGCTAATCCCTGCTTCTGTAGCTTGCTGATGTCGCGCACGAAACCAAACGTTCGCGCCGAGGATATCTGCTCAACATACTCCTGCGGATCATCTCCGAGGGTAAATGAAAATTGGTGCTCCCCTACCGGTTCTGGATACGAAAGAGAATAATCGATAGTCAAAGATTCGGCGGGCTCTAACCGGATGAACTCTCGATCGTCTCCCACCTGAATTGGCTCAGATACCGCGACATCAAACCAATCCCCCTCCTGAGAAATGACCCCTACATTACTCAGCAAACTACAAAATTCCTGAGCAGAACCATCCATAACTGGCACTTCTCCGTTGCATTTGACGAGAATATTGGAGACTCCAAATGCACACAACGCTGACATCAGGTGTTCAATAGTGGCAGCCTGCGTATCTTCAAGGCGCAGCGTTGTCGCAAACCCCGTGGAATGAACGTAAGAAACATGAGCTGGCACTGCTCGGTACCCTGAGACGCCAACAAAATGAATGCCAGAATTTGCGGGCAAAGGTTCAAGAATAAGCCCACTTTTTTGGCCGGAGTGCAGCCCCTGCCCATACAGAATCGCACTCGATGCAATCGTTCGTTGCGTTCGGGATCGCCCCCTTAGAAGCTGCGAACCAAAAACAATGGGATTAATCGTTGTCTTACCCTCATCGCCTTCACGTATAGCCGCTCTACGATCGGCTCTTGAATCCAACGAATCGGTATCAAAAGAAAGGGCATGCGACTCGGTTGATGTCTGGCGCAAAACGGCTCTTACCGCAGCAAGTAGCCGATCAAGATCGATCGGCTTCTCAATAAAATCAGCGGCACCTATGCGAGTCGCCTCTATAGCTGTTGCAATCGAGGCGTGACCACTCATCATAACGACGGGGATATTTGGCCACCGCTCCCTCAAAATCCGCAAAGTTTCTATCCCATCTAACCCCGACATCCAGATATCAAGGAGCACCAAATCGGGTCGCCGCTCAGCAACTACCTTGAGTGCCTCCTCGCCACTCTCGACCTGAATCGTCAGCAGTCCATCATCCTGAAGAACTCCTTGAACAGCGCGACGAATCGCCGCCTCATCATCAACGATAAGAACCGTACGAACAGACGAAGGGCTCTTAGCAGCGTTATTATGCTCCGACAAACTCATATAACTCCTGTGGTGTATCTGGGGTCCAGACCGTTGCATCGCGGCTCTGCCCTACTCCAACCATGACCACGGGCCGCTCCGTGATGGTAGCAACGTATTCAAGATACCGCCGCGCATTAACGGGGAGATCTGCAAAAGACCGGACTGAGGAGATGTCATCATCCCATCCAGGTAACTCATTGTAAATAGGAACTATATCTTGGCTGGCCCGTCCAAAAATCGGCATCTCATCACAAACAGTTCCATCAGCCAGCTTATACCCTTCACATATCCGAATCGTTGAGCATCCCGAGAGAACATCGAGTTTTGTCAACGCAATCCAATCGATTCCCGATACCCGTATCGCGTACCGAAGCGCGACCACATCGAGCCAGCCACACCGCCGCGGTCTGCCGGTAACCGTACCAAATTCAGCCCCCCGTTCCCGCAATCGATCTCCGATATCATCAAGCAGCTCGGTAGGAAATGGCCCGGAGCCAACGCGAGTTGTATACGCCTTAACGAGCCCCAAAACTCGCTCAACACTCCGTGGTCCTACCCCAACTCCACCGGCAATACCCCCTGCCGTTGTATGTGAGGAGGTCACAAATGGAACCGTCCCGAATGCAACATCGAGTAAACATCCCTGTGCACCCTCAAAAACTATCCGCTCCTCTGCTCTAATAGCTCGGCTTATGGTGAGACTCACATCACCCATAAACGGAATGACCCGCTCCCGAATAAGCGCTAGCTCCTCAAGGTGTTGTTCTAGACTCAACTCCTGCGTTACTCCAAAACAGGCAGAAAGATAACGCGAAACCTCTTTAAGGCGTTCTTTTAACACCGGGACGTAAACCGCCTCGTCGACCAGGTCTGCTAAGCGCAATCCACCCCGAGCCGCCCGCTCCTCATAAGCTGGACCGATCCCTCGTAAAGTTGTGCCGATTTTATTCGTACCACGAGCCTCTTCACGAGCCCTATCGATCTCGCGGTGATACGGCAACACCAGCTGCACGCGCCCATCAACAAGAAGCCGCTCTGGCGACACCACGATCCCGCCACCCTTTACACTCTCTATCTCCGCCAATAGAGCCCGTGCATCAAGAACAACGCCTGCTCCAATGGCAACTCGACATCCCTCGCGAAGAACACCAGATGGCAGCAGATTCAACTTCACCGTTTTGCCATCAACGACAACGGTGTGTCCGGCGTTATTACCTCCCTGATACCGCACAACCCACCGAGCCTGTCGGGTGATGACATCAACGATCTTTCCTTTCCCTTCGTCACCCCATTGTGACCCGACCACCGCAACTGTTTTCATTTTACCACCCTCTCAGGTCCAACATTTCCCGAATCAGCTAAACCATTTCCCGTCACATCAAATTAAGGAGCGCACACGCAAAATTGCCACCCCGCGTCCTCTTTTACGAAAAAAGTGTGCGGAGCGCCACCCGGTGAGTAGATGATGGCGTTTTTTGCCTCCGCTGGAGCTTCCTCTTCGAGTCGCGCAACAACTCGAGCAATTGCTCGCTCCCTTCCATGAACCAGATCACCGCAAATTTCCTCACCCTCTGAGCAACGAAATGCCCCCGGGAAAAGACGATCCCAAGGCACTAGTGCCTCTGCAGTACAAAGCTCTAACGATATTGTTTGCTCAATTGAAAATGGGATCGACCCCTCACGACGCAACGAGACAAGGTGGGCTCCACACCCGAGAGCTCGACCAATATCGCGCGCGACCGACCTAATGTAGGTACCTTTTGAGCAGATTATCCGAAAAAAAGCGCGATACGATCCATCAGGTTGTGGCTCGAACCAGAGATCTAGTGAATCAATCACGACCGTTACCGGAGCAAGAGCCACTCGTTCTCCTTGACGAGCGAGCGAATAGGCCCTCTGGCCCTCTATTTTTTTTGCACTAAACTGTGGAGGTTCTTGCTCGATAGAGCCGACGAATCGCTTAGCAGCCTCTTGCGCCTCAACTAAGAGCGGCTTGACTCCCTCACGCTTAATCACATTGCCGGTGCTATCATCAGTGTCAGTTTCATAACCAAATGCTATCTCAGCAAGATAGCATTTCCTGCCTGCAACAGCATGACTTGCAAGACGAGTTGTCCGTCCTACAAGAATAACCAACAAACCCGAGGCGAATGGGTCGAGTGTTCCGGCATGACCTATTTTATCAACCCGCAGCCGTCGCTTAAGAATGCCAACGACCGCCGCCGAACTCATTCCAACGGATTTGTCGATAAGTAGCAGCCCATTCATGACAACAGCGCGCTAGTGCTGACTGCTTCTTTGAGACGCGGAAGGAGCACGGCTCTTAATTCATGCAACGGTTTCCGCCACCGAAATGCCGCGGCGGCTCTATGCCCTCCTCCGCCAAATGCAGCAGCAATTTCCGAAAGATTTATACCCTTATCCTTGGTCCGCAGACTAACTCTCCACAACCCCTCATCTTCTCGAATGAGCACACTGATAATAACGCCCGCGATATCTCGCGCCCGCTCACAGAGAACGGCCGTATCCTCCTCGATAGCCCCATATTTTTCATAATGTGAGCGCGGAACGATAAGCTCAGCGATAGCACCCCGCTCGTGCATCTGCATCTCTAGAAGAGCGGCAGATTGAAGCATAGTCCCCGCGAGAGAAACCTGAGAAAAAAGTTGTGATGCAACCTCGTGAGGAACGGCGCCTCTTTTTACCAGCTCAAGCGCAACCTCGAATGTTCTCTGGGTTGTCGAGCCATACCGAAAAGATCCGGTATCACCATAAATCCCTGCTAGTAAACAGGTAGCCACAGATGGAGTAATCGACGCCGCGTGATGTGAAAGAATTTCATAAACAACTTCGCTAGTTGAACTCGCTCCTACTTCAACTAGATTTATCGCCCCAAATCCTTCATTTGATACGTGATGATCAATGTTAATAATTAGAGGTGAAGCAAGAACGGCTCCTTTGAGCGAATCCCCGACACGATCGAGCGCACCGCAGTCGCACACGATAACGCACTCAGGTGTTTCTTTCGGGAAAACAGTTTGGACCTCGGACACACCGGGCATCCAGCCGTATCGATCGACGATACCCGATTCATTTATAAGGACAGCCCGCTTACCGAGCTCACGGAGCGCAAGAGCAACCGCGGCCGAAGAGCCATATGCATCCGCATCTGGATTGTAATGGCTAACGACAACGAAGGAAGAATGCTCTCGGATCACCTCAGCGACCCGAGCAACGCGATCATCAGAATCAATATTAGGAGAGCTCACTGTCTTGCAATCCTCGCCATCAAAGATGCTACCTCACCCTGCACATCAAGGGTGTCGTCGTAGATAAATGCCAGAATCGGAGCAACCCTCAGCTTCAGCTCCTTACCAACCCGCGTTCGCAGACAACCAGAGGCAGAATCAAACGCATCCTTGACCTCTGCTCGCCGCTCGGCGCCGCCACTGACGACCCAGAACACTTTAGCGTGTCGTAGGTCATTACTCACGATAACTGAGGTCACCGTAACAAGATGGAATCTTGGATCGGAGAGTCTCAGGAGCTCGCGCGCTACAACCTCCTGAATCCGTTCTCCGACCTTAAAAGTTCGTCGCCGTCCGCTCATGATACCGCTTGGAGCTTTTACAAAAAATGTGGACCCCGCGGTCCGAAGTACTGCTTAAACTCCGCCTTACTCAAGCGAAGCAGCAACCTCTTCGATCTCATACACATCTATCGAATCACCGACCTTGAGATCGTTGAAGGAATCTACACTCATACCGCACTCATAGCCACTTTGCACCTGCCGTACATCTTCTTTAAAGCGGCGCAAGCTTCCTACTTTACCCTCGTACATCACCGCGCTATCACGCAGTACTCGGACAAACGCACCTCGCCGAACGGTACCATCAGATACAAAGCAGCCCGCCACGGTACCGATCTTCGGAACCGTAAAAGTGTCTCTGACCTCAAGACGACCAAGATGTCGCTCTTTCTTAATCGGCGCAAGAAGACCGACCATCGCCTTCTTCACATCATCGAGGAGTTCATAAATTACTCGGTAGAAACGAACCTCGATTCGATGAGATTCAGCATCAGCTAGAGCTCTAGGCTCTCCACGAACACCAAACCCAACGATAACGGCTTTCGACGCAATAGCGAGCTGAACGTCATTCTCAGTTACGCCGCCAACACCTGAGTGAAGTACCCGGACCTTGACCTTCGGTGTCGAGAGCTGTTCCACCGAGGCACGCACCGCCTCAAGAGATCCGATAACATCAGCCTTAATGACCAGGTTGAGTTCAGCAGGTGCCAGATTATTAGCTCGCCGCGCAAACTCTTCAAGACTTATCGGACCCGATGCAAGTGCTCGTTCAGCGAGCGCTATCTTCTCAGCCCGATTACTTGCGACTTCACGTGCAATCGCTTCAGATTCAACAACAATAAAGTCATCCCCAGCGACCGGCATTCCATCGAGCCCCGTAATCTCCACTGGAGTTGATGGAGGAGCTACCTCAATCTTATCCCCTCGATGGTCTAACATCGTTCGGACTCGCCCCGAACACTGCCCAACTACATATATATCCCCGACCCGCAGCGTTCCTGTCTGAACCAATACAGTTGCGACGATACCACGACCTCTATCCTGGCGCGCCTCGACAACCGTACCCTTTGCACGTCGCTCAGGGTTCGCCTTTAACTCCTTGATCTCAGCGAGAAGAAGAATCCCCTCAAGAAGCTCAGGAACCCCATTACGCGAGAGAGCTGAAACCGGGAAGAACATAGTGTCTCCACCCCAATCCTCCGGTTGTAGGCCCTGCTCCACAAGTTGCTGCTTGACCTTATCAGGATTAGCATCGTGCTTATCCATCTTATTGACCGCAACAACGATCGGAACATTCGCGGCCTTCGCATGATTTATCGCTTCAATTGTCTGCGGCATCACCCCATCATCTGCAGCAACAACGAGAACAACGATGTCGGTGCAATCCGCTCCTCGCGCTCTCATCGCCGTAAATGCGGCGTGACCAGGTGTGTCGATGAAAGTGATTGTTCGCTCATCATCAACGGCAACGCTATACGCTCCGATATGCTGGGTTATACCGCCAGCTTCGCGAGCGGCGACGGATGTTTTACGAATAGCATCGAGCAGCGATGTTTTTCCGTGGTCAACGTGGCCCATCACCGTAACAATCGGCGGCCGACTTGCAAGGCTACCCTCATCATCGGCACCCTCTTCCACAAGAAACTGATCTTCATCAAATGAAGTAGACTCCACTTCATAGCCAAAATCATCGATGATTATCAACGCCGTATCTTTATCGATAACCTGATTGATCGTCGCAAGAATACCAAGCTGCATGAGCCGGGAGATGACCTCCCCAGCCTTCAAACTCATCTGCCGGGCAAGTTCACCAACAGATATACTCTCTCCCAATTTAACAGCACGCTTCCCAACTTTCTGGGCCTTTTGATCTTCCTGGTATTGCTGCTTATGAGAATCTTTTCGATCCTTACCCCCACCTTTTGATGAGCCTTTCCGAGCTTCGCGACCGTCATAATCTACAAGATCGCCCCGAGAAAATTCGCGCTTGCGGGTCGGGCCTTTTCGCTTTGCACCCTTCTTAGCATCACTCTCCTCTTCCTCCTCGACGACCGCTACTCCAGCGACCACTCCAAGTCTCCGAGGTGCCACCTCTTTACCATCCTGTTCGGTACGAACCACCCTTTTTTGTGGCAGCTCAATCCGACCAAGAACACGCGGTCCAGCTCGGCGCTCTTCAGTAATTATCACCTCTGTCGGTCCAGTTCGGCTCGGTGTTATAGACTGGGGTACAACCTTATTCGTCTCCACTGCATGTTGAACCGCAGCAGACTGAATTGGAGCAGTCGGAGCCACTATCGTCTGCTCAGGTATTTCCGGTTGGATCTCAGGAGTTGGCCGTTGGGCTTCCTGTAATACTTCCTCTTGAACCTCTTGTTGAACTTCCAGCGGGACCTCCTCCACGACCGGCTCCTCAACTCCTGGTTCTTCGACTACAACCTGATGCTCAATTTCTGTTTCAACTTCCTCAGACTCCTCCGCGAGGGTAGCTGAAACAATCCCACCCTGATAAGCAGGAACCTCGACAGGAGCTGCATGAGGGATTCGTCCTGCCTCAATCACTCGATCAACATCTTGGATCGGAAAAGCCACAGCGCTCGGCGAACTGGCGGCCGATAGCGCTTCATCTACCCGATCATGCTCGACGACCGCCATCGGCGATGAAACATTTTGAGTGAAAGACGCGACCGCTCCAGCGTCTGCACGACTGGCCACTCCACCCTCAAGATCATCTCGTGCCCCACCCTGCTTCCGTCGCAAGATGACGTTTCCTTGGCGTCGCTCGAAGACTTTCTCCTGAGCCCCTGTTGACCTGTCGGTTCGCACCATTACCGTCTCTCTTGTTACAGATTTAGCTTCGACGGCTTGAGATGAGGATCCACCCATCGCCTCTCGTATCAAAGCTCGCCGAATCGCATCCGCCTCTTCCGCCTCGAGCGAATTGGAATGAGATGTCTTTGGGGGAGCGCCCATTTCTATCGCTTTAGCGATAACGACACGGTTATCTACCCCAAGCTCCCGCGCCAATTCATAAATTCGTATCTTCGACATGCTCTTCCTTCCTCACACTCCTCATGCGGAGCTCCTCAAGAACACTCTCAAGGCTTGTCTTGCGCACAGCGGCCCGATTCACCCTGAACGCATACTCCCACCGTTTAATCTCTTTCTCCGCCCGAGCAATGCACTCTCGCCGAGCATGAAGGTAAGCCCCCCTACCGCCCGCCCTATGACGGGGATCTTCCTGAACGGCTCCCTCTCGTAATACGAGCCGAATCAGCTCACCTTTCGGACTGCTCACTCGACACCCAACACACCGACGGAGCGATGCCTTGGTCTGCTCTTCTATTCTCTGTTCCGTTTTTTGTTTACTCAAACTACTGCAACCTTTCCGTTCGAGAATTACGCTACTCTATCGCTCCATGGTTATAACCTAAACGGCCATCCAAAGAGCGACTCTAGCGAGCGATCTGCTTTAAGCCCGATCTCCGGATTGGTTACGAAGGAAGCGATCAGCCGCCTCGCGAACAGCACTCGCTGCCTCTTCGTCTACTCCTTCTATATCGAGAAGTTCCTCGATATCGCTCATTACGATACTTTGAATCGTCGTCAAACCAGCACGCTGCAGCTGACCACGAATAACGGGATCGAGCCCAAGCTTGTAAAGGTCACCAACGAGCGGACCATCGGGGGAATCGTCGAATTCATGGTCCGACGCATACTTACGTGCTGCCGAGAGAATTTCTTCGGCTCGCTCCCGAGATACACCTTCTATCTCCATAAGGTCTTCAGCGATCGCCTCAGCAACCTCGATAACACTGCGGTACCCCTGCTGATACAATCGCTCAGCATCGGTGAAATCGACCCCAGGAATTGATTCGAGCGACTGACGTGCTCTCTTAGCCTGCTCTTCAGCGACGGACACACTCCTTACATCGAGCTTCCATCCTGTCAATCTGCTCGCCAATTTTACATTCTGACCTCGACGACCGATCGCCAACGAAAGTTGATCGTCGTTGACGATGACCTCCATCGAGTGATTATCCTCATCAACCAGAACGCGGCTCACTTCAGCAGGGGCCAATGCTCGCGCAACAAACGATGGCTCATCTGGAGTCCACGGAATAATGTCGACTCGCTCTCCCTTTAATTCATCCACAACATTGCGAACCCTGGAGCCTTTAACCCCAACACACGCCCCTACTGGGTCAAGATTATGGTCGGAGGAAATCACCGCTATCTTCGCTCTTTCACCCGGCTCACGAGCAGCCGCCTTGATCTCAATCGTCTTATCGGCAATCTCAGGAACTTCAGTTTCAAAAAGCTTCTTTAGAAAATCGGGGTGGCTTCTGGTCAGAATAATCTGAGGACCACGCGCCGATCTGTCGATGTCGAGGATCATGCTTCGGATACGATCGCCCTGTCGATATTTCTCGCGCTGAATCTGCTCTCGCTTCGGAAGAATCGCCTCAGTTCGACCTAGGTGAACGATCAAATTTCCCCGATCGTATCTCTGAACAATCCCATTAATAAGGTCGCCTTTAGAGTTTTTGTACTCCTCAAATATCACACCCCGTTCTGCATCACGCAGCTTCTGCATGATAACCTGCTTTGCAGATTGTGCTGAGATGCGACCCAACCCCTCTGTTGACAATTTCTTACCAAATTCATCGCCAACCATGGCATCGGGATCGTACGACCGCCGTGCTTCATCAAGAGAAATTTCGGTACCGGGATCAATTACGGTATCAACGACCGTCTTAAATTGAACAACCTCTATCTCACCGGAGTCCTCATTGAAGGAGGTCTCAAGGTTTAAATTGTGGCCAAAGTGTTTCCGCGCTGCTGAAAGCATCGCAGATTCTATCGCCTCGATTAAGATCGCCTTATCGATCCCCTTGTCTCTCCCAAGCTGTCCCAGGATGGCATTCAAATCAACGCTTGACATACCTAAATCTCACCGAACAATACGCTCTTTCTTGTGGGTTACTCCACTCTCAAACATCTCACTTTCGACACCCATCTTGAGTGCCGTTACGCTTTTCTTAACGGGTAAGTAAAAAAGAGCTACCTGTTTGCTCCCCCGTTACCGCGTCTTACCTCCACCCATGTCGAACGGAAAATCCACACGGGCCTCTTTAACATCACTAATTGCAACGAAAATTACTCTTTTTCGCGCTTCATCGACCATCTTCAGAGCATCAGAAGTTACCTCCTGAAGGACGCCACGAATTACTCCGGCGCCGAACGTCTGCGCCCCCTCGTTGGAAGGCGTAGATACTTTATTTCGAGCTACGATCTGGTCTCCGGTTTCATCATCTCGATATTTCTGCGCCGAAATCCGAATCCGTTCCCCAATAGCTCCCCTGAGTTGGACCACGGAGCGAATGGCTCGGTTTATTCCAGGGCTTGAAACCTCAAGGGTAGCGGACCCTGGAAGCAGCTCTTCAACCCGTTCACTATCAAGAACCAGTCGGGCGAGTCGATTACAATCGTCGTGTCCAATCTCTGAAGAAGATGAAACACGGGGAGCAATAAGCACCTGCACTACTCCGGAACGACCAGGAGGAAATACAACATCGTACAGAGAGACCGCCGCTTCCTCCGCAAGTTCCCTAAGGAGCACCACACGGGTGTCGGACTCGTCGAGCACCTCTAAAGGCAATCCTCGCTTCGAGCCCAGAGCTCTCTCTTCCCGAGAAGATTCGATCTTCGATTCTTCCACACGCTGCTCAATTTCGTCACACTGTTGGAATTCGTCCGTCATTACCTCTACCGCCGACAACACCGCTTCTTATCAACGATTGTTTTTACCGCAAGACTTAAATTGTTGGCACGAAAGTGCCCCTCCACACGCAGAGCTAAACGAAAGCGCAGAGCTAAACGAAAGCTCTGCATGAGAGCCGTATCGGTTTAAATCCGTTGTCGGGGAAGAATGAAGCGACGTTCGGAGGTCAAGCGACAGGAGCGCACGCAAATGCGCTGGCAACATCGTAGCCAACCTTGCCTCCCTTTGCAAGCTCGCTCACCTCTTTTTAGAGCTTCAGAGAGAGAGCCAAAAATCCCTGCAAAGTTGGCAACCTATTACAATTTGGTCTTATCGAGATCTTTTGTCTCTGCAATCACCCGAATTTCCCGCAGATCTGGACGAATCAGTGGTGTAAAACTCTGCAATCGCGTCCGTACGGTTCCGATAAAGACCTCACTCTCTATCAATAAAATATCGCGTGCTCGATCGTCTGAAAGATATATCCGAGCCTCTCGCAGCTTTTTTGCCTGATTTGGATTTACCAGGTTCTGAACCCGGGGGACGATCATAATGGCGTCTCGATGAGCTCCCTCTGCCTCGACCTTAGTCTTTTTAACGGCGGTTAGGTGAATTAAGTATCGACTTTTTCCATTAAAGATATCAAAAGTTCGGAGCTCGCCAATTTTCCAAGGCTGACTACGAGCGAGAAAAGCGGCAGAAACTGGGTCCAGAGTGTCGTTCTTCGAGAATAAACGAACTCGCTTAATTTCTCTCTTATCCCGTTGAACGCGAACCGCACTAATCTCACCGCCCTCCCCGAATGCTACTCTTAACTCCTTTTCACGAGAGTTTTCCCGCTGTTGAACGCTATATACATCAGGCACAAAGGTAGCTCGATTCATCAACGTCTCAGCCCGAAATCGTAGTTTGTAAAAGATATCGATCGGGCTAAATGTTTTGGCAGTATTTACAACAAGAATACGGGAGGCGATTCCTGCACCCGCCGCCGGACCCTGCTCAGAAACCGAAACCGATGCTTCGGCAGCGGGTATACCTTGCCAACTTATTACGTAGGTGTACGTTCCTTCCCGAAGATCGAAGGTATCAAAAGAGGGAAGATAGCGAGTCGTAGAGACAGGAGCAGTAACGAGCTCCTCCCACGATTGTGCTAAAGCGTGTCCCGCAGAAAAAAGCGGCGACACCAAAAGCATCATCAGGAGCGAAAAAAAATGCCTCGGCACTGTATGTCCTTGATTAGAGAAAAAATCGGGTCTATCTCGAAAGCTCACCGATTTAAATGTTCTTAGGTGAACTGATTTTATCGTTTTTTGCCTCTCTACCACAAAAACAGTATAACCAGTTGTCGGTTCTACACCAGAGTGCTCGCTTTACAGTATATCGCAAGTCCTATTACATGGTGCAGATATTTGATATTACTGCCGATTTTTAATCACTCTCGACTACTGGAGAGCTGTGTCCTTAATTAGGCGCACAAAATACATCTGCCCCTTTAACAAGTCTTATCAGGTTTTGGGGCAGCTTCACTGAATGAATTCTAACGGAGGTACCTCTTCATGGTGTGGCTCCATACCATCTCATTTAATCTTGTATTTTTTACAATACTGGTTGGGTTCCATCCCTTTCTTGCATTTGCAGGAGCGCTCTCTCGCGACCGGTTTTGGCGGGTTTTTATCTGGCTTAATCGAGCACTGGTCTGGAATCTGCGGTGGTTTGGAGGAACCCGAATCGAAATAGAGGGAATTGAGAATATACCCCAGGATGATAGGCCTCTACTAATAGTGGCGAACCACCAGAGTATGTTCGATATTCCGCTCCTTATTGCGACTTTCTGGCCGCGTCGAACCCGATTTATCGCCAAACAGGAGCTTGCAAAGGGGTCGCCAAGCGTATCAATTGGTCTAAGACTCTCTCAGGCAGCTTTGATTAATCGCTCCGATCGTCGACAGGCTATTCGCGAAATAAGGGCGTTTTCTCAATCAATTCGTGAAACAAATGGGACGGCCTGCATTTTTCCTGAGGGCACTCGGGGCAAAACTGGTGTAATGAAGCCATTTAAGCCGGTCGGAGTGGCGACATTTTTGAAAGAGGTTCCCTCTGCCATGGTTTCGCCAGTGGCAATTCATGGATCGTGGTTCATAGTGAAAAATAAGCTGTGGCCGTTCGAGTCCAGACAAACAATAAAAATAACGGTACTACCCCCGATTAACGCTGAAGGGGCAAATCCA
>JBIJBT010000038.1:0-25161 GCA_044345055.1 Bdellovibrionota bacterium
TTTTATACCTCTCACTGTTAGGGTGAACCAGATCATCGAACAACCCACCCTCAGCTAACGATACCAGTATCATCTCGAATGAAACCCCTCGCTCTCGCCTCAGCTGCTCATTCTTTGCATGGTTCCAACGAATTACCTTCATGTGTCTATTGTATGTACAAACGACATGCAATGCAATGATTATATCAATACGTCTGATAGGCTTAGTTGGAATACTTTTATCTGGCAGAAGAAGTTGTGCTGCGGCGACCCGAGAGAATATTAAATGATAATCTCTCGCCAGAGCGGCAATCGCTCACGATGTCGGCTTAACTTCGATGTCACGAACTATCACACCCACACCATGCCCATAAAAAATTCTAACTAATTTATTTTACGAACTCGCTATATAGCTATGTAGCTACAGCGCTACGAAGCTTCCAAGAGTCGGATGCCATTCCAGAGACAGTAGTAATATTTATAGGTACATACGCTCGGAATATCGGTAGCGTTCTCTGCTAGACTAATTGACTGCATATAAAACATACGCCTACATACCTACACAGCTATGTAGCTACATAGAGCAAATTAGCCTCTTTTTTCCTCTGGACAAGTCGCAACGCCCATGCGATGTCTTGGTTATAATCAACCAGAAGATTTATCCAGTATAAAGTTCAAACAGAGTAGAGAACCTTCTCTGCGCGATAGTGCTTTGCGTAGGACCCTATGCCCTCATGGCAAACTCTGAGGAACAAAACGGCGAGGCCCTTTGGGGTTCATACGGGCGATCGTGGGGTTTCAACCCCACGAAATAGTCCGTCTTGCCGAGAGCAAGTCTTAGTCCGCTGCCTCAAAGAGCGTTGTTGGGGTTTCAACCCCATGATTGACGGCGATTCATGGGGTTGAAACCCCAGAAGTGTGGGGTTGAAACCCCAGAAGTGTGGGGTTGAAACCCCAAGAGAAGATCGAAATCAGCAATGATTTCATATGTTTAGATAGCTTTTTTATTGCTGCACTATATATTACTAGATATTACTATTAACTCACTCTAAGGAGCAGAGAGCGTGTTGCCTTCAAAAGATATTTACGAACAGTATCCCATTGTTCGTACTGACCTCCACCTTGAGCGTTACCCCATCTTTTCTCCATCTCAGACATTCGCTCGTCGAGAGATTTCCTCTGATAAACGATCGATAATTGTTCAGCCTTATCAGTTGATCATTGGTGGCCCAGAGCTTGAACGCGAGTACCGACAGCGAAGTCGAACAACTAAAAAAAAAGAAAATGGCTCAGACCTAATCGCGGAGGGAACGTATCGAGACCTGATTGTGGAAAGGGTAGGGGAGGAGTACAGGGGGGAATTGAATCTTGGAACTCTTACCGCCTTTGACCTACGTACCCTTTATTTGCTTCATGCAGAGGCATTCGATCACGCCTATCGATTGTGGTCCGAGCAGAAGCGAGAAAAATCGTGGGACTCTGTGACCGATGCTCTCGGTTGGGTGCTGGCTGAGGGAAGTATCCCTTTTTCTATTCGCAGCATTTGCAAGCGACTCAACCTATCAGCTGGTGGTAAGACACAGTTGCCTTACTTGCGCTCCATTCAACGACTAGGAGGATGTAACATACAATGGGGCGGGCTATATGAGCGCTCAGACCGGACTTTCATTCAGCGTGGAGAAATTTTTCGTATCCTAAACAGAGTTGCGTGGGAGCAGGCGCTTGGAGATGCCTCCAGTGGTGGGACTAGAGGTTGCTTTACATTTAACCCCGACATAGTGAGAAATATTGCTCGACGGCTATGTAGACCAGCGCGCCTCGAGGTAATTTGTCAGCTGAAGACCGAAATAGGTCTACTTTTGTACAACCACTTGGATCGACTCTCATTTAAGCGTCCTGGCCCTTCTGTAAAAATAGAGCTATCAACAAAGGAGCTGGTGGAAGATCTGGGTTTAGAAGGGGAGCACTACGAAAGCCCAGGGAGGCGGTATCGACAGCTTCAAGTGGCTGTTAATGAGCTCAAGGGCAAGAGATACCATACTCAACAGATTGAGGAGATTTCAATCTCTCGACCCCGTGGGCCGAAACAAGATGCCACTATTGAAGTGCTCCTTCTAAAAGACTCTCGACAAGAGAGGCGGATTGAGGCCGAAAGCGAACAGCTACTTGAATCTCTCGAGCGAGCACAAGATCAACAGAGGGCGCGATTCTCCCGAGAATTGGCCAATGCGTTTGAAAGCTCGCCGATTTTGGTTTCTATTGATGCTCATTCAAGCCCTGCTATCATAGAATCCAAGAACGATCTCAAAATCTCTTCTGATCCGTCGCTATCAATGTTTTCGAAAAATTTGGTTAAGAGTTACGCACAAAAAAGAGGAAAAGGGCTAGTTTGCTCGTCAAAAGATGAGGCCGCAGCCGAAGTACTCATAGCAAAAGTGGGTAAGGATGCTTCACGATTTATTGATTTTGTACTCGCCCAAAATTGGGTACCCGATAGCTTTGCCGGTGCGGTAACATCATACAGCGAGAGTTTTCTTGCAGAATTAGGGAAAAGGAATGAGCAAAGCAAGCATAAATCGCTTGAACGGATTGCTCGAAAAAAGCGAGTTGATGTTGAGCAATCGATCCGGCATGCGGAGCTCTACTGGAAGGACCGTATGATAGTCCATTACAACTCGTTGTCAGATAGAGAGAAGCAGGTATTTGATGATCGAGCTATAAGTTCACACCCAGAGTGCAAAAGTGCATTAAGTTCGGCACTAACTAACCGTTTCAGCGGAGCAGTGATTGAAAAGCTCAAAGAGCTTGCTCGAGTGAATCATTATCGCCAAACTATCGAAGGCTCTGATAAGAGATGAGTTCTACCTTTGTGTATCGAGAGAAGGATTCAGGAGGGCGTCCTTATGGTGTTTCCTTTGGCTGGAACGACTCCCTTTGCACGTACTTCATGGACGTTTACGATTGGTACGATACCATGGATTTTTTCCTCCGAGTTGGTACGGAATATCAGCAATACGACGACTTTGAATTGTTTTTGGATATATCCATTCAGATGTTGCAAGATAAAGGGTTGCCTCATCAAGAGTTCGAGCGACGTGCTAGAGGTATTGCAAGTATTACTCACCATTAATGAGCTCAATGATAGGACCAATGAGCCGCGGAAGCGAATTAGATAACGACGATTCCGGAACTTTTAAATCTGATTGACATTGAAGGAGCGACCGTAACGTTGGATGCAATGGGGTGCCAGACATCTATAGTTTCTGAGATTGTTGAAAAAGGCGGCGATTATGTTATTGGGCTCAAGGGGAATCAGGGGAACTTACATGAATCGGTAGAGCGATATTTTGCTGATGTATCTCCCGAGGAATGTGAAAAAAGTGATGACACTAGCGTCCTGTACCATGTAGAGAAGGGGCATGGTCGAATAGAAGAGCGAGTATATGTCATCGACGAAAAGGTGCGTTGGTTGCCCGGGTTCTCAAAATGGGCTGGTCTTCGTTCGATTGGGATGGTTATGTCAAAGCGAACGATCGGCGACAAGCAGACTTCAGAGAGGAGATACTATATCTCCAGTTTGCCGTGCGATGTTGAGTCTTTCGCGCAAGCAGTCCGAAATCACTGGCAGATTGAAAATGGCTTACATCACGTGCTTGATGTTTCATTCGGAGAGGACCGCTCCCGGATTCGCAGCTCGTATGCTCCAGAAAATATGGCTGTTATCAGACGAATGACCGCTTACGAAGAATCGGAGTCTGACCGCCACGATAGGTAATCTCAGGATGATTTTTCATGTGTAGCATATACAACATGACCGATCGTGGACAGAAATAGAATGGTACACATTCGCCGACATGAAGATATGGATAACTGTTGAGTGTCTTTGCCAATCTCCTCGCTTTAATAGTACTCATTCCAATGGTTGTTCCCGGTAATGGAGTGCCCTGAACCGCCGCATCACTAAACAAACAGCCTTGACTGACAATCGATGCCAGCCTGTCGACGTGCACGATATGAAAAATCTTTGGATTTGCTGGGATGTCAGTGCTCATTCCAAAGACCTTCTTTTCGGCGTTTTCTGTCGTCCATTCTAACTCCTCCCATTACCAGTCCGCATTACGGTACTTTTTGAGTTGGCCTGCATTAAGCACCTCGTAAGGGATCATCTTCTTTTTCTGCAGGGGGGTGATGTTTTTGCCGACCCCATCGTTCGGCCAGTAGCTCATCGATCTTGGCTTTGAAGGCTTCGATCTCTTTGAGCTGTCTGAAGATGAGGTCTTTTTCGTTCTGGGCATCGGCGCTTTGGTTGCCGGAGAGATCGCTCTGGCGGTTGACCAGTGAACGTTCCCGGTGCTCGATGTAGACTGAGCGCAGGCGATTTTGCCGATCAGCTTGAGCACGTGGTTGCTCCTGCATTGCGGGCCAGATTTATCGTGCTTGCCGACCGGTACATTTTCACTCTGATGGCGCGCAGTGTCATTCGGGGACTCGATGAGGATTGGGTTAAGGAGATGTACAACTTTGCTATCGTGCCCGACCTTATCATATCCCTCAAAGTGCGGCCTCAGATACTGGCTGAGCGAACGTTCCGAAAGAGAAGTTTCGTTGATTATTGGGAATCGGGTCAGGATATCCAACGGTCCTCTGACCTGTACGACGGCTTTATCTCGTATCAGTCAAAGATGCAAAGAATCTTGCGCAGCGCAGCAAAGAGCTACCCCTTCCAAGAGATTAATGGAGAAGGTTCTCCCGAGCAGGTGCACAGTGAAGTCCGGGTTCACGTCGAGCGGCTATTGGGAACGGTCGGTGGGGGATGAAGAGCGAGAAAGTGATAGTACAAGGGCTCTTTCCGCTTCCCCCCCTTTCTTATACCCCGCCTCTTATGCTCGGACCCATAGAGGGCATCTCACACGAGCACAGCGACTGGGGGCGGCATGGCGCTAAGCTCTCACGCCGTCCAACCGACGCCGACTCAGGGGAACTCGCTCTTCTCCACCATCACCACTTTAGGTACATGATCTGGTCGTAACTCCTTGGCTCCCAGTTTTCAAGAGCCGGCCTCTTCAGACTTGCGGAGAGAAGGATCGCGAGCTGGAATAGTCGGCATGATTTCGGCGCACAAGCTTTTGTCGAATCTCGGCAAATCGATGAGAGCCTCGGATCCATTTAGTTGAAGACTTCCTGACCGTATGACGTCGTTAAACTTCCGTATCATGTCAATAGAGTTCGTATCGCCTTCGGGCTGAGGGGCTTTGTCTTTGATGAATGTACCAAGCGTCTCATAGTAATTGTCTTCTTTGTAAGGCTGCTTAAACGCGGTGAGCCGGTCTCCATGGATGACCACCGGATTAAAGTACCTCACCGGATTCTGAACCCGTTTCTCGCCGTCGGAATCTTGGACTTGTGCTGAATTTTTATCAGTCCCTGAGTTGGAGCGCGTCCCCGCACCGCAGACCTTCTGATCCCCGGTGATGGTACAAATAAACAATCCGTAGACGGTTGGTGTTTCGGAAGTCGGCACCATCAATTCGACTGAGCCGTCACCCTCAAGGGCCTTCAGTCCCACCTCAGCGCCCGATACGTTGAGCCTCCCTTGCTTCGAAGGCTGTAATTGCTGAAGAGTCATCACGAGACGGGAGCCGGGTTTTTGCAGGTCACCGTTGATAATATCAAGGTCCCCGATGGCGCAGCGCCGAGTGTTTCTAAACTTTACTCGCACTAAAAGCGCTTCTCCTTTCTTCGGAAGCTCCCTGGTTCGAGCACCAATCACCGGGCTCACGCCTTCATCGAGTGTGTCCTTCGGCACATCGATAATCGCAGTGTCATACCATTCTGGATACACCAGCTGCTTCGGTGTTCCGAATGGTATCGGCGAGGTTGTCGGACCCAATGGCGAGGGGGTTTCGTTCGACCTCTGTGTCCCGTCTGAAATCGCGGGCACCGGAGAGCCTGCTATTTGCTGTTTCTCCCCCAAGTCGGGCCCCGTGCTGACCTGAGGAGCGGGTTCTTTCTGAGAAACCTTTTCCCAAGGTACCCATCGAAAGAGAAAGCTCAAACCCACGACGAGAAGAGCAACGATGAAAACTGAACGATAGTTGGACATTGGGACCCAGGAAGAAGAAAAAGCCTGTTCGGATCCGTCACAAAGGGGTCTGGACCGGAGGGCTGATGCACAGCACTTGCTTTCCCGTGGATATCGCCTACTTCGGGTATGAGCAACACCCTTCCCTCAAGCGCGTCTTGCCTCAAAAATAATGTTTCTGCGCTTACCCCCATATTTTGGACTTACCTCCATACCTTACCTCCATACCTCAGAGGTATAGAGGTAAGTATAGAGGTAAGGGTAGACGTAGTGACTAAGGTGCTGAACGATCAGGCGGCATTTGCACCCACCGCTTTGTAAAAAAACAGACCAGGCGTCAGGATGGGGGAGTACTTCACCTCGCTGATACAGGGATCGCAGTGGCGGCGTAGTATAGGCAATCTGAGGCTAACTACTCGTCGCCCCGACGCCCCTCCCAGGCGAAATTAACTATGGATGGAGTTCGGTTCAAAAGGGGCAGATTAAGTGGCTTCCCCCCGTCGGATCCAACGCTTTTGTACCTAAACGATAAGCCTGTTGAGGAAGTGATTCGCAGTGTACGAGAGCGGCGTTTGACGCCCCGATCAGGTCTATCTGTCGTTAACAAAAGCGTGACTGAGCATTTGGACTCCACCCCTTCTGCGTCACGACAACGTGCTCCCTCAAAGCGCACATCAAGGAGCTTGGTGCCTCCCGCACCCAAGGGCTTGTAAGTCTCGCGAGTTAAAACCAGCCCCTCATTATCGTTTCTATTGATAGAGATCGAGCCGCGTGAGGTTGATATCCATAACTCCTGTTTTTGCGAAGGAACCCGCTTTACCCATGGAAAGTACTTAGCATACCAATACTCCATGTCTCCGAATCGGATATTGAGAAGCTTGGGTTTTTTCGGAGTTTCCGACCCACGTGGGGAGAACCATATGAAGTACTCAATATAATCCCTTGAGGTGAATGTGTGCGGCTCTGCCTGCGAAGCAGAGATACAAGACATTAGTAGTGCAATCACTGAAATAATACTCGCAGCCCCGCTCTTAATACTACGCGGCCCTCCGATTCTCTTATCGTGACGAGCTCTTTCCATAAGACGTGTCCCTAAATTACACCATTCTGTCTTTATCTTATCATCAAAGTAAGTAGTTTTTCCAATTCTTTCACTGCCGCACAGGCAGCTCAGAAATTGCCTACGACGCCCACGGCTTTGAATAGCTTCACTGCCCATGCCCTTTATAGCTCAGAGGTATATCAGGGTGGGGCATCTCTCAATTTTGTGTGACTCTATCCTGTCTATGCGGGTAGGGCTCGCCCGCCTCCCGTGCTGGGCTTTTCGTACGCCGGTATCATCGCAGAGGGCTTTGAGAGTGAATCGCCACTCGTCGACAGCAAATTCGCCTTCAATGCTAAGAGCGCAAAAACAACCGTCTCGGCACCAAGGTGATAGATCTCAAGCGCCAACTCTTGGGTGAGCTCACCTCGGCCGAGAATCGATTCAACAATGTCGCGATATGCTAGATGATGATCTGTGCAAATAGCTTCCGTGCAAGAAGCATAACACACATTTTTTTGACGACTTTTTCGCCTCTATACGCCTCTCCAGCGCATTCGGATATTTTACCCACCAAAACCTGAGCGCAGACTCTCTCGCACCCCACACACAGAGCAATCCACAGCCTCAGAGGGCTATTCCCGTACAAATCCCCTCGTGCAGCTCGATTTCAAAATTTCGACCAAAAACCCTGTCATTAGCAAAAGCAAACTTTTCTCCACAACCCATCACTTTTTTCACAACCCCTTCCCAATACATCAGCACTAAGTCGCATCATCGCAACGTACGCTCACCGACTCACCCACACGAGGTCCGCCACAAGGAAGGCCCCTCCGGGGCTGCTATTTCTCTTTAGAGTTGGCTCGGCAAAGTGCTAATGAGTTACGGAATTCTTTTTCTAGGCTCGAGTGGATCGAGTCGCGTTTTAGCATTCCAACGCCGTGCTCCGCTGGTGTTAACGCCGCTAAAAAACCGCGGGAAACCCCATATCAGTCATGACTGGCAGAGTTTTCCGTAGGGCCTTATTTAATCGGTATCTTTATTGTCTCCGCGATAACCGAAAATCCGTTCTCGGATGACCCGACCACGTAGAGTATTCGGTAGGACCTACGAATATCTCGAGCTGGTAAGATGACGCGCTTAGCCGAACGGGTCGCGAGTGTTCCGCTGTACCTCAACCAGGTGCCTCCAAGAATAAAGCTACTTGCCTCTTGGCCGTTTCTAATTGTTTGAAGCAATGAGGGTATGCGTACTCCCTGCTCACTTAGTCCCACCCGAACTTCAACCGATCCGGCTTTAGCGAGATGTCGAATGCTGATGCCAGTCGTAATAATTGTTGTTCCCGTGTTCTGGAATACGGCAAGCTGAGGAGTCCCCTTGCCTGAGAGGCTTGCTATGAGGGAGAAAGATTCTTTTTGAGCTTGCTCAGAGATAGTGATCTTCTTCTTGATAACCGCAGTTCCTTCACAGTTTCCGGTGGCTAAAAACACCCTCACGACGTACTCTCCGGTGCCTAGCTCCACCTTGGTGGATTGCTTAAACTTGACTCCTTTGAGGGCACAGGAGCCGTTCACTGAGATATCCACCGGAAGCTCTTGGGCTAATCCAAGGTCCTTCCCGTTGATACCGTGGATAACCCGTACGTCTGCGGCGGAGGCGTGATGGGGCATCCCTACCAGCATCGCGAGCGAGAAGGCGAAATATGCTAGTTTTTTCATAATGTTAGTGGCGCTCCTTAAAGGGCACTAAGAGCTATAACCGAATCTGGTGTTTAAGGGTTTGAAAGAAAGCGGCATATCTGGTTGATTGTTAGTCATCAAACAGAACATTTAACCGAGGAGTACGCCGCTATGAGTAAGAGTAATTGTATTGAGCTCTCAGGTCGAGGTCAGATTGGTGATCCTTTGACCCTATTAGCTCTATCAGGGTGCCGAGAAAAAGATACCTAAGACACTTCTTCTACTATTGGAATTGGACGTAGAACGACTGCCGCGCAGTAGTTTGTCCACCCGTAACGCTCTCGCCGCGAGCTTCAAGGGAAACCATGGCCGTACCCGTTCCAGCTCCACCCGCGCGCGTGGCGCACGTCTTGAGATCGACGGTAAAGGTCAGAGTATTGCCAACTGAGGCTCCTCGGTCTCCGAGCGAATCACGATACGGCGTGCCATTGGCGCCTTGATTGAAGAAGATACTACCTCCTGTTCCAAAGGGAGTGGTATCAGCGAGGAGTTCATTTGACACGTTTGTATAGAGCCCCGCACACGTTGCTTGCACGTCGCCAACCCCTACGCCGTAGTTTAACGTGCCCCAATCGAGGTATCCGGTCTCATCGGTGCGAATCGCGGCACGCTGTGGTCGCCAGAAGGTCATGGTGAGCTGTCCACTTGGAGGCAGCACTATTGGGTCCGACGACGACGTTCCTGGGATTGACCCCGAGGTAGGACTCACCGCATTGTAGTCAACAGTCACCTCTCCCGCTCCTGCGTTGTAGCTTTTCAGTGCCGGCACAGAGACAAAGTATGGCGCAAGGGTAAAGGTTTTTCTCGTTATTTCACCGGTATCTGAGGTGACAACCGCTTCAAATACATCCCCCGGTCTAAATTGACTTCGACCAACTCGTGGCTGGATAGCCGCGACGACCGCTCCCAAGCTGTTAATCTTCTCCATTCTAGGATATCCGGCTGAGGTAAGGAGTTCCGCCCACGGCCTACGAAAATCATTCGAGCTCTCAGAGACTCCGCTAAAGTACGCTACCGGAGTGTTTCGCCTGCAGTATGCGAGAGCGTCATCGCAGACGATATATCCACCGGTGGCGAGGCTGCTTTGATTTTGAGGAAGCGAGATGAATGTTAATAAAGCGAAGAGATTTTCGCCCCCAATAACCGTGTCAATAGCGGCATCCGAGAGTCCACTGCGGACGTGGGCATTCAGAGAATTCCGTAACTCCAAAACCATTGTCGTGTAAGGGATGTCACTTCCAGCTGAATCTGGATCCGAAGGGTCCAAGATCAGATCTCCGTCATCATCCGCGTCAAACGCATTCGGAATCCCGTCTCGGTCATCATCTGAGCCAGACGCACTTGCCGCGGCCATCACCAAAGCTCTGACATTTGCTGTTGAGCCCGTTCTTACAAGACCTAACTGGTCAGCACCGAGGGGCTTCCCTCGGAGCGCTTTGGTGGTCGGCTTCGCTACTACGACACCAAGGGATTTTGTGGTGGTCTTGGCAACCTGCGCATATCCTGACTTGAGAGTGACTGTACCAAGGGAAATCTTCTTTTGCTTACCACTTACGAGTTTCCCCGAGAACGTGGTGGAAACTTTGCTGCTCGCCCCCCCAAGAACAATCGGACCTGCATAGCGCCCGTTGGTATCGCTCATCTGGAGACTCGCTCCTTTCAGACGAGTCTTTGTCACTTTTTTGAAAGAGAACTTCCCACGAGAACTCGCAATAGCTGCTGTCGACTTGCCAGCGCTCTCAACGAGGTAAACTGTATAACCAGCGCCCTTCGAGAGAATCCCGTCCACAGTTAATGATTGCGCCACACTATCCGAAACCTGCGAAAGGGCAAGCGAGAGGCCAACGGAGGAGAAGAGGGCAATTCGGCTCAAGATATTCATAAGCTTTCTATCCATCCCACTAAAAGCACCTGCCTAGTGTCAACTCACGAGGAGACTACTGTAAAGACCAAAATTTACACCGCTGCTTAAGCAACCCCGTCTCTTTTCTCCTTACCTCTTTTCTCCTTACCTCTATACTCCTTACCTCTATACTCCTTACCTCTATACCTTACCTCTATACCTCAGAGGTATAGAGGTAAGTATAGAGGTAAGGAGAAGTGTCTAAATTTTGAGAGTCACATCACATCAAATAAACGATAAATATTGGAACGTTACATTATTTCTGGTAGAACGCTAGATTGGATTTGATGCGATAGCCTTGGTCTCGGTGGTACCTTTATTGATTAAGCACCATCTTTCCGGTAAAAATTGGGTAATTTAAATTCCGGTTAGGGAGCGAGGCTCGAGGAGGGCGGCATCGTGTTTTCCTAACATCGATCGATGGAGTTCCCTCCATCTGCCGTCGTTTCGACCGCCCATGATGGGGTGTTTCCGTTGAGGCACTATATACCAAAATTCAACAGTCAATTTTGGAGTGGCCGGGCTTGTATTTCCGGGAGCTACTCCCACCAATACACCGACGAAAGACTCGCTTATAGGGCCGACCTTGTCGGTTCCACCCTTTAACTCTTGTCGGGAATTTGGGCCCGGTGATATATCCTATTGTCTGAAGTCGACGGTCATGATCGAGCGGAAGATCGATCTCCAAGGAGGGCTTTCCGTCGGGGCGGGTTTTTGGATAAAAACGGATCAGGGGTATTTCCTCGTTACCAATGACCACGTGGTCGAAGGGTCGAATGGCCGTCGGTCCGATCTCCGTATATTGGTCGGCGATGGGCTAGGTTTCCAGAGTTAATTCCTGTAGAGAAGGTGGGTGCAGCGTCTCGGAATGACATCGCACTCCTTCGACCAATTGACCGCTCATTCCAGCCACCAGTGTGCATACCGCTGGCGGACCCATGGGACTTAATCCAGGGGGTGCCGGTTCTGGCTATTGGTAATCCAAATGGCCTTAGATTCAACGCGGTAACAGGGAATATCTCAAGTCCCACTGGAACCCGCTACTCGATAGACAGAATCCGATCGGAAGGATGCGTAACTGTAACAGCCCCCATCAACGGAGGTAACTCCGGAGGGCCAGTATTCGTCATAACCCCCGGAGGAATCCGAGTCGCGGGCGTTGTCGTTGGTAAGGATAGGTATGCGGAGGGTATTGCTTTTGTAATTCCCGCCGACCGGGTGACTTACGCAATGATAGAAGTTAAGTCAACCTAGAACTTCTATGCCTCTGAGTAATGAGGAAAAAAGCGGAGTAAGATTTTTGGAGAGAAGATATTAGATACTCCCGGCTAACTTTTCTACAGCAGCGGACGTACTCAACAGTGGATTCGATATGCTGTACAAAAGTTACATTAAATCTTGACACGCAGAGTGAGGCTCTGTTATTTTTAAAAAAAGAATCGATGGTAAGGCACCATAAGTCTTTGCGTTGTCGGTGAGCCTCATTTAGATAACTCTAGAGAATTGAATTTTATGAGCTTTAAAAAAATCGGGATTTGCTGTTTGTCCTCTTTGGCTCTCGCATTTTCCCTATTACCAGTATACGCAGAGGATTATCGACAGGAGCGTGAGGAGGCTCGTCGCGAGCTTGCGCCCTATTTCCGGAAAGAGGTTGCCATACAATCTGCGCTGGTAGAATCGACGGGCCCTGAGTGGATCGAAAAACTCGGCGCAAGATATAGGCTTGTGGGATGTCCTGAGCAACCCATTCGACAGGCGGATGCCACCAAGGAGCTGATATTTAGAACGGCAGGCCCTGGGCCATGGGTGGGTGCAGTCGACGGAATTAACATCGAAATTAAAAATCCCGATGGGAGGGTGGGCGGAAGTGTCGCTTATCCATCTAACTCAACGGCGCGCTTGCCGGATGATAACAAAAATGGGCCAAAGTACGAGTTTTTCTTTGACGAGACGCTTAATGTTCGACGCGCCCTCGTTGATGCAGCCATAGCTGCGTTCGACCGCTGCTTCAGTAAGCTCCCACCAGGACGTTTTACCTCTGATGAGCTCGATCGCCTCTGCCCGTATCGCCCCGTCTCGCGCGACCAACAGCGGCAGACCTGTGTTGTGAGTACTAACGGCACGATAGGCCGACCATTAATTGATGGGATCGGATATGAGGTCGAGGTGAACGAGTCAACACTCTGTGACTTCGTAGGAATTAGCAGGAGCGGTGATACAAACACGAGTTTTACAACCTGCTTCAATAATACTTACAAAGGTGTTGCAACGCTCTCAGCCCAGATTGCACCGTTGACTGCAAAGCAGAAGCTACTGCGCTCAGCTAGGAGCCGGATATCCAGGATGTGTACCAAATCACGCTCGGGACGACGGTTGAGGAACCCAAAGATGCAAGAGTGTGTCGTGAGTCAAATGTCAAAAGTTATGGCAGGAAATCGCAGTTAAAGAGCGATTTAGTATGTCGCAATTACAGGGCTACCGCACCAAACGCAGTCTCCTTACCTCTACACCTCAGAGGTATAGAGGTAAGGTTTTTTTCAGTAGATAAAGATCGAACTACTCAATAAGACAGGAGCTAGCTAGGTCCGTTTGAGTCCTATAAATCGAGAAAAGTGCCCTCAATATCTCTTGCTGAGTGAAGGAGCCTGACAATTACCAGAGACGAATCCTCAAACTGATAAAATACGAGCAGCTTACTGAAGCCCTTTACTGGCCACTGTCTGATATTTTTGAGCCTCGGATGATAATAAAACCGAAGCTTGCCACTCTCGGGAAACTCTTAAAGATAGCGGAGAGTCACCTCGATAGCTTCAGTCAGCTTGGTGACAAGCCCTGCTCCATGGTCATCAAGATAAGCCATGTGATCAAGGATATCTTCCTTTGCTTTTGGTAGGAAAATTACGGGGAGGGTCATTTAGGAGTTCCCTTTCCTCCTCTCGAAGCCAGCTCCTTATTAAGTTCTTGAAATAATTGTGGCGTTACCGTTTCGCCCTTACCAGACTCAAGTCCTTCCAATAACAACTCTTCCAGTCTGGCCTGAGACTTCCGTTCCCTGTCTTTCCTTACAAGCTCCCGGATATACTCGCTAACCGTCCCATACCCCATGGCAACCTGAGCCTCCACAAAAGAACGAAGGCTCTCAGGAAGGGAGATATTCATACTGGTCATTTTATTTTTGCTGAGATTTTCTGTTTCCATGATTAAACTATGGCATATCCTGCCATTTTATGCCACGTATTTTCTAATGGCCCCAAATTTCTTTATCTTCGATGGCTTTTAATTTGAGGCAACTCGATGCCCGAGAGATATGTCGTTTCTTTTTTAATACCCCCATAACCCCTAAGTCAGTCGGCCTACGCTTACGCTCATGGCTGGCTCCAATTCACTAAGCTGCTGATTTTCAAAATGACACCCACCCTGATCGCTCCACCACCGAGCCCATTACAAGCACCGAGCGTCTCTTCTTTGGCCGCAAATAATATCGTCAGCTTTAGTCGTGCGCCGGTGGTGTTAGGTTCAGCAACAACCTCGGGAGCGGCGTTCGGAGGCGCGATGGTGGGGGTAGCCGCGGGAGGCGTTACAGCGGTTGCCCTCGAGTTGGCATTCCCCCGTTCTGTCGCAGACGGAACGAGAACCGGCGCAGAAACTCGACTACAACAGGAGGCGCTAAAGGCGATCCGTGGCAGGGGAGATGCCAACTTGTCGCCTCTTGAAAGACAGCTAAAATCTGCGCTTACCGAAGCGCACCAAGCATTTCCAGGCCAGAAATTTCAAGTAGTTCAGGGGTTTGATCATCAAGGGCAGACGGTGCTTGCCTTGCGTCGCGGAGAGACAACTATCCCTCTGATGATGGGGGCGTCGGTAATTTTTAACCCAACAATATCCGTGCCCGAAAGCGGAACCAGAGTGAGCTCAACCGCCAAGGTTCGAGATGAAAGGCTCGAACAGATCCGAGATGCTCAGTTAGAAAGACATGCCCGAGAGGATCAGGCACGTAGACAAAGGCAGGTTACGGCTTCCTGGTCCGGTTCAGCGAAGGCAGATCTACTGAGAGCGTACGGATCGATGAAGGGCCAATTCGAGATGGCCACCCCTCCGACAATTCGATTGAAAGGGGTCGATACTAATCAGAATGGGAGGTCGGACCGTTTTAGCGTGGAATCAGCCGAAGCGGCAATCGCTCGAAGCTACGATAGTGCGGCACAGCACTCCTTTAAATTTAACCGTGATGCGGCCCCCAATGGAAACCGGATGGTCGCTTTTCGGCACCCTGAGGGCCCACTTGCTCCCGTTCTCGTGTACACGGGAACCCGTGCTGAGATCGCGAGGCTCGCTCGTGATGGCGTTGTCTCTGCCCAAGAACTCGCTCGTGCCGGGTTGGGGGCTGCTAGTCTGCGCCCAGGTTCTGCAAAAGCGGCACAACCGAGCCCGCCCCCGGATCTGCGTACCACCGTCACTGCTCCCCGACCGACACCTACATCGACACCATCGACGACTCTGCAAAATCCCGGAGCAAAGCTTGGAGTGGGCTCGGGACGCGAGTTACTGTTGCGTCCGCAAAAAAACATACCTCTTCCTGGCGGTAGTTGTACAAGCACAAGCCCCTTCACGGTCCGCGGATTTCCGAACGGTCAAAACGCCGCCGATGACTCGTGTAAGACAGATACGCTCCCGATCTCTCCCGGGCAAGCTCACTCGACAACACCCTCACAGTCAACAGGTGGCGTTCGCCCTCGCCCACTGCATGAATCACCTCAAAGAGCGGGGGAGGCGCAACCATTTCAAGGGCCAACTGCGTCCGCAAGCGCCGTGGGTGGAGAAGCTGTAGCAACAAGTGATCGACCATCTCAAGCGTCGGACCGTGCATCGAGTGGAAAAAGCTCTCGGCAATTCGCACAACAAGGTACAAATCCAAGTAGTAAACGATCATCAAGTAACGAAGAACGTTTTGCCAGACTGGAAGGACAGGTTGGATCGCAGACAGCAGAGGAACTGTTGGGGTTAACCGAGCAAGCTTTTCGCTCTGGGGGGGGGCTGCTCGAACTGTGTGAATTATGGAAGGCCGCGAATATCCAGCACCGCCTAACGCCACAAACTGCTCTTACACTCACCGCGATTGTCTTAGATTTGCCGGAAAAAGTAATTGCCGTTCATGACTTAGATCACTTAGCCGTGGGTCTAAACACCAGCAGCTTCAGCGAAGCACTACTCGGTCACCTTGGAAGCCACCCCCTCGCGAACTTATCGACGGAAGACGCAATCGGAAAAGCCGTCCTTAATAAGGGACCACTTCCGCGTAGGCTCATTAGAGAGAAGTTCGCGCCGCTTTTTTCGACGTATAATGCCAGTGCGGAGGTCGACAGTCGAGCACCGTGGCCAAGCGCTACAGATCCTGACGCGCTTAAGGCATTTGCCAAGCGAGCCGCTTTGGCGGCGACACTAAGCCTTGGGGGCCTAGATCTTCAGGGTGTTTCTACCGTAAGCGTGAAACCCGAGGCACTTACCGGGTTAGATGGCCTTGATTTAGTCAATACGTACCCTAAAGTTTATGATGTTATCCTCTCCGAATTGAGTAAAATAAGCGAGAAACCAGCCTGGCTGCGGCGGTTTTGGTGACCCCCCCTAGCTCTCTCACAGGAAATCCTTTCATCCCCCGGTATTAGATAAGAGGGGATGATAGGAAATATAGCCTACACTTCTCGCGCTGTGTTCTGAAACCGCAAGTCCTTTCAGCTCTCTATATTTGATGAGATGAAGTAGGCTCATTCTCCATCGCGCACCTAACACTCCCGCTGCTGTCCTCGCGCCATTCGGTGGACAACGCGCACGGCTCAACTATAAGGCTTTCTCGAGTTCAGGTATGGCAATTTCTGGTACGTGTTGGGCTGCGATACATCCCTTACCTCCATACCTCAGAGGTATAGAGGTAAGGCTAATTGGCTTTTTTGCCGCTGAATGAGCGTATTAAACCCCTCTCCAATACGCCCATTCGCACCCGACTACGCTTATTCGGCCTTCCGCCAGCGCGCGCCTCGGCCGCGTCCTTCGCTTGTCAAACGCCCTTCGCGCTTTAATTGGCCAAGCAAGGCCCGTATCCAATCACGCCCGACGCTGGGGCAGGCCGCTTACCGACTCGGTGGTTTTATACGCTTGTCTCTGGGGCAGTAGCCTACGATGAGGCTCCAGACAGAGTAATAAAGGGACTTGCCCGTCATCCTGTGCCAATCATAATTCTTGCTCGAATCGCTACAGCAAAAGCTTCGCAAGGAAAAGGAGTTGGAGCCTCCCTTCTCAAGGATGCAATGAAAAGGGCAGCGTCTGCTGCCGATATTGTTGGAGCTCGGGCTCTTGTTGCTCATGCAAAAAATGATTCGGCGCGATCATTTTTTGAACGGTTTGATTTTATCTCTTCCCCCACAAACCCTCTTCATCTCTTCCTTCTTATGAAAGACTTGCAACGCTTTATTAAGTAAGCCCATCTCTGCAATTCTGTAAGCCTTCGATCCGAACCTCCTTATCTCAGAGACATAGAGATCCAGCGTTCGACCCTCTACACGCGGATCTTTCATCACAGACACAACTCGCTCTACTACCTGAACAACGCTCTCACCTGTCATATAATCCATCTCCAGAAATATCACCGAAGATGCCTCCTTATCACATCAAAAAAAAGAGAGGTATTCGAACGTTAGATTATTTTCGATAGAACGCTAGGTTGGATTTGGTGCGATGGCCCTGGGGAGACCCTCACTTCTTATCTTTTCTTCGCTTACGCGTTGTCTTCGTTCGCCCGACCTCCTTATTCCTCAAAAGCCGAAGGACGTACCGCCGGGATACGCAAAGTTGCTCACAAAGCTCCCCCAGTATCTGCCCCTTCTCGTTTTTGCTCTCACGGGTATAGCGCCCCCGAAACACTTCGATAATACACCGCTTCTCTAGCTCGTTCACTCATGCCTCCTACGTTTCGAGGGCATAAATTTTGAGTCAACGGGCCCTGACAATTTCCTTAACCTTTTTCGTTTGAGGAGATTTATTTCGAGGCGCATCGCTATCCCTCCTATTTTTGCTTAGCTAACGCCATAGTGTTAACCTCATGACCCAGAGCGTTTTATCTGAAAAGTCTTCAACAACCTTGGAGCTAAACGAGGGATAGGGCTATGTTAAATGAGCAGAGTACTAAGGCGTCAAACTGCAATCCCACTTACCACGTTCTGTATCCATTCCAGCTCGCCAACTCACAGGGTGGTCTTTTTAGCGCGGCTCAATCAACCGGGGATGCGCCACCCCCTGATTCATTTAAAGCAATAACATTTCACTCGGCGGATACAGCTCCTTTACAACTGGGGACAGCGGAAGTGCGCCCCGTCATAAATAACGAGCAGGGGCTCCCACTCGATACTTGGTTCAGACACGATTTTCTCTTCCAGCATCTTCAGGCATACACAGAGATGCTCCCTACATGGATCGCCAAGGAGATATATAGAGACCCATCGATAGCAAACCCCGGGTCTCTTGAGTACCTCAGAGAGTTTTTCCAAAACCACCCGGTGGATCGCTTTCTCGATGAGGCGCACAGCAAACGTTTTGAATCTGTGATCAGAGATCTTCGACAGGGGGATACCATAGGACTTCAAGGTCCTGTTTGGTTTATGCCGTTCATCTCCAAGAACGGCGATATCATCCGCAAATCGGGGGTGCGCCATGTACAGTTTGAGCATCAGCTCATACCCCCTGACCTCGATAAGACACCACTCGGTGATAAGCTCTTACCGTGCTACCAGAAAGCGGACGTGATCTTCTTCCACACCTCTGTGTATGCAGAAAGATTGGCAAACATGCTCACCGGAGAGTTACCGGAGATGCGCACGGTTGATCTTGGCATCGACCAGGGGTGGATTGACCGGACGTTGCAGCGCGTATCTGATCCTTCCCACATGAGTGCCCGGGGAGAGCTAACGATTAGACAACAAGAGTTGATAGATGCGGTCTTCCGCGCCCGCACATCGGTGCCACACCGCTTCATTTGCGTCGACCGCATGGACCCCATGAAGGGTACGCACACCGTAATTCTCGGGATCAAGCTCTTTCTCGACGAGGCACGCCATCTGGAGGGAGCGGACTACAAAGATCGTTATCAGTTTGCGTCGATCCACGAGCTCATCAACATCGATAATTACGCTGAATTTTCGCCAAAAGACCAGTACATCCGCTTGTGCAAGCAGCTCTATGCGGACCTCCAAAAAGATCATCCTGGCGTCGTATTTGTCAGTGAGTCATTCACGAGCGAGCATGGGCACCGCGATATACTTCCGGCACTTATTCGTGGCCGGACAGCTCTAGCTCTGCACGGTCAGGATGGACTAGGGCTCTCTGCTCTTGAGGCTGCATATATTAACCGCAACGAAGACGTAGGGCTTATCGTAGGGGACCAGGCTGGATGCTACCTGGAAGCTGACAAGCGCGGGTACGGACAATTGGTCCACGGCGTCGAGGCTGGCAATCCAATTGCTGTTAAGGATGCTATTTGGGAGGTCGTGCGTCTTCAAGAACGGGCACCTGGTTTGCTCGCTGAACGTAATCATTCGTTTGCGCGGGGTTTTGTTATTCCCCGCAAGGCAACGATGGCGATTGGTTAGCAACCGGCTTTAACAGCGCACCCGAAGCTCATGCCTTAAGCCACTTGAGTTCCACAGCTCAAGGTCAAGTTCGAGCTGACGTACCGGCGCATTCTCAAATCGGACATCACACAGCCATTTCTTTCCGCTCTTTTTGACCGTGCAGATGGCTTTTGGGTAGCTCTCCCAAGTCGTGTAAAGGGTTTCGCCATCATCTAGAAGGATTGCGCATTCCGCGATGGAGTCGGTGAAGCCAATCACTCTGTAGCGAGATGGGCACTCAGCTGACGTTCTATTGGATGGTTCAGCCATCGGAATAAGGCTACCGGGCTTTACATAGAGGGGAATCTCATCGAGGCCTGCCTTTACGAATGAGTCTCCAGCGGTGACAACCTGCTCTCCGGTAAGTCCTGTGCTCGTTGCTTTGACCTTAAGCCACGCAGTGCCTGGAAGGTACACCAAACGGCCTCGTACCGCAGGCCTTACAATTGGAGCAACGAGGAGCGCGCTACCGCACAGGAACTCATCCTCATCAAGTCGGTACGAGGCTTCATCAAAGTCGAGGAATAATCCGCGAATAAAAGGGGTCCCCGAAGAAGCCGCACGGACAAATTCCGTATAGATGTAGGGTAGTAGCGCGTAGCGCATTTGGATTGCAGATCGTGAGAGGGAAAGAGCTTCAGTATCGAAGGTCCACGGCTCTTGATTTCGCGCCCACAGTGCGGAATGGTTCCGGAAGAATGGTGAGAAAGCACTTAGCTGAGTCCAGCGAATGAGCATCTCAGGGGTGCAGTCACCACTAAACCCTCCTGTGTCGGCACCACAAAACATAAAACCGGAGAGGTTAAATGAGATCAGCATCTGGATGTTTAGGGAGAGATGTTCCCACCACGAGTGGTTGTCACCTGTCCACACGGCAGCGTATCGATGCATGCCGGGGTAGCTACTCCGGGAGAGCAGGAAGTAGCGCTTTGTAGGCGCGTCCGCCGAGAGAGCATCAGCGGTAGCCTTAGTCATGAGCGTACCGAAGAGGTTATGAACCTGCCGGTTCGGGACCAAGTTGCCGTCTACGTTGTGAGCAAACTCGTCGTAGTAACTCTCCCGGTTTGTCAGCCCCTTATCCCAAATCAGGTTCGCTAGTTGTTCGCTGAATTCGTTTTGCATATCAAGACGGTGGACTTGCTGCGCATACTCCTTAAATGCACCGGGCGTGTAGAATAACGAAGGTTCGTTCATATCATTCCAGAAGCCGGCAAAGCCCTCTTGCTTGAGCTGGGTGTATAGGCTCCCCCACCACGAGCGAACATCCTCCCTGAAAAAGTCTGGAAAAACCGAGAGTCCTGGCCACACCGCTCCAACGAAGGTTCCTTCGCCATCTGTGCGCGGGCAGAAGAAGCCCCGCTGTTTACCCACCTCGTAAATTGAATAGCCCTCTTCGACCTTAACGCCCGGATCGAGGATAGAGATAAGGCGAATACCCTTCTCTGCGAGATCGCTACTGAGCTTCGGCAAGTCAGGAAATGCCTCTCTATTAACAGTGAATACCTTGTAGTCCTGCATGTAATGGATATCCATGTGGATAACGTCACACGGTATGTCGTGCTCCTCCATTTTGGAGGCTATCTCGCGTACAGCTCTCTCATCGCCATAGCTCCATCGACTCTGGTGGTAACCAAAAGCCCATCGCGGCGGGATAAAAGGGGTACCAACAAGACGTAGGTAAGCCGAGGTGATCTCCTCTGGGGATTTACCCGAGATAACGGTCAGGTAGAAAACAGGATTAGCGACCGAGATCTCCAAGGTGTTTCGGTTTGAAGCCCCGGCATCTACAACCACCTCACCAGGTGAGTCGACAAAGATACCGACCGGGTTGTCTCGCAAGACGATCATAAATGAATGCGTGCCGTACATAGCCCGCAGCGATGGAATGTGGACTGGGCAATCGGAGCTAAACATTCGAAATGTATTTCCGCGGCAGTTGACCGTCCCCATGTGCTGTCCGAGCCCAACAATCGAATCGTCCTTACCGAGCGCAAATTTAATAATAAAGCCCGATTTGGGCTGGGGAGTAACCTCGAAACCGGGTGGAAGAGAGCCCTCTCCCCACTCCCATGTTGAGGGGGAGGAGACGAAGGCCCCAGTTTCGATCGGCTTGCCGATCGAAAAAATAGACACGGATGAAAACGGTGATGCAACTTGTGCCATACAATATCTCCGGGGAGGTTCAGCCCGGGGAGTGTATCGACAACGGCGAGGAATGAAAACATGTGCAGCGCGGTGCTGATGGCTAAACCGAAGTTCCGCGGTTTTTCGTCCATAAATGCGTAAAACAATCGACATATCGAACGATCAGGAATTTTTTGCACTAAAAAAGTACCCATGTAAATGGTTATTATGTCTTTCATCTTAAAAGGCATAATGTGATTTATAGTGTCCATGCATATTAATACCGTTCCAAATCGCAACTTTCGTCCCTGCATCCTGCTGAGAGAACCTCATCGCGAAGAAAATCGGTTGGTCAAAAAATATTCTCAATAGCACCGACTGGGACCTGAAGATTGTCGAGGGGCTTCGAGCTGTTTTGCAGGGCAAAGGTGGGGTGTCGAGAACGGGAACCCTTACCCCTTACCTCTATACCTCTGAGATGTGGAGGTATAGAGGTAAGGGGCCGATAGATGCCCCTTCGCGTTTGAACGACCCGTCCAGCTCGAATATGCTTGAACAAGAGTTGCGTGGAATACCCGGCATCTGCTGCCTGCCTCGTCGTAAAGTACCCCTCCTGAGAGCTGGCTATCCCAAAAAGTATATCCCGGTCTGGCTTTGTTTCTTGGTTATCCATACACAAATAGTAACCTATGGTTACGTTTTGTGCGTTGCTTCTTTAGTCCAGCTATTCGCCAGGCACCCAACTACCTTGGATTTATATGTCCCTGAGATAAAGAGGTTAGAGCTATATTGTTGATTTTAGACATATCGCACTCACCTTTCTCTACGTGATAATCCGATTTATCGAGAGGGGGTTATCGTTTTTTTTCCTGGACCTCTATGCCTCTGAGCTAAGGAGGCTCGGGGAGAACTTCCGCCGATGTATTCATGGAAGGAGAATGAAATATAATGGCAAGCGATGGTGTCGCTTCGCTCCGTCCTCGGCCCTACGGGCCGCCCCTTCGGGGTCGGACGGAGCTCACCGCTGATCGGCTCGGTGGCCGCTGACCTATCTTAAATAGGAGCCCCAGATTTCACCTCAAGTTTACCGATCAGTAGTCGAGGATCGGGAGTAGGCGTAAGTGCCTCGGATATTCGACTCCTTTAGAATTCAGACGTGTCGCACTTCAGACTTGAACCGGCCTCATAACTCGGGGTATCATAAAATATCACCCGTGAGATCGGTGGGCCGAAAAAAAGTCCGAAGGCTGGCTGACCCTGATTGGGACGCTGCCCTATTCAGGAGTAGCAAATCGTGCGGTTCGAACCACTTTAGAGTGCGGTACCTCAAATGAATCAAGGAAAAAAATTAACACATTTATTCGTGAGCCTGGTTTCGAGGGTATTCCTTTTTTTCCTTATCCTCGGAATCGGCTCGCTATGTTCGCCGAATCGAGCTTTTGCGGCACCTTTAGGATGCGAGGTTTCCTACAGAGCCAATGCCTTAGCCAACCAGAGTGCCTATCCATCCGATTTTCATACCCCAAAAAATTCTCCCTGGACTTATGTGGCGTGGGTCTGGCGTGAACCATCCGGCGTTGAATTCAATCATAGCGTATCTGTCGCACGCACCCGCGATATGGTTAAGTGGTACAACACCTGCGGTGACAAACTTTCGTTACCGTTCAACGTCAGCTCAAGAACAGTGATTGATGCCGTTCGACACAATGGAGGTCTCCTCAATAATGTTAAGATGGGAAGCGACCCCGTAGGAAATCCAATCGTTACTTACATGAAGTATGTAACAACCCGGAATGCAAATGGCGCTTCGGCGATTACCACCCAGATATTCAATGCGCGCTTTAAGAATAACATTTGGACCATCCACCAAATGACAGACTGGACAACCCAGTACTACCTCAGTGGGGGTGGGGCTCTGCCCACCAATCCGAATTCAGTGTCATTTAGTAATGTGGAGGTGACGGCGGATGGACGCATGTTCCAGTCGTTCAGCCGTGGGTCATTGGACTCAGACGGCTTACCGACGTCGGGAACCTATCTCTTGAATGTCGAATCGATGGCGCTCGAAGGCAGATACGGTAATGATGACCCCAACCCCCTGAGAAGGAGTCCTCCAGCACGTCCAAGTGACACGTCAATACCACAGCAGTCCCCTGCGGGCTTTTTTACTTCATTTAACCGTACCTTGGTGTTCAGAAGCTTCGATTTTCAATGGTTTGCAGTTCAAGGAAACTTCGAGTCGCCGAATGCCTTGAGTCACGGTCTATTTGATCAGGCGAGCGGGACCTTCCGAATTTGGCACCCAGACGGCAGCGGCAGTAGCTTTCATATCGGTAAAAGGCAGGAAGTTTTGCTGCCTCTGGTCGGAAAGTGGAATACCAATGCCGGAGGTTTGGACGGGATTGGTGTTTTTCGGCCGAGGAACAATGCAGTAAGGCTCAGTCCTGGGCTTCAGTCGGGGCCTGGCCATTCCTTTTTTTCGAAGACTTACCAAAGTGTGGAGGATTTCCTTGAACGGTTTGATTATGTCATCAAGGATGGTCCTTTCGCTGATATTCGGAGGGAAACCTACGACCCTCGTCTAACGAGCTTTCTTGTTTACGACACGCTCCCTTCAAACGGCGACCGGCCCTATGACTGCACGGGGAGAACCGTTTCTAGCTCTAGCCATGAATGGAAGTCATGCTCTCAAAAATTCGTGACGGATTTATACTTGTACGAGTTTGACCCGCAAAGCAACGCGTGGTTAAAAACCTTCATTGACAAGGCGTGGGGCGGTATGAGAGTTCGATTTTCGTTGGTAAAAGACCGGGATTTGACCGTGGTTGCTTACTACGACAGCGCTAGGATGGTGAAGGTAGCCTTGCGCAAAGGCACGGGCACTTGGGAGTACAAAACTCTTGATAGTCAATTTGAGGGTTTTGATAGTCACAATTATTTGACGATGTTCATTGATGAAAAACGGACCATCCATCTTTCCGGAAATCTTCACAACAATAGCCTGAATTATTGGAGAACTACCGCCAATAGCGGAAGTGGCAGTCCGGTTCTCACCAGTCTTAGGCGTTTTGCGATGACAGGTTCCGAAGAGACAAGGACAACCTACCCAAAGTTCTTTCGACGACCAAACGGAGATCTCCTGTTTACCTACCGGTATGGCGTGAGTGGCAGCGGAATTTGGATCATCAATAGGTATGACCCACTTAAAAAAACGTGGACGCGTTTGATGCAGCGTCCGCTCTTTGGCGACGGCCGTGCAGCGCTGAGACGTTCCGCTCGACATCGCCTACCCCTGAGACGAACTCGCTAACCACTACAAGCTCCGGCACCCAAAATATTGATGTTAGAAAAGAGCAAGTTTCTTCCAGGCGCCGTCAGCTTCGCTGTATAAAGGCGACATGCATGTCCCCGCTTTGTCGATGATTAATGAAGCAATTAAGGTGTGTGTCTCCATTGTCATATATAAAGGGTAAACATTTTATGGGTAAGTGCGTTTATCACCGATCCTCGTCCACTGATCGGTGAACTTGAGGTGGAATCGGCGACTCCTTTTTTAGTAGGTCAGCGGCCAACAAGCCGCCCAGCTGTGATGGCGTCGCGGGGGGCCCCGACAGGGGCCCCGCGAACACCCCACC
>JBIJBT010000110.1:0-7775 GCA_044345055.1 Bdellovibrionota bacterium
CCTCAAAACTGAGGAGATAGAGCAAGATTTCTCAGCTCGAGGAATTCAGCAAGCAAAACAGATTCTACACGTCGCAAACTTAAGCACTCCCCAGAGACGCGCATACGAGGAATTTGAAGATCAGGCCCGGTGTTTGGCGGGTGAGGCTGAACAACATAGGTGGGAAGTTGAACGTGCTCGTGAGAAGGGATTGAGGGAGGGGCGAGAAGAGGGGCGAGAGGAGGGACGAGAGGAGGAACGTCGCCAGATTGCAAGAGCCATGCTCGAGTCTGGATTATTCCCCGAGCAGGTCCGTAAAATTACAGGGGTCGATCTCGGATGAAGATATCGTGGGCGGTGAAGGTCGGCTCTAGGATAATGCTGATGCTCGACCTTTTGGGAGTTCCCAACTTGCTATCAGAACCCAACCGTAATCCGTTTTTGCTTCGAGTGAAGAATCGTAACTACAGAGACGAAAACAAAGCTAGGCTGGTTGAAGAAAGCGTGTTTTAATTCGGCTTATCCTTTAGATCTAGTAAACCTCAGGAACATAGAGCGTTTTACAATTCACGTAATATCATCACTTGGCATGGGAAACAGAGCAAAAACATATCTTCTAGCCGCGATTTTTGCGGTACTCGTGTCGATCGTCACAAGTTTTGTGTCGATTTTTTTGAATAATTTTCCTGAGAGGGGAACACTGCTCCAAAAGAATGGCCAGATTCTAGGCGGAGATTTTGTTACTTTTTATGTGGCAGGGAAAATATTCACCGAAAACAGGGGTGCTTTGTACGATCTTGCTCTCCAAAGAAGTATGCGGGAGCAATTTTTAATCGAACAAGGGGTTTCGCACTACCCAGAGCTGCCATTCGTTTATCCAATTCTTGTTGCCGCTCTCTTTTCTCTCTACTCGAAGCTTTCCTTTATTCCCGCTTTTTTTGCCTGGAGCCTTACCTGCTTTTTGGTGAGCGGCTCAATATTTTTCGCGGTTCTGAAAGAGCTTGGTCTATTGTCTATTCGCCGATTGCACTTTGCCATACTCGCGATGCTTGGATTTGCTCCGTATGGGTTGAATACGATTATGGGGGGACATCTTTCTGCCCTTGGTTTAGCAATTTTTTCAGGTGTGTTCCTCGCCCTCAATAGAAGATGTTGGGGCTTTGCGGGTTTTTTATTAGGTTTTTCCTACTATAAACCACCTATTTTTCTCTTTGCGCTTGTTAGTTTGGTTCTTTCACAGCCGTTTCAATTCACCTTGGGATTTCTTATCGGCGCGGTGCTTCTAATCAGTCTTAGCCTATACTTAGGTGGAGTTTCTGGGTTGGTAGCCTATGTTACAACGGCATCACGATATCTTTATGGGCAGGAGCTTTTACCTGGTTTACAGTTACCCCCCAATCAGGGAGCCGGGATCTTCGGTGCTCTGGTTCAGCTTTTTCCATCCGTAACGTATGCAGGAATCGCTCTTGGCATAATTTTTCTTATTCTCCTCGGAATAATCGTCTCGGTATCTCATCGTTCCAAGCTCGGGGCCAATCCTTCAATCCTGTACGCCCTGGTATGCGCTGCATCTGTTGGGCTTTCAGTTCAGTGTATACGATACGATCTAGCGATGCTTATGGTCCCTTTTGCGATCATTCTAACTACTCTACCAAGTCTAAATAAGTATTATCGAGCCGCACTAATTTTAGTGATTGGGGCTTTTTATTCTGAGTTTTGTTTCAGGGATATTCATATTTCTAACGGATCTTTCAATCTATCCTCGGCTCTGTTTGTGCCCCTTATATTTCTTCTTGGGTTAATTGCGATGGGCTGTGGGTTTTATCTTCATAAGGAGGAAAAAAATGCTTAAGAACGATTCTGAGCAGGTTTCAAAAAAAAGTCAGGCGGAGATCGAGCTTTCGATTGTTGTGCCGCTTAAAGATGAGAGTCTTATTATTGATAGGCTAATTAGTGCTATCCAAAAGGCACTTAATGGGATTGAGGATTCTTTTGAAATTATCCTAGTCGATGATGGTTCGCAGGATAATTCTTGGGCCGAGATCGTGAAAGCTGGTTTTAATAGAGGAATAAGAGGAATTCGATTATGTAGAAATTTCGGTAAGGAAGCGGCGCTTCGTGCAGGGCTTGAGTACGCAAGAGGAGCTGCAGTTATTACTATGGATGCCGACTTTCAGCACCCACCGGAGCTAATATCAGAATTGCTCGCTTGTTGGAGAAAGGGTGGTGTTGAGATTGTCGAGGCAGTAAGGCGCAATCCACCGATTCGTACCGCTATTCAACACGTTGGTGCGCGGGTAATTTATACCGTATTTCAGAAAGTCACTGGTGTTGATATCGAGCGAAAAACTGACTATCGATTACTCGATCGTTCAGTAGTCGATTTCGTTTGCAGACTTCCTGAGAGGGCGATATTTTTTCGTGGTATCCTCGCATGGTATGGTTTTAAAACGGTATCTGTTCCGTTCGATGTGGTTGAACGGGAAACTGGTTCGAGTCGTTGGTCCCTTATTCGGCTTGTCTCGTTTGGCCTAGATGTGGTGACTGGATTTACCAGTTTTCCCCTAAGACTAATGACACTCTCCAGTATAGCTTTTTTAAGTTTCTCATTTTTTTTAATTCTTCAAACTCTATACGGCTACTTCACCCATCGATCGATTGAGGGATTCACAACTGTGATTATCTCTATTCTATTGGTTGGGGGAGTTGTGACGGCAGGACTTGGAATTATTGGAGAATATCTTGCTCGTATCTATGAAGAGGTAAAGCAGCGTCCTCGCTTTCGAGTAAGTGAAACGGTTGAGGACGGAGATGTTGCTCGTAAGATCTTTGATGAATGTTAATTGCCCAATGCGACGGTCAGCTAAAAAATATAGCCCACCTATTCTTTTATTGATTGCTCTTTTCATAGCTTACTGGAGTCTTTCAACCCTTCAGTTGAGAGATTTTGCTAACGATCCGGGTGTCGGGTGGCACCTTTTAACCGGTGAGCTTATTCGACGTTCGGGGGAGATTCCTCATCTGGATACCTTTCTAGCATCATCCGAGGCTAGAGTTTGGATTGCCGATCAATGGTTGAGCGACATTTTACTCAGCGGTCTTTTATCCTCTCCTACACCGAATAGAGGGCTGGTTCTAATCTACGGTGCTCTTACTGGGTTGTTTTTATTGACCTTCATGGGAGTTGTATTTAGTGTCGCATTAAGAGCAACCCGTTCGGCATTTATAGCCGTCTTTGTCGCATCCTATGCGCTCAAGATGGGTTCTAATCACTTCATTCTCCGCCCAGTAGTATTCGGAATTACCCTTTTTGCAATAGCAGGCTTTATCGTAAATAGAGCTTTGCATCGATTTCGCTCTAAACAGCCGATTCGTGTTCGGGATCTCGTTTGGCTGATTCCACTTACGGCTCTTTGGGCGAACCTGCATCCATCGTTCGGCCTTGGAATAATACTGCTTGCTATTACCGGTGGTGGTCTTTTAATTGATTCAGTCGTGATTGATAAAAAGCCGCTCGATTGGAGGACGTTTTATATTTTTGGCGGAACACTTTTTTTCATGTTCGCTTCAGCACTCATAAATCCTTATGGGTATGCTCTTTTAAAACAGGTGTTTTCGCTCGTAAATGATGATTTTTTCATGAATCTTAACGAGGAGTGGAAGCCAATAAAAATTCGCTCCGCAGAGGGAGGACTGTTTCTTCAGTCACTGATCGTTATTTTGACAGGGGCTTTTTGCTCTGTAGCAAGTGAAAAAAAACGTTACATAACCGAACCACTAGTTGTTGGTTTTTTTGCCTGGATGACTCTCTCCTCGGTTCGATTTTTGCCATTTTATGCGATCGTATCGGCACCGTTTCTTGCGCGCGGAATTGCTTCGGTAGCCACGTGGGAGCCACTTCTTCGAATTTCCTCTTATGTTCGTGTGCTTGGTATTCTTCGTAAGATTGATGAAAGAGAGGTTAGAGCTATTCCGACCTATTGGTTCTTAGTAGGCATAATATCTATTTTTCCATTTTTCGATGCGGCTATTTTCGGTAGGGTCTATCCCTTTACGGGTCCTTTTGAACAGAGTCGATCGCTGTTTCCGTATGAGGGAATTGCGGCGTTGCGCAATATTATTGCTGAAGAAGGGCTCTCTAATCCGGTGGCGGTTGCTGCATCCCCAAATTGGGGTGGCTTTATCGCTTTTCACGGAGAGGGTCAGGTTAAACCGATCATCGATGATCGAAACTCGCTTTTAGGAGTTGATGCTTACAAGGATTATTTGAAAAGTGTCGAAATCGGCGGAGATATTGATGGATATCTTGATAAAAACAAGGCTCAATTTCTGATGCTTGGACCATCAGATCCGTTTTCGATCTATCTTCGTGATACCGGAAAGCTTAAGGAGCGATGGACGGGGAACGATTCCGTCATTTTTGAGCGGAAGTTTTTGGGTAGTGGCAAAAAAGATAGCTAAATCGCGTGTTTTGGCCATTTTCAGCACGACTCCTCTTCCGAAAGGATCGGTAATTTGAGACACTAGGGAGTGGTTTTCGCGCTTCAACGCTCTGCGTGGATAACTAAGCTGCTAAAAATGGGCCGCCGCAAAAAAGCCAAAAAAACAATAATGGAGAGATGCTGATGGGATGTTGTCAAAACGACGATAAGGGCCAACGCACCGGATTTTTTCGCTCAACTGCCAAGAGGCTTATTATCTGGTTTGTTATGGTTTCTGGGGGCCTAGTCCTGTCGAGCCTTCTTTTCACCGTGATGATCGGAGGAATCGTTGGTCTTTTCATGAATGAAGATCGAGTCGTTGGCCCAAACTCCGTGGCGGTTATCGAGATCGAGGAGGCGATTGGCGAATCATCCAAAATATTAAAAGCTCTATACGATTCTGCAAATAATCCGAATGTTGCCGGGATAGTGGTGCGGGTAGATTCTCCGGGTGGTTCGGTAGGACCTTCGCAGGAGCTTTATGCAGCGATTAAACGGCTTAAAGAGAAAAAGAAGATTGTTGTATCGATGGGGTCCGTTGCCGCCTCGGGTGGTCTTTATCTTTCCCTTGCTGCTGATAAGATTTATTGTCAGCCGGGAACCTTGACCGGTTCGATTGGTGTCATTATGCAAACCCCGAATTTTACCGCAATTGCTGATAAGATCGGCTTTAAAATGATGACCATAAAGAGCGGAAAGCTTAAAGACGTCGGCAATCCGTTCCGTCCGATGGAGGCAGCCGATCAGGAATTTCTTAGCTCCGTTATCAAGACAACGTACGATCAATTTGTCGATGCCGTCTGGGAAGGGAGGCAAAAAGCTTTTCAGGAGCGTGGCATTTCACGAGAAAAGATGCTGGCGTTTGCTGATGGGCGTATTATTCCGGGCACGACCGCAAAGGAAATTGGTCTTGTTGATGAATTTGGTGATGTATACGACGCAGCCCGCGCCGTTTTAGCGCTGGCTAATAAGCCGATTCCCGATACTGAACTTCCTACTTTCACCTATCCGGGCCGAAAGATGATGAAGTTTCAGGAGCTGTTTGAGGCAAGCTCAAAGATGATAAGTTCGATCCAGAATCGGGTCGTATCTGGTGGAACAAAGGTGACCTATCAGGCGCCGGTGTTGTAAGAAAAAAAGTTTTTAGTGAGAGTGCAGTATGGTTCCTGGATATACGATTCGTCAGGTTGCTGTAAATCCGGGACTCGTTTTGGCACCGATGAGTGGGGTTACCTGCACGGCGTTCCGGCAGCTTATTCGGGAGTTAAACCCGGGGGCTGTTGGATTGCTGGTGAGTGAGTTCATCTCGGTGGAAGGGTTGACCCGTGAGGGGCGGCGGAGCCTTGAGATGATGCGGTTTGCTGAGATGGAGCGGCCGATTGGTATACAGATTTTTGGATACGATATTAAACGGATGCGGGATGCCGCGGTAATGGTTGAACAGGCGGGTGCTGATGTTGTTGATATAAATTGCGGTTGTCCTGCGCCGAAGGTGGTTCGTCGAGGTGGGGGATGCGAATTGATGAGACAACCGTTGCACCTTGGTGCGATGTTGCGAGAAGTTCGTACCGCAGTTTCTATTCCGTTAACGATTAAGATGCGCTCGGGATGGGATGATGGATCGAGAAATGCCCCTGAGATCGCGCGGATCGCGGAACTTGAGGGGGTTGAGGCGGTGACAGTTCATGGACGAACACGAGCAGCGCTGTATCGCGGAACTGCGGATTATGAGATAGTGCAACGGGTGGTTGAATCGGTTCGCATTCCGGTTTGTGGGAGCGGCGATGTTGTAGATGCGGCCTCAGCGAGCGAGCGGCTCGGGTCTGGGGTGGTTGGACTCTACGTGGGTCGAGCAGCGATTCACAATCCGCTCGTCTTTACCGATATTATAGAGGGGCGCTCTCCTGAATTAAAGGATCGACCCGATCTGATGGTGAAGATATTATTGCGTTATCGGGATCTACTTATCGAGGGAGGTCGCCCACCATTGGCAATGTGTGGTCGATTGAAGCAGCTTGCTTCCCAGATGGCGAAGGGTTGTGCCTGGACAAAACCCTTCTGTCGAGCGCAAAGTTTGAGAGAGCAAGAAGAGGTGCTTGAGAAGGTGGTAGATGGAACGTTTGCATTGGCGAGTTAGGGGTTCCGAGGTAGGGTTGACCACCGGACGGAAAAGTAACGAACGAAGATGATTGGCCCAAAATCAAATATGAGGGAGACACAACAGGATGGTGCGACGGTTGTTGTCGAGGATCTCTGGGTAGGTTTTAATCGTGGTCCAGTGTTACGGGGGGTTACCTGTTCATTCGGGGCGGGGCAGCCGTGGGGGCTCATAGGGCCGAGTGGATCAGGAAAAAGTGTGTTATTAAAAACAATGGCGGGGATTGTAAAACCAATCTCTGGGGCCGTTTCCATTCACACAAAGCAAAACGGTAAAGTTCCGCTTGCTCTAATGTTCCAGGAAGGGGCGCTATTTGATTCGTTGTCGGTATTTGACAATGTAGCTTTTCCACTTGTTGGAGGGCAGGTGCCATTACGTAGAAGAGCTGCCTGTTCCGATATATTCCTGCGGGGGCGGACCACTTTGGCTTCATCTAAGCAAGCCGAGATAATCGAAAAAGTTAACTCTATTCTTGCTCGCGTAGGTCTAGAGTGGGCCGGCGCGAAGATGCCCGCAGAGCTGAGTGGGGGTATGCGACGGAGAGTGTCGTTGGCTCGTAGTCTTGTCGTTGATCCACAGATACTTCTTCTTGACGATCCAACAGGTGGTTTGGATCCTGTTGCAAGTAGTGTCATCATGGAGCTTATTGCGGAGATTCAAAGGGAATCGAATACCTCGATGATTATTGTGAGTCAGGACCTACGTCGTCTCATCCCAATGGTCACAAATGTCGTTGCTCTTTTTGATGGAAGGGTCGCTGCGAGTTGTCGGATTGATGAGCTCACGAAGTGCGATGAGAAGGTCCAACAATTTGTATCGTGCCGATACGACCTGTAGGGTCAGCCACTTAATGTTCGATGAAGAGCCCTTCCTTCAATGACCCCCAAATTTAAAAATCTGACTAAAATGACGGCGAACTATTTCGCCAATAAATGAGAGAACAATTTAGATATGTCACGAAGAGATTATTTAGAGGATGCGCGCAAGCGTCTTCTGCAGGGTATAGGTGTGCCGGAGCAAGCGGCGTTCGTCCCTGATGATTTTCAGCTGGAAGCGATTGAACACGCGGCCTCAGGTGAGGATGTGCTGGTGGTTGCTCCAACGGGAGCCGGAAAGACGTATATCGCGATTCAGGCCATTGAGAAGGCGTTAAAGAT
>JBIJBT010000111.1:0-7759 GCA_044345055.1 Bdellovibrionota bacterium
TTCCGAGCAGCTGAGAAAGGATTTTATCGACTTGTGCTCTCGGATGCCATTCTTGAGGAAACTACTCGCAATATCATGAGGCGAGAGGGCGTAACAAAGGAAATGGCGCAAAGACTGGAAGCCGCTATTAGAAGAGCATTCCCTGAGTCGTTTTGCACGCCACCGAAATGCCTTGTTGATGTGATGAAAAATGATCCCAAGGATAGGCACGTTCTGGCCACGGCTGTACTGTCCCATGCTTCCGTTATTGTGTCCCAGAACACCAAGGATTTTCCGCCTGATGCTCTTGCCCCCTACGGTATCGAAGTTCAGTCCCCTGATACATTTTTGGTCCATCTCTTTGACTTGGATCGAGAAGCTATGACTAACCTTATTTGGGAACAAGCGGCCGATAAAAGGAAACCGCCACGTTCGGCTTCCGAGATCGTTCGACACATAGCGACCCATGCTCCCGCCTTTGCAGAAAGATGCCGAGCTACTATTATGGCCATAGAATCAGGATTGCAGTAAGGCGATTGCCTCAAATTAAAACCTATTGAAGAGTCGGTGTTTGAGACTAGGTCTCTATGATCTTCCCAACTATTCATATGATGTTTGGCTTTGTTGGAAGCGGCCTTTACCTCTATTCCTCATAGAAATAGAGGTAAGCCAATCAACGTCCCACACCTGTCCCACAACTGTCCCTCCACAAGCCTCACCACCATTTCCACAAAATAATTGACAAGTTATCTCGCCATGCATACCATATCATAAAAATTCCGGTATTTTTTATGGCGACCTATACACGACTACTAACTCCCCCAGATTCCTCATTTTTTCTGTTTGGTTTGCGGGGAACCGGAAAAACCTCGTGGGCGAAGGGGCATTTTGGTGATGCTGAGTGGTTCAATCTTTTGAGTGAATCGCTCTATCAAGAACTGTTGCTTAACCCGGGGCTTTTTGCGGACCGAATTCGGCGGTTGCCCGCGGGGTCATGGGTGGTGATCGATGAGGCACAGCGGCTTCCGAACCTTCTGAATGAGGTGCATCGCGCAATCGAAGAGTTAGGGTTGCGATTTGCGATCCTTGGCTCGAGTGCGCGAAAGGTTCGTACTGCAGGGGTCAACTTGTTGGGGGGACGGGCGGTTAGTCGGTATATGTATCCGCTTCTTCCCGACGAGCTGGGTGATGATTTCGATCTTAGCTGTCAGCTTCAGTTTGGGAGTTTGCCCCTGATACTTGCGGCGAATGATCGGCGCGATCGGCTTGAGGGATACGTTCAGGCGTATCTGAGGGGAGAAATTCAGGTTGAAGCACTCGTCCGCAATCTTCCTGCATTTGCCCGCTTCCTGCCCATCGCTGCGCTCTTTCACGGTCAGGCACTCAATGTGAGCGGTCTCGCGCGCGATGCGGGGGTGAATCGCTCAACTGTTGAGGGATATCTCGGCATCCTCGAAGATACCCTCCTCACGTATCGATTGCCGGCGTTTGAAGGAAAGCTTCGGGTAAAGGAACGAAGTCATCCGAAGCTCTACTGGGTCGATAACGGTGTCATGCGAGCAACCAAGCGTCAGTTCGCGCCCCCCGTAGCCGAGGAGTGTGGAGCTCTCTTTGAGGGATATATCGGATTATTACTTAAAGCATATCGCGATCTGAAGATCATTCACTACGATGATCTCTATTACTACGCAGCGACCTCCCGCTCGAGCGAGATCGATTTTCTTATAAGACGAGGAGATAGCCTTGTTGCTATTGAGGTAAAATATGCTTCAAATCTGACCGCTGTTCATCTTAAATCGCTCCGTTCAGCGAATGCTCTTAAGGGGCTTGAGAAGCGGTTCATCGTATACAACGGCACATACGATTTTGTCACCGAGGATGGAATTATCGCTTTATCACTGCCGTCGTTTATGAAGCAGCTCGCGGCTGGGGAAATATGAGGTGGACCTTATTAGAGCGTCTCTGTAGAAAGAACTTCTAACTCAAAATCTATCGCAACTGCCTCCAACCTCTGAGATTCTTGAACAACCGCACCTTGGACCACTACAGGGCAAAAAGGTCCTCTTTTTCTCTTTTTTATAATGACCTCAATTATTACCGCAACTCGCAATCATTACCCAACGATTTTGACTCTTAAGTCTCAATTCTATTCAGAAATGGCAGAGGTTGTTCCTTCGATACATAAAGCGCCTGAAGGCTCATCGGGGTTCTTTACTGAGTCGATGTTCGAAGGTGATCTTTTGTCAGGAACGCAGGCCTATTTTGTCGCGCTGGATGAACAAACTGGGGCGATTGTCGGTTTTATCACCATCGGTCGACGCCTATCCCCGAACAATCCCCTATTCACCACAAACTCTTTTGCTAACATCGACGAGATTTATGTCGCACCAGAGTTCAGAAAACAAAAGATCGCAACTGAACTTGTTAAGGCAGCTTTTAAGTGGGCAACAGCAAACGGATTACACACAGTAAAAACCGGTGTTTACGCCCGAAACTCTGGAGGATATCAATTTTGGGAAATGATCGGATTCACGGCCTATAAAGCTCTCGTTGAAATTGACCTATCGAACGCGGCTGCTAACCGATATGAGGAATACACTCAACAGGATTTAGTTAAGAAAAGCGACTCGTGATGTTCACTCAAAATTCATGGATGAAACTTGGTGGCCTAATGACGGTCTAATTAAGTCGCTAACGTAAAGGATCACTGCGTCATTTTTCTTCCCGTCCCAAACTTCTTATTCCTCAGAGGCAGAGAGGTTAGGATAATTAATTGTCGCGACCTCGTAGTATCGCCGAATACTCTTTTTCCTAACTATCAGCCAAATTTATGACCGATCATCGCACTCAACTTTTCTCCCTACTCGGCGATCTCCCGCCGCGTAACTACCCTGTCACCTCGCAGATTGTCTCATCATTCCAGCGCGATGGAGTCTTCGGCGAACGGCTTATCCTTGATTGCAACGGCATCGAGCCGGTCCCTGCGCTATACCTGCGCCCCGCTGGTCAATCTGGGCCGTTTCCCGCCGTTCTTTACAATCACGCGCACGGAGGAGATTACGTTACGGGAAAAGAATCGGTGCTAAATCGATCTCCTTCTTTGGAATCCCCCTCCTACGCCGTCGCACTCACTCAGCTCGGTTTTGCAGTGCTTTGCATTGATCACTGGGGTTTTGGCGAACGGCGTGGGCGGCGGGAGTCGGAGATCTTCAAGGAGATGTTGTGGCGCGGTCAGGTGATGTGGGGGATGATGGTTTTCGATTCGATTCGAGCCATCGATTTTCTTTCGGAACGGCCTGAAATTGATCCGAATCGGATCGGAACAATCGGCACTTCAATGGGGAGTACGATGGCGTGGTGGCTTGCCGCTCTCGATCCCCGTATCGCTGCTTGCGTTGATATCTGTTGCCTTACCGAATTTGAATCGTTGATAAAAAACCGCGGCATCGACGGACACGGGATCTATTACTACGTCCCTTCACTTCTGAAACACACAACGACTGCCCGAATCAACGCCCTTATCGCCCCCCGCCCCCACCTTTCGCTTGCAGGAATCTATGATCCCCTCACCCCTCTCGAGGGGCTCGAACGAATCGATGCTGAGCTGACTCAAGTATACAAATCAGCGGGCGCTCCCGATGCGTGGCGATTATCAAAGCATCACTGCGGACACGTCGAAACGGTGGCGATGCAAAGAGAAGCTCTCGATTTTCTAGCGCGGTGGTTGTGATATAACGGGGGAAGTCGATATCGGTTAATCGGAAATTCGGACAGATTAACTCTATTCCTCGGAAGCACAAAAACTGACGGTACTTCACAATCAAGATCTTTTATGCACACCCTTGCCGCTATTCTCAGCGCTATCCTTTCAAGTATTACCTGGATAACGAATGGAGAGGCCGTTAGAATTCTTTCACCACTTATTGTGGCGGCTTTTTCGCCACTTTTTGCCGCAGTAATTACCATTATATTGATTCCCCTACTTCTCAAAAAGGAGAAAAGGGGGTTCCCATCGCTGACAAAACTTCGATCGCTGTGGATACCGTTTCTCTATGTATCACTGGTGAGAAACGTTATCGGTTTTCTTCTCTTTGATTATTCACTCCTCTACACGTCGAGTGCGAAGGTGATGTTTCTCACAAAAATGGAGCCTTATGTCGTTCTGGGACTTCATGCCGCTTTGTATGGTGAGAGGATTAGACGAGGCGATTCATTTTTGCTCTTGCTTCACATCGGAGGAGCGATTCTCCTGTCAGCGGGATCAAATCTCTCCTTTACCTTTGAGCAGTGGGGAGACCTTCTCGTGATACTTGGATTGCTCGCTGGTGCCTCGGTCTATAAGCCGGGGAAATTGTTGTCTGACGCATTTGGCTCTATGCAGGCAACAGTGATGACGAGCCTTTTTTCCGCCGCAGTGCTGATACCATTTGCACTAATAATCGACGGCCATCGGGTGTTTAGTCCTAGCGTTGATGTACCGCTTGGATTTTCCTTCATGCTCGCCTCGGTGCTGATGTTTTATGTGGCGAGTACCATTCTTTGGTTCTATTCCCTTTCGGCCGTTTCCGCGTGGCTGAACTCCGCTCTGCGATGCCTTGGACCCGTGTTTGCCGCTCCGATTGCTTGGCTGTTTTTTGACAAGAGTCTTGATGGTATTCAGATCGTTGGTGCCACGATTGTTGTAGGTACGTCTATCGCTATGATCATTAGACCCAAGAGGTTGGTTTAGTGAGATCAGGCGCCGCTGTCTCCTACCTCTTGCCCCCGACCTCTATACCTATGAGGTGTAGAGGTAATGGTGAAGGCTGAGTAGAATGCAAAAAGTCTCGGGGAAAGTTCAAGACAGCTCAGAAATAGCTCTTAATATTGGGGTCCAATAAGTTGTAATGGTTTTCGTTTCCAAAAGACCACATCTCCTAATGCAGCACTAAATTCGTAGTTGGTCTTGAGATAGTTGGCAATCAGAGGGTGACGGTTCGATGAGGATATATCATCAATGCGATCAAAATCAGTTCCCGTTTTGTAATCGCGGGCTCCGCTGAATATAACAATACTTGGCCTTAAACGCTCCAAGTCAGCAACGGTCTCATGCTGGATATCATTAGTGCTGGCATAGGCCAATTGGAAGTATCGATTTAGTGGGCGGCGATCAGCAAAAAAGAGAATAGCGGCTTGATTTGAAAAATCGAATACACGTTCGTTTTCGGAAGAGTTAGTGCGGATGTACTCAACAGCATGCCGAATCTGCTGGCTCTGAATAGCTGGAAGTATTGTTAAACCCCCTCTTGGAACAGATTCTTCCTTACCCTTGGTTATCGGCGGCCATCGGCCAAAGCGTTCTGATCGTATTTCAAATGCGGGGAGTGTTTGAAAGAGTACTATGAGATAATACAGTCCCGCCGCTGATGCAACTGCTGTAACAAGCCTCGGAAGGATAATTAACCGTCGAATGATGGAAACTCCTCGATTGGAGAAACGTCCCCAGGCAGCGATAAAGCATTGATCGGTAAGGAAGAGAGCTATAACGAAAGCAAACATTACACCATTGAACAGATGCCATTTATCGGATCGACCCAGCATGGTTCGGAAAAAAGTCATACTTGCGATGGTAAGAAGAAGCAAAGTTGGCGCCGTCCGCGAACTCCAAAAACCTGAACCCATCATCTGATACGCAAGAACCACGACTGCAGCGGTAGTCATTATTGGACAATAATAAAATTGCACTGATGAGCCAATAATCCAATTTCCCCAACCAATCCAGTTTTTTGTGGCTGCTATAGGTCCAAATGCTGAGTAAATGCTTGGAAATGGAATACCCCAAGTTTCAGACTGATATGCGCATTGAATCCAAGTGTTTCTGAGAAAATCATCGAACGCACCGAGAAAAACTAAATACCCTGCGATTGGAATAAACCCCATTATCACTCCTCCTAAGTAGCAAATTAAGGGTAATATACGGAATTTTATTGATATATTGGGACGAAAAAGCGAAGCTAGTGTGATAAATGAAAAACCGGTTACGAGGGCATATATACCGATATCGACACTGTGCCAGAAAGCAAGCACGGCAAGAAATCCAGCAATTATTAGTTTCCATCCCCGATGGAAACACAATCGGACAACGCCTTTCAGCCCCGGGCGATGTTCGGATTGTATACAGGAAAAATTCATTATTGGGTGCCCGCTCTCCGCAGTTATTGCTGCAGCGAGGACCGAAATACTCAGAATTCCAAAAAAAGCACGTTCTGACCCAAATCTCCGCATCACATCTTCAAGCAGGCCGCACCCAGCAAACGCAATGAAAAGAGTTGGAAGAATACGCGTCCTGCAAGTCACGAGAACCAAGTAGTAATAGCTCAGGTAGCCGAGAGGTTCGAGATAAGAGCGAATTAACCTTACTCCCAACAGAGTTGGTTCAAATAGAAATGCACCCAATCGGGGAATTAGAGCGTTATGAAAAAGGCCATGTTGAAGATATATATCACGATAGGGAATACCACCACGGAGAAGTTCATTAAGTGGGACTAAAAACTCGCCCTCATGGAACAGATCGATAGGCCCATCGCTATTCAAATTGAGATACAATAGGTAAAATAAACTTGGAATAACTAGCCACTCGAGAAGCCAATTTGCTATTGCTATTGGGTAGACTTCTTTCCCATATATTCTTAGAGCCAACTTTTTACTGAATCGGCCGGGAACGCGAACGACGTCAATATCGTGGGTGTGGGATGACGATAATTTTTCAGTGAAAGTCGCAGGACAGCCGCTCTTTACCTGCTGATGTTGTCCCCAATTTAGCCGAGCAATCCACTTTATAAGAGAACCTGCCAATCCCACCAATAAGGCAATTCCGCTAGAGGTGAACAACTGCCTCCACGCACCTGTTTCAAGTCGAATAATAGATGGCCAAACTATCAAAAAAGGTAGGTGGCAAAGTGCATACAATTTCAACAATGGCTTTGAATCCTCCTTTGAGAGCCTAGCTGCAACTGTTGACCCGGCAATCCAAAGGCACCAGCCTATCAACATCACGGCCGGAACTCCAAAAAATAAACAAAAAAACCAAAAAAACTCCTGTTGTTTTGGATAATGATTGGCTTTTACATACCCAAAAACCCCTGAGTTTGTTGGCTGATAAGTAAAGTGTATAAAATCGCTAAATCCCAGTAGAATGCAGATTCCCACCGTAAACCAACCAGCAACGACTAAAATTCTATACTCTGAAATATCGGGGTTATTAGCTGTTTGGACTGTTTTAAGAAGAGTTTTAATGGTGCGCATAGATGAGGACTTATATCGAAGTTGAAACCTTTTGAATGCCGACCGAAACGGCAGTCTTTGCATTTATGTGGCAAAATTTTTACTTGTTCTGAATTTAGTCTGAACGTCTTTTTTTATAGACGAACAGCTCTGTACGCGACAAAAAGCAGATAACCCCTTGATATTACATTAAAATACCCTATCCTTGATGCGCTAAAACACCAAGGAGGGTTTTATGGATAATATTAAGGGGTTGAGTAGGATAGTACAGGCGAATATCGGTCTAAGGAAACCTCGGCAGACGTGCCTTGCGGCGATGGTAGTTGGGATTGTTCAGGCTCGGACGGTGAATTTGAAGAGGGTTTGTCAGAGCTGTTCGTGTGATGGGCTTACCTCGTCATGGTATCGCCGTATGCAGCGTTTTTTTGCGGAGGCGGATTTTAATTTTGATAAGGTTGCCAAGTACCTACTGTCCTTGTTCACCGATCCGAATGAAAAAGTTTTTCTTACGATGGAT
>JBIJBT010000154.1:0-3167 GCA_044345055.1 Bdellovibrionota bacterium
CAATCACCAAACTGAGTCCCTTCACTCCATTCTACAAAAAGGCGCGACGGTACGGTGGAATATTCCAGATTTTAGAGAAACCCCACCTTACCTTGGTTCCCTTCACGCTCAAGATAATTCGTCCACCCTCACCGCCGCCCCTGATTCAACAACGCTGCAAAGGGAGTGTGAGCAACCCGCACATCTGGCTCAATTCGAGCTGGTTTGCTTCGTCTATCGCCACCTGAGCTTTTCATCGGCGAAGACCCGCGAGATTTTTCATCGGTGCGGTCCCCCGCCTTCATCGAGAGCGCTATCTGTTTTTTCTCAAGATTAACTTCCAATACGCGAACAACCACCCGTTGCCCCGTCGTCACTACATCGCGAGGATCTTTAACGAAGGTATCGCTTAGCTGCGAGATGTGTACTAGTCCATCCTGATGTACACCGATATCAACAAATGCGCCAAAGTTGGTCACATTTGTTACTACTCCCGGACAAACCATACCTTCAACAAGATCGCTCATCTCGGCGATTCCCTCCCGGAACTCCATCGTCACAAAGGGATCGCGGGGGTCTCGTCCCGGTTTTTCAAGCTCTGCAATTACATCCCGAAAGGTAAACTCCCCGAGCCTCTCTTTAAGTCGAGAAGCGCTACGAACTCGCGCAACCCCTGCTCCCAAAAGCGACGAAACCTCTATCCCTTCCTCAGCGGCAAACTCCTCCAGCACACCGTACTGCTCCGGATGAACTCCCGTCGCATCGAGCGGATGCGCTGCACCGGCAACCCGCAAAAATCCAGCTGCCTGCTCGAACGCCTTTGTACCAAATCGAGGAACCTCGAGCAGCTGTTGCCGCGAAGAAAAAAGCCCCTTTTGGCCCCGGAATTCAACGATTCCCTTGGCGAGTGCTGGGCCTATCCCTGAGACAAATGACAAGAGATACTCAGATGCTGTGTTTAGGTTCACCCCAACCGCATTCACACAAGACTCAACCACTCGCTCGAGCGAGGTCTTCAGAGATTGTTGATTTACATCGTGCTGATACTGCCCAACACCAATGCTTTTTGGATCTACCTTAACAAGCTCAGCGAGCGGATCTTGGAATCGCCGTGCGATCGAAATCGCGCCTCGAACCGTAAGATCGAGCTCAGGAAATTCTCTCCGCGCTATCTCACTCGCGCTATAAACACTCGCTCCTGCCTCACTTACAAGAGCTACCGGAATCGAGAGCCCCTGCTCCTTTACGAGCGCGCGAAAAAACTCCTCCGCTTCTCTTCCGCCCGTTCCATTTCCAACTGCAATTGCTTCAAGACCAGCTTTCTGCGAGAGCTCCTTGATAAGCGATCGCGCCTTTGCCCGATCCCCATCGCCGAGCGTGTGCACAACAGCACTCGCAACATATCCACCTGCTTTGTCAACGAGCGCAAGTTTGCAACCCGTTCGCAATCCGGGGTCCACCCCCAACACGGTGCGAGCACCAAAAGGGGACCCAAGCAAAACCGTGCGCACGTTATCTGCAAATACAGTGATCGCAGCATCATCAGCGACCTCTTTGAGCATCGTGTGAATCTCTGCCTCTATCGAGAGATACACATGATACTTAAGGGCAAATCGGGCCGACTTTTTAAGAAGTGCCGCACAGGTCGATCGCTCAACACAACACGCTGCCTCCTCGAACCGGCGTAAAAGCCGTTGCTGAAACGATTCGTCTTCTGCACCGCCTCCCATCCTTACCTGCAGCTCTCCTTCTGCCTCTCCGCGACGAAGCGCAAGGTACCGATGCGAATGCTCACCCTTTCGCAACGAAGAGACCAGTTCATGATAATCAAAGTACCGATCAAATTTACTCGGCTCTTTCGCTTTCTCACCCTTTGAGCTCGATAAAATTCCGCGCTCAAGAAGCTCGGTCCGAACGAATTGTCGCAAATCTTGAGACTCGGAGAGCCGCTCAACCAAAATATAGTGCGCCCCCTCAAGAGCTGCGGCCTCAGTTTCAATTTTTGCTTCAGGATTAAGAAACTGCTTCGCGCGGCTCTCTGGAGTCTCTCCAGCATCAAAACCAACCTCGTGCCCAGACCGCCATATCCATTCTGCAAGCGGTTCAAGACCCGCCTCTTTTGCGAGTGTTGCCTTTGTTTTTTTCTTTCGTTTGTAAGGAAGATAAATATCTTCAAGCGCAGTCAGATCGAAAGTCCCCTCCAATAATCCGCGCAGCGAATCGGTTAATTTTCCCTGGGCCTCGATTTCGCTGAGAATAAATGTTTTCCGCTCACCGATCTGTTTCCATCGCGCTTGCGCCTGAATCGCCTGCTCAATAGCTACCTCATCAAGATTTCCTGTTTGCTCCTTTCGGTAACGCGCGATAAAGGGAATCGTGCCCCCTGCCTCTGAGAGCGAAATCGCTGCGTGAGCGCCTGAAAGAGGGATATGAGGAAACTGGCTTGAGAACCACTGATCAAAATTCATAAAACTCCAGAGTCAGCCAAACGAAAAAATTAACCCTCCGATGCTAGCCTCTTCACGATACCGCGACAAGTAGAGAGTCGCTCAGCTAGTCGAATCACTCTCCTCATAAATTGGAATCGTTATCGTAAAAGTGCTTCCCTTTCCAACGACACTCTCGGCACTCACCCGACCTTCATGAACAAGAGCAACATGTTTTACGATCGCAAGTCCAATACCGGAGCCACCCTCTTGACGACTTCGGCCCTTGTCGACACGGTAAAATCGTTCAAAGATACGAGGCAGATGCTCTGGACCAATTCCAACTCCATTATCGATCACCCGAAGCAAAAGTTGGTCCCCTTCCCTTGTTACTGAAAGGGTGATAACGCCATCGTCACCAACATGTTTTGCAGCATTTTCAAGGAGATTTACAAGAGCGTTCCGAATAAGAGATCGATGGATCATTACCGACTCAGGTACCGTCTTGCCGATTGAAAATCCGACATTTATTCGGGAATCCGCACCAAGCACCCCCTCACGCACGGTCTCGATCGCATCAAGACAAAGATCCGAAATTACGACAGCTTCCCGATTAAGCGACCGTATAGCTGCAGGGTGATCGAGTCGAGAGAGTGTGAGAAGATCTTTTACAAGAAGGTGAAGCCGCTCGGCGTGTCGATGAATAACATCGATAAAGTGTCGCTCTTGTGCCTTGTCATCAATCCCCTCGAGCAACATCTC
>JBIJBT010000049.1:0-21474 GCA_044345055.1 Bdellovibrionota bacterium
ACCACCCTCACCTGCCACTCCGCGATATTCTCACGGAGCAATGCGCCACTTATCCGCACTACCCGATCACCATCACCAAGAAGAGCCACATCGCGCGGCTCGACCGATCCATCGCTCCGAATCGTTTCAAAAATTCGGGTAACTTCTGCGATCCGGATATGCCCCTGCACCGTTGCTTCACGCCCGACACCGCGAATCGCGGGGAAAATTTCACTGACCTCGCTGTTTGCCGCGTATATTTTCCCTGCATGAGTCAACAATAAAACCCCAACCGGCAAGGTATCAAGAATCGCAATCCGCGCTGCCTCTCCCTTCTTCAGCTCAGCCTCGCACCGCATCAGGTCGTGAGAGATGTCACGAAAAATCCGTGACAAAAAATCGATCCGCGAAACCGCATCAATCTGTAACCTCGCATCAATTGGTGCTACCTCGGCAAAGACGGGAGTATTGAGTATTTGAGATAAATGAGCCGTCAATCGCCGGTATCGGAGATGAAAAAAAACAGCAACTGCTATGCTGGCCGCAGCGAAAATGGCGGTCAATGATGTTGGGCTAATACCAAGAAAGACGACTCCACCTGCTAAAACCGCTGCAAGTGTGGGAGCTTCTGTGAGAGTATTCAGAATAACTGATTGAGCCCTCTTTATCATTCGATATTACCTTGAATTAACTCACTATTTTTCTTTTATTATCGTATAGTTTATCATCAATTTTTTTTGATATTGCTGTTCTTGTCTCTCTTTTTACTGAATTAACATGAAACACCTCACCGACATCCCCAACACACCTCTCCCCGTTGGCCCCTACAGCATCGCAGTTGCTGCAAATGGCTTTCTCTTCACGAGTGGTCAGATCGGGCTAGTACCTGAAACCGGAGCGCTTGCTGGTGCCGATGTTGTCTCACAAACAGAGCAGGTTCTTCGTAACCTTACCGCCGTACTCAGCGCAAGTGGTTGTTCGTTTAATGATGTTGTAAAAGCGACGATTTTTTTGACCGATCTGAATGACTTTGCGGTGGTCAACGAACTGTATAGCCGAGCCCTCGGCGATGCTAGACCCGCGCGATCAACTATACAGGTTGCCGCACTACCGAAGGGAGCAGTGGTTGAGATAGAACTCATTGCGGCGATAAAAGAGTACTGAGATAAATAGTGCTCTCTAATGAAATCACTTTCCGGGCGCGGGTATCGCTTCAGCGAGCCGCGCGAACTCCTCTATATTGAGGGTCTCAGCCCGACGATCGCCATCAATTCCCGAACGCTCAAGCGCCTCATCGATCACTCCTGGGGGTACAAGAGATGCCGCTTTTAGGCTATTTCTTAGCTTTTTGCGGCGCGCGTGGAAAGCACCCTGCACAACTCGACGGAACCAGAAAGGATCACCAACAGCAACACGTGGACTCGGGAGAAACTTGAGCATTATGACCTGCGACTCGACCTGAGTTGTAGGTTGAAAGCATGTACCCGGAACGCGAGGCCCTAGCGTTACATCACTCCAGAGCTGCGCCATTACACTCAAAACGCCATAGGAGCGAGAGCCGGGTGCCGAGGCAACCCGCTCTGCAAACTCTCGTTGCAACAAAAGAACTGCGCGCGAAACTGAGGGAATTGATGCAATAAGGTGAAAAATAATATCTGAAGAAAACACATACGGAAGATTACCGAACACCGTATACGGCCCCTCAAGCTGAGTGATATCAATCGAGCGCACATCTCCCTCTATCACTTCAGCATCAGGAAATCGTTTCTCTAACGCACGACAAAAGGAAGGCTCAATTTCTATCAGGGTAAGCGATGCGCCACCCTGTAATCGCTCGGTCAACGCACCAAGCCCAGGACCTATCTCAAGAATATTTTCGTGCGAAAGAGGCGCACCGAACGAGACAATCTTTTCGATAACGGAAGGGTCAACAACGAAGTTCTGCCCACGCTCCTTGCGAGGCGAAACACGATGTGCACGAAGAGATCGCGCTACATCACGCCGCGCGTCCGATCCTTCATCTCGCTTTCGATTTTTTTTTTCTGATATGTTTCGCATACTGAATTCCTAACTGATCCACCCTATTCGGTAACCTTTTTTTTCCCAATTAATTTAACCGGGCCGCCGCATCTCCTCAATCGGCCACCGGCTCAACACGGATGCGCGGGATGCAAGTCGTTCACCCGCCGCAAGACGGCACGCTCCCACGAGCGCTATCATAACCGCATTATCGGTGCAGTAACGCTTTTCAGCAAAAAAAGGGGGCGGTAAATTTTTCTCACGCAGTGCCCGCTCTAATCCCAATCGTAAACCCCGATTTGCAGCCACTCCGCCAGCTACAGCGACTCTTGAAAGAGATCGTTGAGAGAGCGCTTCGAGCGTTTTTCTAACGAGGACCTCAACGATCGTTTGCTCGATTGTAAAAGAAAGCTCAGCGCAACACGCCTTATCGAGACCATCCCATTCACGCCGGACTAATTGAGCAACAGCTGTTTTTAGGCCTGAAAAGCTCATACCCGCCCGCTCAAGCATAACTCGCGGAAGCACAAAGCGGCTCGATGTAACTCCCTCAGCTGCACGCGAAAGAGCCGCACCTCCCGGATAATCAAATCCTAAAAGAGCGGCCGCTTTATCAAATGCCTCTCCCGCCGCATCATCCATCGTGCGCGATACAATTCGGTAATCACCCGGAGCATTCGCCTCAACAAGCTCGGTGTGGCCCCCTGAAACAACAAGACCCAAAAAGGGAAAGTCTAGTGCGGAGTGCGAGAGAAGAGGCGATAAAAGATGGCCCTCGATATGATTAACACCCACGAGCGGTTTATTTGCCGCAGCAGCAACACCCTTTGCAAATGAAAACCCCATCAAGAGCGCGCCTTTAAGGCCTGGCCCCTGAGTTACGGCTATGCCATCGATTTCGTTTATAGAAAGGGAAGCCTCAGTTAGAATATCATCCAATAACAACGGCAAAGATCGAAGGTGCTCTCTAGCTGCTATCTCAGGAACAACTCCGCCGTAGAGCTGATGCACCGGAATCTGCGACGAGACTCGCTCTGCGATAACCGATATCGAGCCGACCGTGTCGGGCTTACCGTTTTCATAACGAACAATCGCAAGCGCTGTCTCATCACAGCTTGTCTCGATCCCTAACACCAGCATTGATAATTTTAACTCCTAAAGACCAGATCCATTGATGAATGAATTGTTCAATCAGTTGATTGAACTGCGCAGGTATGTTGCGATCGCCATCAGATCGTCCTCTTTTGCTTCACTATAAAAATTAACGGGGCAAAATCGTTTATCAACTCGTTTGCCGTTAGCCGTTTCTCCTTTTTTGAGAAACTGCACTATTGAGCTCTCTGACCACCGCGAGATGCCCGCGCCTCCCCGTCTTAATAGACTCGGCGCCGTTCGCTCCCCCGATTCAGTGTGAATAGTTCTTCCTCCTCCAAGAGAGACACCATCGGAGAACAATCCGGAAACTCCATCGTGACAAACTCCGCAGCGAGCGACATTTTCAACTAGATATTTTCCGTAATCAGCTTTGAAGCGGCGCGGAATCGTTGGGATGTAACCCCGAACCTCGTGTTCGCCCTCGAAGAAACCATCCACATTACGCGCGTACCATCCAACAGAGCGTCTCTCAACAGTGGACACCACTGGCGGCACAGTTCGGATATAGGCGACGATTGCAGCAAGATCTTCATCAGCCATCCACTCGTATCCACGATGAACATCGAGAGAGATGTGGCGATCATCGGTTGCCCAGCCACCCCGAAGAACCCGGAAGATATCGGCAGTTGTGGTTGAACCGATCCCCGTTCTTCGATCGGATGTGATGTTTGCAGCTTTTACCTCGCCGTACCGATCGTGAAATGGAAGCCCGCCAGAGAGGGGAGCATCAGGGGAGCGAGCGCGACCGTGGCAAAACCCGCAGCTTGCTAATCCATGAACCAACTCTTTCCCCCGCTCAATCGTTGCTGCATCGTTAGGAAGAGCAATCGGATCGCGCGGAACATGAGTGCAGCTAATTATCCCTATAACAATTAACGCAGCGAATATGACATTACGTGCACGGGGCACCAACTCCGAGTGAAAGGAAGACATATAGAGACCCTAAAATTCGGCGAGCCGATGAATCGGGCATCACGATATACCGCACGTACCCTCAGGACAAGGGCAGATGAGTAAAGGTCTCGAAGGATTTGGTCGGCAAACCGCTCTACGGGGTTGCCCGGTTAGCCGTTAGCCGTTAGCTCGTTTTTTGACTGAGCGTATATCCTCCGGAGCATCGCCCTCGAGGAGCTCGGATAAATGACGCTGCAACGAAATCCTCGCACGATGCAATCGCGATTTAACAGCAGGCACTGAGATGCCCAACATCTCACTCACCTCAAGGCTTGAAAACCCGTCTACATCACGCAAAATAAATACAGGTCGATAATCCTTGGGAAGCTCCTCTATCGCCGCTGTCAACGCCTCGCGCAGCTCACTGCGACGACGAAACGATTCACCTTCAGAGTTAAATGTATTTACCCGATTCGGAACCGCTAAAACCTGCGACATCATATCCTCCATCGAGATACTTTTGTCCTGTCGCCGTTTACGTAAACGCATCAAAGCGCAGTTCAAGGTAACTCGATAAATCCAGCTCGAAAATGATGATTGCCCACGAAATGCGGTAATTTTACGCATTACCGAGACAAACACCTCCTGCATCACATCTTCGGCATCTTCTTTATGCTTGGTTACCCGATTTGCGAGAGTAAAGACCCTCATCGAATAACGATTTACTAATTCCTCAAAAGCGAGGGGGTTTTCAGCCTGAATTCCTTCAACCAACTCGTCATCCGACATATCCTGCAGCGTATCCATGCTCCCCCCAAAAAAACACCAGACAGGCTGGAAGAGCATCAATTCCTATGCCAAAGGGGATAGAATGGAGTTAGAGCGGATGACTAAATAAAAAAACAGCAACAATATGCTGTATAAACAATTAGTTATAAATAACAAAGAGAAGAAGTCTTTAGGTGTGTAAATGCTGAGTTTAGCGGAGAAAGCACCATCGACCTCCGTTACCTCGGCAATAAAGACCATGCCGAGACGAAATATGAAGCGCGCTATGTCACGAGATTGGCAACACAGCACGCATTAAACGGTGGCTCGAAATCGGACTATGATGGCATAGCTCGCACAAACGCCATCCGCAAACTGTGCAATACCTCCTCCATCAACCGCTCTTCATCGGTAGAGAGGTTTCCTTTTGTTTTAGCTTTCAGCACTGAGATTATATCGATCGTCTGTTTTGCAGCGGCGATATCTTTTTGAACGCTTATTCCAGCCGGTGGCATTTCGAGCCCAAGCTGCCAAAACGCCTGAGTAGCCAGCGAAATAATAAAAGAGGCAAAATCAAGTCCAGGAGCAATCTCCTCTTCTCTTCGGAGCGCACTTGCTCCTTTTTCCTCTGATTTTTCCTCAACCGATCTGCGCGGCTCCTCTACCTTGGCCCCAGAGGATTCTTTCTGCGGCGCAGCACTTGGCCCCGTTTGCACCCCAGCTCCAACAACTTGAGCTCCACCTTTTCGCTCCTCTGTTTCGCTTCGTTCAACCCCAGAGGAATCAAATCGCCGTTTATCGCGAACAGTAAATCCCGTAGCCTCTCCGTCCTGCTCTCCCATGATCCTTGCCTCCGATAGCCGCACTCTTTTTCAATTAGACCGTCCCATTCGACGGCCCAACTGTTTCAATCAACGCCCCAGGTTAAACTGGACACCCTGATATTGTTTAAGGATCTGGGCTATCTTTGTAAAGGGGCCGATGCTTTTCGTTCATTTTTGAGGGTAAATTACTTTCATCAAATTGCCGAATGAAAAGATGCCCCGAAATATGGCTCCTCGAGAACTTTGTTGTCGACTGTCGGCGGCGGTGTTACCCTAGGCGGAGTTTTTCAAGGTGCTTTACGCCGATAACAATGGGTATGTTCGTCTGCTTGCACACAGTCAGTGCATTTCGGCTACTATTTATAACTTTAGGAGCTTTTCTCATGCGTTTTCGCAAATTTAATCTCGCTGCATTGTCATCCTCTTTTCTCTCAACTGCTGCGTTAGGGTTACTAGTCTCCATCCCAACATCTGCCCACGCTCAGGTTGACCCTGCTTTTGCAGGTCAGATGAAGCAGTATCTCGAATCTGTTGATGGTCGTGCCGCGTTGGTTACGGCTATGAAGCGTGCTGCGCAAGAAGAAGAAGTGCGGGCAAAAGAAGAGGCGCTCGAGGCATCGTTTAAGAATCGAGAAGATGTCGCTGTTGGAGCAAGCCCGGTAAAGGGTAACGCCGCGGCGAAGATAACGCTTATTGAGTTTTCTGATTTCGAATGTCCTTATTGCAGTCGGGGTAATCAAACCGCTCAACAGGTGCTTAAGGCTTATCCAAACGATGTAAAGATCGTTTTCAAGAACCTCCCTCTCCCATTCCACAACGAGGCTGAACCAGCTGCAAAGGCAGCTCTTGCTGCAGGAAAACAGGGCAAGTTTTGGGAATTCCATGACGAACTCTTCGCCAATCAGCAAAAGCTCGGCGACGCTTTCTATGAGGAAACAGCAAAGAAGCTTGGACTAAAAGTTGATCAGTGGAAAAAAGACCTTGCATCTCCAGAGATAGCTGCTGCGGTTAAAGCCGATAAAGACGAAGCAGAACGTCATGAAGTTCGCGGAACTCCAGGCTTTTTCGTAAACGGAATCAGGGTCGCCGGGGCGTATCCTTTTGAGCACTTCAAATCGATTGTCGATCGGCTATTGGCTGAAAAATAATTGTTAAAAAATAACAATAAGACAAGCGCTTTACCGCGATCACAATTTTGTTTCTGCCCGCGGTAAAGCGCTAATTCAAAGAACTCGCTCAAGTATCCCGACTCCTGCCTCAAGCACTGATCTCGGGGTCAAGAGCGAGAACGCTGCAAAAACCCCCGCCCCTTCCACACCGTAGAAATGCCCAGGGTGTATGGCGAGCCCCTCTCGGGCAGCTCGGACGAACAGCTCTTCTTCGTCGCAATACCTACCCGTCCTCTTTCTTGTCTCTATCTCAGCAAACACCATCCACCCGCCCTGTGGAGGCACTGGTTTTATCCAGGAATAGCCGTCTAACGCAGTCATCGTCATTCGGTATTGAATATCGAGTGCTTCTTTAATCGCACCAAGATACTCGATTCCTCCTCCCTTCATCATCGCAGTCATTAAACACTGACTTAATCCAGAGCAGCTTAAGAGCAGATCATTTGCGTAGAGCAAGGCTTCGCCACACCGAGACCACGCCGCATCGTTGTACACCATCCAACCCACTTTGAGATCGGGTGAACAAAAACTCTTTGATATGCCATTCAGTAGAATGACGGGGTAATCGCTCTCAAGAGCAGCCCCGTGAAAGGTGCGATTTTCGCCAAAGAGAGCACCCGCAAATACTTCATCAATGATTAGGGGAGGCTGATACGGGAGCGGCTTTAAAAGGGTAATAAGGTCTTTAAGCTCTTTTGCAGAGGCGATGGTGCCGGTTGGATTATTGGGGCTTACAAGAACAATTGCCGCTATCGAGGGATCGAGAAAACCCTCAAAAGAGGTGGGCGAATATCGCCACTGATCGTATCGTCGAAGAGGAACGGCACGTGTTTGAATTGCTCGCTGAGCTGTAAATTCCTCTAGCAGTGGATATGAGGGGCTAGGCACTAAAAGGGTGCTTCCTTGCTTGCACAAACACTGAATAAGAAGCTGATAACTCTCAGAGGTGCTCGCGGTGATTATGATTCGATCGGTCTCTATTGCAAGCTGATGATGAACCTTGTACCACTCCGCAATCGCCTCGCGCGCACTCGGCAACCCGTGAGGATCGGGCTCGTATCTGCGTTGAAAAAAATAGCGGCGACTTGCCTCGATTAGTGGCTCCGAGGGAAATGTTGGCAAAATGCCTACTGGATTTGCTGCTGAAAGATCAATTATCGGCTCACCCCTCTCCCGACGGCCCGATAATTCTTGGGCGATGCAATTAAGATTTGGCCCATTCTCGCTATATTTTTCCATCAGTGTGTTCCAACCTATTTTCTCCTTTTTGTTATCATCTCCCCATGATGCTCCGGTGACCGTGAATCGACACGATCACATGATCAAGGAGGGTGATACCGAGCAGCTCTCCTGCCTGTTTTATCCGCTCAGTTATCGAGATATCTTGAGGACTCGGAGAAAGATCACCCGATGGGTGATTATGAGCTAGAATTATCGCGCAGGCTCTATCTGTAATAGCATCGCTGAAAACCTCACGCGGGTGCAAATGACACATATTTGCTAACCCGACCGTTATCACCCGCGTTGCGATAACCTCGTTCGCTCCATTTAGAGAGATGCATACCAGATGCTCCTGCTTGGCATTGCTGATAAAACCGATTAGTGGCGACACGTCGTTTGAGCTTTTTACCCGATACCCCCTTGGCGCAATCCTTCGTCGAGAAAACTCCAGAGCCGCCTCGAGTTGGGCTGCTTTTGCAGAGCCTATCCCCTTTATCGTCCTGAGAGCAGCTTTCAGGTTGCCGTCAGAGGGGCCATTAAACATCTCCAAAACGACTTCAGAGATCTGCGAAACGTGCCGGCCTTTTGTGCCACTCCCTAGAATTACGGAGAGTAGCTCTACATCGGAGAGCGCCTCAGCTCCTCTTTGAAGCAGTTTTTCTCTCGGTTGCGGGGACAGAACAGGGTGCATAGCTGATAATCTCTCGAACTTAAGGGTAGAATTTTGAAAGCCATTTTTTTTTATGGCTTACCTTTTATCGTTCGAGAGAAATAGAAAGTTTCTTGATAGGCATAGGAAAAAGGAACGTTTTTACGGGTAATACTGATCGGGTAGAATTTTGGGGTTAGTTACACTCATTGGAGGCGGAACCGATGTTCAAAATAAGACCTCGCGGCAACTCCCAGCTCCAACGCACTTCCAATACCCAGCGCCCTAATGGCTCTTCGGGTGATTCTCAGCCTCCGCGAGATCGATCAAACTCTGCAAACAACGCACATCAAAAAAAGACGACACTAGCCCACCCACCTGCGAGCGGCTCACCGATTGAGCGGCGATCTATTGGTGAATACGATCGTCGAATGAGTAAATTTGAGAATCTGCAATACATCGCATTTTTTTCTTCTCTGTCGTTTCCCTCCGCTAAAGTTTAGCGATCTAATTGGTGTGACCCCCTTTTTTCAGACACCCACCTCTTATTTCATTTTGCCAACTCCAATAATCGGTGGTAAATGAAAAATCGATAACACACTACCTGTTAGGTAATTTTTTTAATATAACGGTAGCTGTTGCTTCGGATCGATTTTTTTCGATTTACATCGATCGATATTTGCTAATCTATTATTTGCCTTTTCTCCGGAGGCGCTGTGCTGTACTTAGATATTTCAAAAAAAACTCTCGCCGTCTACCTTCAGGACAATCTTAAAAGCTCGTACGGTAAAACTGGACTCGCGACACTGCGCTATTCAGCGCATCCTATAGCGGTGGTGATCGATTCCGAATACGCTGGGCAATCGCTGCGGGCAATTACAGGGATCGAAAGAGATGTGCCGATAGTATCATCTCTTGATGAAGCGATTACTCTTGGCGCAGACACACTCCTTATTGGACTTGCAACAAGTGGCGGAGTTCTTGTTGGTAATCATAGGGAAATGGTCCATCGCGCCATTGCTTCAGGCCTCTCGATTATCAACGGATTACATGAGCGGCTCGAGCCTCAGTTCAGAGAGCTACGTTCAAACCAACACATTTTCGATATCCGTGTTCCTCCCGCAAATTGTCTCGGCATCGGATTTGGTCGAGCCCAAGCGTTGAAGAATCGCCGAATTCTCACCGTTGGTACCGACATGGCGATCGGGAAAATGTCAGCATGTCTTGAATTGCATGGAGTATGCCGCCGTCGTGGGATTAACTCCCAATTTTTTGCGACTGGTCAAACAGGAATTATTATTGAGGGTCAAGGGATACCGCTCGATGCAGTTCCGGTGGATTTTGCCGCTGGTGCTGTTGAGTACGGAGTCCTCACCCTTTCAGAGCAAAATTGCGATCTTCTATTTATTGAGGGACAGGGCAGTATGCTTAATCCGTCATCCACCGCGACTCTGCCCCTAATCCGCGGCTCACAACCAACTGACCTTATTCTCGTTCATCGCGCTGGACAAACTCACGTTAAGAACAATTCACAATTCCCAATTCCACCTCTAAAAGATGTTGCAGATTTTTATGAGTCGGTTAGTCGCGCCGCCGGAACTTTCCCGGGAGCACCCGTGCGAGCAATTGCACTCAACACAGTGGATCTTTCAACCGAGGATGCACACGCATATATTAAGCAGATTGAGAGGGAAACTTCGCTTCCTGCAGATGATGTTGTTCGGTTCGGCGGCGAAAAACTGCTCGCAGCTATTATTAACTGCTGATGGTGAATAAAGAGCATTTTAAATCTAAAAGTTATGCAGCTAAAAACCGTTCCAATCACCCTAAAAAAGCGGTATCCACTCCGTATCAGCCGTGGCTTGATAACAGAGAATCAAAACCTCTTAGTCACCGTTTCAGATGGGAATTTTTGCGGTTACGGCGAGATGGCTGCCGGAGGAGGAATTTATTCTGTTACACCCGAGGCTGGTGCCGCGGAGTTGGCGAATTTTGCGCCACGCCTTAATGACACGACACAAAGCGGCGACGCCCTGAATCTGTTCGAGCTTTGGGATGAGGGCTATCGTTTTTTGAGCCCGGCAGTCCTTGCAGCGCTCGATTGTGCGCTCTATGATCTTCACGCAAAACGTGCGGGAATGCCATTATGGCGACTTCTTGGACTATCTCGAACTTTGCCTCCAACCTCAGTAACTATCGGTATTAATCCACCAGAGCTTCAACGAGAGCGGGTTCCCGAGATACTTCATCGAACAGGTTCAACCCTACTCAAGATTAAACTTGGCTCACCTGATGGAATAGAAGCAGACAAAGAGGCCTTCAGTGCGATTGAGGAATCTCTTCCTACGCATCAAAGCTACACTCTGCGAGTTGATGCAAATGGTGGATGGAGCTTAACTGATGCTGAGTCGATGATCCGGTGGTTAGCAGAACGCTCGGTAGAGTTTGTTGAACAGCCACTTGCGATCGAACAAAACGATGCGCTCCCGCACCTCTTCAAACGCCGCGCACTTCCAATCCTTGTAGATGAATCGTGTCAAACAAGCCGTGACCTCCCAGCTCTTGCCAGCTGCATCGATGGTGTAGTGGTAAAGCTAATGAAAGCTGGCGGCATCACCGAGGCACTCCGCATCGTCGCAACCGCCCGCGCTCACCGCTTAAAGACGATGATAGGATGCATGGGTGAAAGCAGTATTGCGATCTCAGCAGGTGCAGCTATAGGGTCGCTCTTTGATTGGATTGACCTAGATTCTCACCTAAATCTTCTCACCGATCCCGCTCGAGGCGTTGCTTACGAAGCTGGCTATCTTAAGCTCAGCTTAAAGAATGGGCATGGAGCAGAGCCGATTGAGTTGTGATTAGGTAGAGTTTAGTAATGGTGATATTAAACTGGTCTAATGGCCCAATTCATAAGTTTCCAATTTCGCGTGTTGGACTATGCGGCCATTCATCGTCGAAATCCGAAATTCTAGCAGGGTGTTGAAAATAGGTGAGAAAAAAACATTTCGAGCCCACGACAAAATCCTTATCGACAATCAGAAAAAAGCGTTAAAATTCTGATTATGATTCAGAGAAAATGTAAACTATCGCAAATAAACAGCTTTTTTCTTTTTGGACCGCGTGGTGTCGGCAAAACAACGCTGCTCGAGGATATTTTTTCGGAGGTCGACTCCCTGTTTATCGACCTGCTTGATCCAGAGATTTTTGCGGAATTAGTGCTCGATTCCTCCCGTTTTACCGCAATGATCGATTCGCCGGAAAATCGGGGGAAGCGGGTCATTATTGAAGGGGTGCAAAAAATACCTTCGTTACTCGATATTGTTCATTCTCAGATTCAACGGCGGAAACGTCAGTTTGTACTTACTGGATCAAGCAGTCGGAGGCTAAAACAAAAAGGGACTAATCTTCTCGCGGGACGAGCGTGGGTATATCACCTTTATCCGTTTTGCTCCGCAGAGCTTGGAGAGCGATTTGATCTGAGGCGAGCACTTGAATGGGGCGCACTCCCTGATGCCTACCTTGCACTCGACGATCTTTCAGCTCGTGAATATCTAAACGCATACGTTGGCACCTATTTACAAAAAGAGATTCAGGAGGAGCGTTGGGTGAGAAATATCGCACCCTTTCGAAAGTTCCTCGCTGTTGCAGCTCAAATGAATGGGAGAATAGTAAATAAGACGGCGATCGCTCGAGATATCGGTGTCGATGATGTCACGATAGCGAATTGCTTTGAGATACTAGAAGATACTCTGCTCGGGTTTTTTCTTCCCGCATTTCACACCTCGGTTCGCAAGGCCCAACGGCAAGCCCCGAAATTCTACCTTATCGATCCGGGTATTAAACGAGCTCTCGATCGTACCCTTTCCGTCTCCCTCGAACCCCACACGAACTCGTGGGGAGATGCTTTTGAACACTGGGTAATTTTAGAATTTCGAAAACATATAACCTACGCAAGGCTCGATTGGGATATCTCTTACATACGAACCAAGGAAGATGTTGAGATTGATCTTGTTATCGATCGGCCGGGAGAGAAGAGGCTTCTTATCGAAATCAAGTCAAAGGATCGAGTGAGTGAAAGAGATGCAAAGGCCCTCGAAACTCTAGGCGCATCGATAGATAAAGATGCAGATCGGTGGTTGTTATCAAACGATCCAGTCGAGCAAATGTTTGGCGGAACCAGAGCAGTCCCTTGGAGTCGGGCGATCTGTGATCTTTTTGGGGAGTCGGGAAACATCGGAGCCTCTGAGGCTGAGATTTGAGGGAGCGTTAAACTGAAATTGACGCATCCTTCGGAGAAGGTATAGTGCTACCGCCTATCGTTTTTTCTTAAGAGGTCTGTCAATGTCTCGGATATTCGGTAAATCACTCTTTATTTTCACTCTTTTAGTTTCTGGTTGTTCGACTATCATTCACGGTACAACCGATACCGTAACCTTTAACTCCACAGAGGAAGGTACGGTTTTATACCTTAACGGAATTCCACGTGGTAAAGATGCAGCTACTTTACAGCTTGTTCGGGGAGAGGACTACGTAGTGCGGGCCTCAAAAAAAGGTTGCAAGGACACAGTTTCTCCAGTAAGCAACACTTTCGATGCGACCAGTCTTTTGGGGATTTTGATCGATTTTGGGTTGATATCAATTCCCGTTGATCTCATCTCAGGGGCAGCGTGGAAATTTAATCCCAAGATGTATACGGTAACTCCAATTTGCGAGTCTTCGGTCGGGTAAACGCGAGTTGCAGAAAAAAAGAACTAGCGGTTGAGAAACATACGCAGGCTAAAATAAAAAATCGAAGATATAGGGAATACATCTATCAATCTGCCGATTTATCGTCTTGCCTAGCAGGGTGGTGAAAAATGGTTCCGTCGTGAGCACTTTTCACCATCCCCCTAGCTCAACACTCCCCCCCCACAAACCACATCCCCTACGGATACACCCCCTCTCGCGGCAACCCCGCTACCTCTTCCAAGCCCAACATCAGATTAGCATTCTGAATCGCTGAACCTGCAGCGCCTTTTACTAGATTGTCTATTACTCCAATCGCCGTTACGAGTCCTGTTCGGGGATCGTAGTTGGCAAATATCTCGGCGCGATGAGCTCCTCGTACGTGCTTTGTTTCGGGGGGTTTTTCTCGGACTATCACGAATGGTTCATCGCGGTAGGCATCATTAAGGGCATCGCGCACTGATTTCTCGGAGGCAGCGGGGGTTGCGGGGGCAGTTACTATTACCTGTAATCCCCGCGACATTGGGGCGAGCACGGTCGATAACGAAGCGGGCCCCTGCCAGAGTCCTGCTGAGATATCGGTGAGACACTGCTCAATTTCTCCGCCGTGTTGGTGCGAACCTACCCGATAGGTGACGATATCCTCGTGCAGATGGCTAAAGTGAAGACGGGCATTTAGCCCCTTGCCTGCTCCGGAGCTCCCCGAAATTCCAATCCCACTGAGGGGCGCCTCAACTAATCCGGCCCGCACTAATGGGGTAATCGCCAAAAGAAAGGCGGTGGCAAAGCAACCTGCATTCGCCACCCGAGACGCTCCGCGAGCCCTCTCGCGATGCCACTCAGGGATACTATATATCCAGCGATCTAGCTCTTCTGGACACGGGTGAGAGGCTCCGTACCACTGTTGATATCCGTGAGGGTCGCGCAACCGAAAATCACTCGCAAGATCCACAATTCGGGGAATCGCAGCAAAGGTCGCCGACTCTTCAGCGAGTGATGTTCCAAGCTGCCCGTGGGGGAGTGCGCTGAAAACGAGGTCACACGCAGAAAGCTCGTCTCGGGATTCAGCGAACGATCGAATAACAAGCTCCCCCGCCGGACCAAGGGAGGGGAAGAGATCGCTCACCTGCACCCCAACCTCCGAGCGCCCGACCACCACCTGAGGCACCATCACTGGATGGCCGCGCAATAATCGCAAAAGCTCGCAGCCGGTGTAGCCAGCAGCTCCAAGAATACCTATATTCATACAGTCCACTCCTAATCGGCGGAGTTCGCCCCCCCCGTTATGCCAAAGCGATGAAACCTCACGATTCTAGCATAACCTTTGGGGCTTATGGGAACGAAATCCCTGGAGCGTCGGTCAACCAGAGAACCGGTATTGTTTGTCATGCCTACGGTCGAAAAATCAACCAATACTGAGACCAGCACTCCTGACGGGCTAAACCCAGGTAAAGGTGGCGTCGCATTTTCCGCACATGCTGAGGTAGGTTCACGCACAGACTTACAAAACTCCTCGCCAAATAGAGCGATGCCAAAGGGAGCGTCTCCTGATTCCCAAAGGCCCTCGGGTGAAAAAACAGATCAAACCAAAGGCTCTCAGCCAGAGGGAAGCCTTCAGTCGAAGGTCCAGGACCTGATGACTAAGTATCTGAACGGGGCGATCTCGCAGGGCGAGCTGGTGCGTCAGCTCAAGATGGTCAACAACGTCCTTGCTCACAACATGGTTAAGGAGGCAAAACAGGCGCTCGGTGGTAGCGCGGCGCTTGCTACCTCGCCTGAGCATCAATCGCAGCTCCCGCAGAGCCGTTCGCTGCTTGATGATAGTGCCACCAACGTGAAGGCTGCTGGAATTGAGGAGACAGGCCCGCCCCCACCAGAAAACGACGAATCTGCTTACGGCTCCTTCGGTCAGGATGGTGTGCTCTCTACCGAACACGAAAAACAGAAGGACGAACAGCAACAGCAGCAGCAGGAATCTGACCAACAGATGCTCGATGGGGTCATCGCTGATCGAGAGGTGAACGAGCAGGTTCAGGTACAACGGATTAATCAGGTCGTCGAACAGAACGCCCGAGCCGCTCAGGACAAGCAGCGGCAGATGCAGGAACAGCAAAAAGAGCAAGATGCACAAACAAAAGATGTAGCTGGACAGCGAGGCCAGATCGGGGAGTTTATGAGAACGGCCTCAAAGGCGAGCGCGCAAAAGCAAAAGTACCTTCAGCGCTCCAAGTCGCGGGCATCGGTTGGGAATATTCCACGCATCGACACCGAGCTAAGCAACGGAAATCAGCCAAAGGGCCAATCTCTCCTTCAGGGCACACGAGATTCGAGCAAAGGACAGGGTGAAATTGAAGAGGAGTTGGTAGAGGTAGAGGTAGAGGTAGAGGCGGATTTGGTGGTTGAGGAAGAGGCAGAGAAATTGGTCGAGGAGCCCGCTGCCGAAGAGCAGTCCCTTCCGGAGTGGTTTAAGCCTATCGATGATGTGAAGTGGTAATGGCCCAGCAAGGTGTTGAAAAATGATCGCTACCGAACCATTTTTCAACATCTTCCTTCACATACTGCGACAGGGCCATTGGAATCTATCCCTCTCATCTTGCTGTTCGCAGAATATTCTTTAATCGAATAAGTGCGCGCGACCGAATCTGAGAGGCTCGGGATTCAGTGACCCCGATAATCTCACCAATCTCTTTTAGATTTAGCTCTTCGTAGAAATATAAGGAAATAACGAGCCTCTCCTTCTCAGGGAGTCTGTCGAGGGCTCGTGCGACTATCTCGACCTTTTCGCCCCCTAGCAACCGACTTAAAGGATCTCTCATTCGACTTGGCATTACCTCGTCGGCCTGAAAGCGATCTTCGCCGTGCCCGAAACCAAGCTCCTCGAAGCTTAGCATCACGATACTACCCACCTCTCCCAAAAGCCGCTGCAATTCATCGAGCTGAATTCCGAGCTCCCCCGCCACTTCTTCATCGGTTGCGGGACGCCCAAGTCGCTGTTCAATCCGGTGGTACGCCGACTCAACCTTGTGCGCTTTGTAGCGAAGCGTTCTCGGTAGCCAATCCTGCGAGCGAAAACTATCGATAATCGCCCCTCTGATCCGAAATTGCGCATATGTCGCAAAATTCGTCTCCTGTGATGGATCAAATTTTTCAAGCGCATCGACGAGCCCAATGATACCCGAGTTGAGCATCTCCTTCACATCGACCTCGCGCGGAAGCCGACCGGAAAGACGATGGACGACCCGTTTAACGAGTGGGAGATAACTCCGAATGACATCCTCTCGCTCATACTCACTCACGGAGCGGTATGCCTCGACGGCAGAGGACTTGGCTTTAGCTGCCTTGAATTTCTTCATAGCCTCTTAAAACTCCGATAGTGATCGAACAGATAGCGCGAATTCCGACCACAATGATAGCGGCGCGTGTGGCGAGGGTTGTTATGCTTATTCCGTTCCGCCATCCCTCTACTCCAACAACCAATAGGCTGATAAGAGAGAAAATAGCGAATGCATAACGGACATACCTAAATGAATCTTCCCTTTCCATCACGCGACTCACGGAGCGTCCTGCCTAAATAAACTTTCTTGCCGGTTTAAAATGTCCTGAAAAAAGAGTTGGAGGCCGCCGCGAACCTGTGGTTCTTCATAAGCCTCATCGACATACTTAGCGAGTTTCCTTAAGGACAATCCTGCTTTTGAACTAGGAAAAATTTCTAACAACGGTCTATGTCGGGAGATCGCCTCCGAAACTGCTGGGTCGTGGGGGATATAGCCACAATACGAAACCGATGTTCTTAAAAACCGCTCGCACGAATGTATTAATCGCGAGGCCGCTCGATACGCAACTCGCTCAGGCTCGTCATCGAATGCAGAGACATTGTTTACAATTAGTGAGAGTTTGGTCTCTCCGTAGTGGTTTACTAGGATTTTAATTAGGGCGTAGGCATCAGCGATAGCCGTTGGTTCCGGGGTCACAACGACGAGCACCTCGGAAGAAACAGCATTAAAATACATCACATCGGGCCCGATTCCGGCCTGAGTGTCGATTATTAGATAATCATACCCTCGAGCAACGGTCTCAAGCTCGGCGCACATCCGCATACGCTGGTCAGAACTAAGGAGTGCGAGCGATTCGACACCAGAGGCTGCGGGGATAATCGAAACTCCGTGCGGTGTCTCCGTGATCGCCTCAGAGAGCGGCATTTCTCCAACAATAACCTGTTCAATGGTTTTTCGCGGCTCGACCCCAAACATCACATCGACATTCGCAAGTCCCAGATCACAGTCCATCAACAATACTCGATACCCCTGATCAACGAGAGCAATTGAGAGATTTACCGCTGTATTTGTCTTTCCAACTCCCCCCTTTCCGCTCGTGACACTGATTACGCGGGGAATTCCCTGGATGGGCGGGATTCTTCGAAGCATAGAGCCACGTTCCGGCTTTAGTGATTCCCGTACCCGCTTCGATCCTTTCTGGTCGCTTTTCATATCACCTGCTCAAATTGACCGTTATCTTCTCGCACTTCCCACTGATTCCATTCCGAGCATCAGCGGAACTCGATCCCCGACAAACACTCACCCCTCAACCGTCAATACTCCCAATGATTGAACCCGAACATTGGGTGCAACCTCGTTGTGACTAATCACCGCATACCCCGGCACAAATCGCTCACAGAATCGAGCAATCGCGGCTCGCAGATGAGCTGGAACAAGAAGGAGCGGTGTGTATCCCTGTTCCATAAACTTCTCTGACATCTTCGAGAGACGATGAATCATCATCTGCGCGAAGGGAGGATCTAGAGCAAGGAAGCTCCCCTCATCAGTTTGCTGCACTGCCTCAGAGAGACGCCTCTCCACTGGCGGCGCAATTGATGCAAGCGGAAGCACTCCGGTTGGACTGGTATAGCGAGCTGTAATTGTTCGCGACATACGCCGCCGAACAAACTCCGCTAGCCGTTCCGGATGCTTAACATTCGGCGCCCAATCGGCGAGAGTCTCAAGAATCCCCTTCAGATCCCGAATACTCACCTGCTCTCGCAGTAACGTCTGAAGCACCTGCTGCACCTGCCCAACACTCAGATGAGTTGGTACCAACTCTTCGATCACCTTCGGTGAATCTTTTGCGATATTATCCAGCAGCTGTTGAACTTCCTGTCGACCTAACAGCTCGTGCATGTGAACACGGAGAATCTCCGTCAAATGAGTTGCAACGACCGTCGTCAAATCGACAACGGTATAACCTGTAAACTGCGCCCGTTCCTTCTCATGTTCCGGAATCCAGAGCGCATCCAATCCGAATGCTGGCTCCTTCGTTGGTATCCCCTGCAAGGGTGATGCCACCGATCCTGGGTCCATAGCGAGAAGATAGCGCGGCTTTAATTCACCCTTTGCCACGACTGCTCCCCGAAGGAGCAGTCGATATTCTGACGATGGAATCCGCACGTTGTCCTTGATATGGATCGGCGGAACAATAAATCCATATTCGGTTGCAAATTGACGCCGAAGATTTCTGATTCTCTCAACGAGGTCGCCACCATCAACGAGATGAACTAGCTCAAATCCGATCTCAAGCTCCAGTGTGTCGAGCCCTAATAGACCTAATACCTCCTCGGTGCTTCCTGGCTTTGGAGTATTTTCATCTATCGGGGTCTCAAGTTTCGCCGGTTTTGCTTCCTCCTCTTTAGCGGCCCGACGGCGAACATACGCAACAGCCCCCACCGCTACACTCAGGATCATGAATGGAAAAAAAGGTAGCCCCGGAACCAGAGCAAATCCGCCACATACCGCCGATGTCAGCACCAGTGGGCGTGTCGATCCCGAAAGTTGACGAAATACATCTGCGTTCAGGTCCTCACCAGAACCGGCGCGGGTGACGATAAGTCCAGCTGCAGTCGAGATAATAATGGCGGGTATTTGGCTCACAAGCCCATCACCGATCGTCAAAAGGCTATAGGTCTGGGCAGCGGTCATCCAGTCCATTCCCTTTTGCGCGACCCCGATAATTAATCCCCCGACAATATTTATGCCGGTGATAAAAAGCCCAGCAACAGCGTCTCCACTTACGAATTTCGCGGCACCATCCATCGATCCATAAAACTCAGCCTCTTGCTGAACCTCTTTTCGGCGCTGTCTTGCCTCTGTCTCTTTAATCATCCCCGTATTGAGATCTGAATCGATCGCCATCTGTTTACCGGGCATACCATCGAGGGTAAATCGGGCGGCAACTTCAGCGATACGCCCCGAACCCTTAGTGATAACCTTCAAGTTTACGATGCTTATCACGATAAACATCACAAACCCGATGATGTAATTCCCTCCAACAACGAATTCTCCAAACGCTCTAATGACACTTCCGGCAGCTTCGTGCCCTCGGTCACCATTGAGCAAAATAAGGCGAGTCGCCGCCACGTTCATTGAAAGTCGGAAGAGGGTTGTAACAAGGAGGAGTGCCGGAAACGCAGAAAACGAGAGCGGGCGTTCGATATAAAGCGATACAAAAAGTATCACGAGCGATATCGTGATATTGAGCGCGATGCACACATCAAGGAGTTCCGTTGGGAGCGGAAGTACCAGGATCAGCAGCACCCCTATAAGAGATACTGGTATCGCCAGCGATTGAAGAATCCGAATTCGCGATTCTGCCATGGACAATTCCTTGTTCAGCGATATTCCTTAGTACCTAAAATCTTGGGAGAGTTTTTTTCGAACGTTCAGTACTTTCAAAACGTTCAATCTCGAGGAGATGTTCCCTTAACTCGATACACATACCCGAGGACCTCAGCAACAGCCCGATATAGCTCCGCGGGGATCTGTTGCCCCACCTTAACCGATGCATAAAGTGCGCGGGCGAGCGGCTTTCGCTCGACAATAGGCACTCCCGCCTCACGCGCGAGCTCCCTAATCCGAAGCGCGAGATAACCCGTTCCCTTTGCGACTACTTCTGGAGCATTCATCTTGCCTCGGTCATAGCGAAGCGCGACCGCAAAGTGGGTCGGGTTTGTAATAACGACATCTGCCTTTGGCACCGCTGAGGCGAGCTTCTGGACGAGACGAGCCCGCGCCTTGCTGATCATTTTTCGCTTTGTCGCCTCATCCCCCTGACTATTCTTTTGTTCGTCCTTGACCTCCTGCTTGGTCATGTTGTTTTGTCGATGCCAACGATATTTCCCGTACACATAGTCGATCGCTGCTATTGCAACAAAGACAATAGTCAAACGCCAAAAGACCTTTTTTATTCCTACTCCGGAAAAAAGGAGAACTCCCTCGATACCCCGAAACGGAAGAAGGACCGCCTCTGTGGTCGCACTCTGAATAGCAAAGTAGGCAATCGGTGCAACAAGTGCGAGCTTTACTATCGCTTTTAGGGTATTAAAAAAGCCAGTTGGCGATATGATTCGTCGTAATCCTGAGATCGGATTGAGGGCACTAAAACGGAACCGAATTATCGACGCTTTTACGTTCCACTGCGTCTGAATCATCACAGCCAACGTTGCCACAAGGCTATTCATGACAAGCAACAACAATAAGAGAGGGCTTATCTTCCAAAATGCCCAAAGAAACCAGTGAGCGACATTGTTCGCATTCAACCGCTCCATCGAAGCAAGCGACCCGAGCGTTCCGCGCATAATCTCGCGCATTCCCTGAAATAAAGCGGGAGTAATCCTCGATATGATCATAAACGCGACAACTAGTGTCGCCATCTGTGCAACCTCTGACGAAAAATAAACCTGCCCCTCCCCCCGCATCTTCTCGAGAGTTCGCCCTGTAGGCAGCTCTGTTCTTTCATCGGGCGAGGAATATTCGGCCACAGTAACCTGGGTAAAGAGAGATTAAGTAAACACCGGTACACGACCGATATCTGGGAGATTTTCGGACCCATCAGGGTAGGAGCAAGGGTCGTGCCAGGAAAATGGCGTAGATAAGGCGGTTTTTCACGCCGAAAGGAGCATGTGGTAGTGTAAGAGCGTCAATGGGGTGACGCGGCTTGGAACGCTTGTTGAAGATTAGGAAGGAAGAGTAGGGTGGAGAGACGGTTAATATGAAATCGTCGGTAATACAGCTATTCGAGATGC
>JBIJBT010000040.1:0-24559 GCA_044345055.1 Bdellovibrionota bacterium
TTAGTCACAAAGATTGGTGAAAACACCTCTCGCCTAATCATGGCTGATGAGCGAAGGATTGGTCAGCTTCTGCTCAACTGTCTTCTTTTAATTATAGAGCATGCGACACCGAGGGGTGGAATAATCGTTTATGTCGAGAAGCAGGAAGAGCCTCTTACCGAAAGCGATGGAAGTGATACTTTACAAATTTCACTCGGGTATTGGGACGACTCAATTACAGATCAAGAGGTACAACGACTCTTTTCGTCTCAGCTAAGTAGCATTGATTCCGATTCGACTCTCTGTCACCTCCGGCTTACTCTAGTTCGCCAACTACTCGACCGGTTGGGTGGCAGTGTTAAAGTGCACCATATAGCCCGCTGCGGACTTAGACTCGAAATTCAGCTTCCGATTAGCCTCGATGAAACAGAGGATGAATCTCGACGACCCTCCCCCACTACACCCAAGTTAATTAGGCCGCTCAGGGTACTCGTTGCTGAAGATAATCCCACTAATGCTCGTGTCGTAGCGCTGATGCTTGAGCATTTAGATGCAAGGTTTATTATTGTTCAAAATGGTTTGGATGCAGTAACTACCTTCACTGAGGATGAGACCGGCTTTGATCTTGTTCTTATGGATTGTCAGATGCCTGAGCTCGATGGTTTTCAAACAACTCGCGCTATTCGAGATATTGAGATAAATCGTTCGAGAAGAACTAAAATTGTTGCAATGACTGCATACGCACTTCCAGGAGATAAAGAGAGCTGTTTAGCTGCCGGGATGGATGATTATCTCTCAAAACCAATACGCTCAGAACATCTCTCCGCCATATTGGAACAGCTGTGACGATTTGGCCCGAGATAAAATATATCCGGGCTTTCCCAAACCTAATCTAAAAAACGAAGCCGCTCAGATAAGACGTACCTCCTACTCGCTTTGTGCAGCTCTCATCACGAGATTCGGGATCTCCTGAAGCGCAAGGATTGATGATACCGCACCCATCTCAACCGCTGACTTTGGCATTCCATACACGGCGCAGGTTGCCTCATTCTGAGCGATGGTCACACAACCGGCCTGTTTCATCTGCAAAAGCCCTTTTGCTCCATCACTTCCCATCCCTGTAAGAATAACCCCAACAGCATTCTTTCCTGCATATTCCGCTCCGGACCGGAACAAAACATCCACTGATGGTCGATGATGCCCAACAAGTGGACCATCTTTTACCTCTACTAGATATCGCGCCCCCGAACGTTTGAGTACTGTGTGTTTATTGCCCGGTGCTACTAGAACTAATCCCGGTGTTACAGAATCCCCATCCTGCGCCTCCCGCACCGAAATTCCACAAATCGAATTTAGCCGCTCAGCAAATGCCTTGGTAAACCCCGCAGGCATGTGTTGTACGATTACCGTTCCTGGACCATTACTTGGCCAGTGGGGAAGTATAGCTTCAACCGCTGAGGTTCCACCTGTCGACGCACCGATTAGGACAATTTTGTTTGTGGTTGCTGTCAATGCTCTTGTCGTAGGCGCAACAGTCGGCGCACTCGGCCGCACCAAATCCATTCTAATACGTGCGGCAGCTTTAATCTTCTGACGAAGTTCAATCGACATGTCTCCGACAGAGTATGCCTCCCCCGGCTTACACAACACCTCGACCGCCCCAGCCTGCATCGCCTCAACCGCAAGCTCCGAGCCCCGTTTAGCAAGAGATGATACGATAACAACAGGAATCGGGTAATGTTGCATTAACTTTCGTAAAAAAGTAATGCCGTCCATCCGAGGCATCTCGATATCCAGAGTGAGGACATCCGGCTTAAGCTGAACTATAAGTTCCCTCGCAACATAAGGGTCAGGAGCTGTACCGACAACGGTTATGACCGGATCTTTGGAGAGCTCCCGTTCTAGAGTCTGACGAACTACAGCCGAATCGTCTACGATTAAAACACGAATCATCTTAGTTCCTTCCCTTTTTAAAAACGGATGTATCCACCTTCGAAAGGTGGTGAGTTATTCCGAGAAGGCTCTCGGTAACCCCGATAAACAACAGTCCACCCGGCTTCAGCAGACGCGACATTTCAGTGATAATATTTTGTCGCGTTGCAACATCAAAGTAGATCATCACGTTACGGAGGAATATGACATCAATTGAACCCTGTAGGGCGTAAGGGAATCGGGTGAGATTGAAACGCTTGAAAAGAAGATAGGAACGGATTCTGGTTCGGACTCGCCAGAACTCCCCGTCAGGGGTCGAAACTGGCTCCATGTATTTTAGCCTTAGCACATCAGGCACAGGCTTGACCGTCTCAGGAGGATAAATGCCTTGTACCGCTGTTTCTAGTGCCCGTGTTGAAATATCGGTACCTAAAATACGCAGGGAATTACTGATAGGGTCGAGCAGCTCAAGTGCCTCGAAACAGAGGGTATATGGCTCTTCTCCTGTTGACGCCGCGGCACACCATATTTTCACATCATTCTGTCCTGCTCTTCGAATCGCTCCCAGATGCTCTCTAAGAAGATCGAAATGACGCGGCTCACGATAAAAATAGGTCGTATTGGTCGAAATAGCATCGATCAGTTTAGTTAGCTCAGCTCCATTCCTATCATCAAGAATCAACTTAAGATATTGTCCAACATCGTTAATCTTAAGCTCAATTAGACGTCCTTGAATTCGAGACTGTACTAAAGAGCCCTTATCATCAGTTAGGACTATTCCGCTTTCGCGGTAAATAATCCTGCGCAAATTATCGAAAACGTTAAGCTCCATCTCTCCATCAGTGTATTACAATCGGCGGTAGTTGAGTCGAGTTAAGCTCTCTTACCCTCTCGACATGGCTGTAGGTGTCCTGCGCAAGCCTTACCAGTGATTTAACATCAAGGATAAGAACAACATTACCTTGCGGCATAATCGCGCCTCCCGACACCCCCTTTACATCTTCGAATACTTCTCCAAGACTCTTAATTACGGTTGAGCATTCCCCCTCAATCGTATCTACGAGAAAGGCGAATTGATCACCGTTCTCTTCTAGTACAACTATCGATGCTCGCTCTGGATCCTCGATGGCGTTCTCAATACTGTAGACCTCTGACATTCTAAAGAGCGGTAGATACTTTCCGCGGAAAAAGAATGTCTCAGCACTATCCATCGCGCTCGATATCATGCCGCGACGAGGCCGAAGAAATTCAACGATCGAAAGGCTTGGAATAATGAAGTTCTCAACCCCGACCGATATCTGAATTCCCTCAATAATCGCGAGAGTAAGCGGAAGTTCGATAATAAAGGCTGCTCCTTCACCCACAATTGACTGAATATGAATGCGTCCACGAAGGTCCTCAACATTTCTTCGCACCACATCCATACCAACCCCTCGGCCCGAGAGATCTGTAACCTGTGCTGCGGTCGAGAATCCAGGAGCGAATATCAGCTGGAATGCCTCATCATTGGAAATTCGCTTTCCTTCCTCGATAATTCCCTTATCAATTGCTTTTGCGATCAACTTGGCTGGATCGAGACCTCGTCCATCATCCTGAATCTTGATGTGGACATTACCACCAGAGTGATATGCAGAGAGCTTTATCGTGCCTTTCCGCGGCTTGCCTTCTGCTTCGCGCTCATCATTTGGCTCAATCCCATGATCGAGCGAATTTCGAACCATGTGCATCAACGGATCAGCAAGACGATCTATAAGGTTTCGATCTAGTTCGGTATCCTCTCCCTCCATCTGGAACACGATATCCTTACCAAGTCGCTTGCTCGTATCCCAAACCAATCGCTGCATTTTCTGAAACAATCCCCGAATTGGATCGAGGCGCATCGAAATTCCGACGTCCTGAAGCTCTTTCGAAAACTTTTCAACGCGGTGAGCAGCATCCATAACATCCTTGTGATCGGACATATGAAGCTTACAGAACCGAACAAGAACTGATGAGAAAACCACCATCTCACCGATTAGGTCGATAAGATTATCCAGTCGCTCAGTATCCACCTTAACAAACTTCTTGGATGCCTCTGCCGCTTCGTTCGCTATCTTCTTAGCAAGCTGGGCGCCCCGTTTCTGCTCTATTTCTGGAGGTGGTGGTGGCGTTGGTAATCTTTTTCGATTTGCTGCAGATCTCGGTGCTGCGCTTGGAAACACTCCTTTTGGCTTTGCTGGCTCCGGTATGGCCTCTGGTTTCTTTGGTCTCGGAACAGCAGATCTTACCGGCTCGCTCGCAACTTCGGCTGCTGCTTTTGGCTCGTCTTGAGCCTCGACCTGTTCTAATTGCTCGTCTTCGGCAACTTCGGCGTTTTGTGTTTCAATTCTTGGTGTCTCAGGCTGTGGTGTTACGACTGCTTTTGGGCTGACTTTTTCAGTTGACGTCAACTCCCTCTGAATCTCACCCCCTTTGTCGAACGAACGAATCATGTGCAGTAATCGCAATGAATCATCTGAGCGTTTAACCGGAGTGCCGGATGCTGAAGCTTCTCGATACCGCTTAAGTGCGTCCTTCTGGCAATCAAGATAAAATAGACAAAGCTGCTCCAGCCGACTATCCATCGGCTTATGGCCATCTCTAACTTCGTGCAACATATCCTCAAGAAGATGAGAACACTTCTTCATCTCCTGAAGATTAAAGTAGGCAGACCCCCCTTTTATCGAGTGAATTCCTCGAAAAATAGTATCAATCGCCGACTTTTCGTACTGTCCTTCAGATTCAAGAATGACCTGCTCGATGGCTCCAATATGCTCCTCACACTCGGTACCAAACTCCTGCAGAATATCTAGATCTCCCTCAATTAGGTATTCCGGCGCGATATCTCCGAGGTCCTCGAGCGGATTATCATCCTCTTCTGAACCTTCATCGGAATCCTCTCCCTCAGCAGTTGCTTCATTTGAAGCTTCATCGGAATCACCTTGACTCTCTTCAGAAACACTCTCTTCAGTGCCAGAACCGTGCAGAAGCTGCTCAACAACTGCCTCTTCCGAGTCCACCGTAGCAGCTGGCGGTTGAGCAATTCCCTTTATGAGATTATCGAGAAAGTCTTGTGCAAAAAGGTCAACAAATGGAGGCGGTACTTCGTCACCCTGGAACTCAATATTTTCAACATGTAATGAAGACTCATCTATTAGATCTATGGTGGTGAATTCCTCCTGAAGTTCCTCCTCATGCAAATCATCTACCTCTTGTTCAGTCGTCAAGAGAAGGTCTTCGGAGCCATTAGTCGAAGACCCCGATTCACGAAGGACTTCTGAGAGAAAATCGCGAACTCGTCCGAGGTAGTTTGGCTCCTCTGCAGTTCGGGATAAAGTCTCCAGAACAGATGCCGCTGGCCCACTTTTTTCAATAGTGAGTAGCTCTTTGAATTGCTCAGCGAGCAGCTGATACCCTATAGCATCCCCCTCGTGGGTCATATCAAGGAGGAGCTGAACCTCTTGAACTTTGTCCAAGGGAAGATTGCACGTCGGTGGAGTTGATGGCTCAAACTTAACCGGCTCCTCAATTACATCTGCCTGGCCGCCCAACCTTTCGGCCACAAATCGGCGGACCCGTTCAAGGAAATCTGGAGCACTGGACAATTGAGCCAATTCCCGAAGGATACTCTCCTCAGCTCCCCCCTTCGCAAGGGAAACGAGCTCGGTAATAACCTCGCCTAATAGGGCTATTCCTATTGAATCGCCATGGTAGGTCATATCCAGCATCAGCTGTAGTTCAACTAATTTTTCAACAGGTAGTGTCATAAATCTGTCGCCACTGTCTTTTGGTGCTTCTTAAAACGCTTTCCTAACGCTTTTGCACCCGTGTCAATACTAATTGAAATCCCCGGAGTCTACAGCATGTGTCGAACCAGAGGTCCGATGGTGATATCGAAGTCCGGACTCGAATGGTCGAGAATGTGTACACCTCTTCCTCTCTAACCACTGCTCCCCGACACAGCTCATTGGATAGGCAGGTCGGTATGCCACAAGAATTTCTTGAGCCAATTCGTCGTCGGACAAGAAACTATACATTTTTTATTCTAGACCTCAGGCTGAATCTGTAACTATGACTGAGATTCACCCTAAAGATATACCAATCACTGACCGATACCCTCCCTATGGCTTGTGGCGAGAATGTTTTGCACCCTAGAGCCAAGTTTGGTCAGCGTAGGCGAGACAGAGAAATGGCTCTACCTGGCAACAGCTAAATATGTCTGCAGAAGTAACAAGCAAACGATAAGGAGAGGTAGGTACCACTATGAAATGGACGATAAAAAAATCTTTAGGGGCTGCATTCTGTGCGGTCGGCATTATACCCGCTGTAGTGGTAGGTTATGTAAATTACAGCGGCTTTGATAAAATTGCTGGGACTTTAAGAGACTCAACAAAAGTGCATGCCGTCAACGTTGCCGACAAAATAGACCGTAACCTATTTGAGCGATACGGAGACGTACAGGCATTCGGCATTAACCCTGCCGTTCAGGATAGGGCAAATTGGTATCAAGTCGGAGCGGACAAGAATGCGATTGTTGCTGCGATGAACAATTATGTCGCTCTCTACGGTATCTATCCCGTTATGATTTTGGTGGACATGAGCGGGAAGGTCATTGCAGTTAATGACAAATCGCTTTCCGGAGATTCTATCAATACTTCCGGAGTTTACAAACGATCCTACGAATCCACTTCGTGGTTTCGGGACTCGGTCGAAGGTAGATTCTACACCTCGGAACAGGCTGGGTCCTTGACCGGCACCGTAGTAGAGGATCTTCTTCTTAGTGGAGAGGTGACCGGAGCATATCCAGGGCACTCTGGGAAGGTGATGGGATTTTCCGCACCAGTTAAAGATGCTGCAACAGGCGAAACAATCGCGGTTTGGCATAACCTCGCTGATCTAAGCCTTGTCTCAGAGATCGCAAACCAATTTTTAACCGAGCTTGAGTCAAACACGAAGCTACAAACTAGTGCCGTTGCCGTCTTCAATTCAAAAGGAGAGATGGTTCTCTCTCACAAGCTGGATAGCGGGAAGGTATCAAGAGATCCAGCTCCGGCGGTTCTCTTTGATAAAGGAAAACTTACTTCCCAGCTGTCGCGAAACTCCGAACCTAACTTGGGTATTGAGGATGGCAGAGCTGTAGCAGCTCATCATTTTCGCGGTGCACTTGGCTTTAAAGGTATGCCCTGGACAGTGGCTGTGTCCGTTGATGATGCAGAGATAACAGAAGCTGCTACCACGGCAATCCAACTCGGAATGTCCGTTTCGTTAATTCTTGCCGGACTTCTTTCAGGGGTTATTTGGTGGCTGCTAAAAGCGATGGTGTCACCAATTGAGAAAGCTGTCGTTGATCTCCATACCGGATCGTCTGAACTACGCTCTGCAGCAGGCCAGGTCTCAACAAGCTCAATCTCTCTGGCACAGGGCGCAACCGAGCAGGCAGCATCGCTTCAGTCGTCCTCTCAATCGTTGGAGGAGATCTCAGCATTGTCCCGTCAGAACACCGATAGTTCGCAGCAGGCCTTTGCGCTCTCTGACTCGGCACGTGAAGCTTCTGAAGCAAGCGTTAAATCAACCGATAGTTTGATGAATGCGATGCATTCGATTCGGCAAGCTGCTGATGAGACCGCGCAGATAATTAAAATAATCGATGAGATCGCATTCCAGACAAACCTTCTTGCCCTCAACGCAGCTGTCGAAGCGGCGCGAGCGGGAGATGCTGGTAAAGGTTTTGCGGTGGTCGCTGAAGAGGTTAGAAACCTTGCTCAACGGAGCGCAAATGCGGCTCGCGAAACAGGGGACAAGATTCGTCACTCTAAACAGCTAGCTCAGGATGGCGTTGATGTAGCTGAAGAGGTGGCGCGTGCACTCGATAATATCCGACAGAAGGTCGTTCAGTCAGCGTCTCTTGTTAAGGAGATCGCCGCAGCAAGCCGAGAACAATCTGCCGGAATTAACCAAGTGAATGGAGCGATCGGCGAGTTGACAACGGTTACTGCGCGAGCGACTGCGGTTTCTCAGCAGACAAGCTCAGCGGCGGAGGAGCTTACTGCTCAGGCATCGACATTCGACCAGGTTATCGGTCGGTTAATGTCGATGGTAGGACATAGAGGAAGCAGAGGGCATGGAGTTTACCACCGCTCCGAGGCAGTGGCTGAATCCTACAGACCAAAACAGGCCCCGCTCATAAGGGACGTCAATAAAAATGACGGTGCTGTGCGTGAATCCTTTATTCCCAAGCAGGGTCCTATCACGGGATCAAGCTCGGGACCTATCCAAAAGGAGAGCCACGCACAAGCGGTTATACCGTTCGATGATGAAAATTTTGCGGGGTTCTAAACCGTTAGTCGTCCCTCTTCAGTCTTGGCGGGGAGGGACGAAACGGTTCAGTTAACCTTTTCGCAGTTTTTAGAATTCCAGCGGTCTAGACTGAAACATAGGATAGAATCATAGAGATATTTGACCGGGGCAGCTTCCGGTTCCAGTTAACAAGGGTAAAGAGGTGGCTATGAGCACAAACCAGCCAAGGGCAACGACAGAGCTTGCTGGAAAGTATCTGACTTTCGCTGTATCAAAGGAGCGGTATGGAATAGAGATATTGACAATTCAGGAAATCATCCAGGTTCCTCAATTAACGCGGGTACCAAAGAGTCCAGAACACACCAAGGGGGTAATTAACCTCAGAGGTAAAATAATTCCAGTTATCGACCTGAGAGGAAGATTCGGAATCATGGAGATACCGTACAACGAACGAACATGTATCATCGTCGTTCACATGAAGAGAGGTAGCTCGACAGTTCCTATCGGTCTTGTGGTTGATACAGTTCTTGAGGTGCTCGATTTTGAGCCTAAAGAGATAGAACCATCCCCCGCCTATGGCGATAGCTTCGACTCATCCGCCATCCTTGGGCTGGGAAGAAAAGGTAGTATTGTAACGATACTTTTAGATGCCCAGATTCTGCTCGGCGTGATGAAAGATTTTGAGCACGAAGATTCGCAAGAGCACGCTTGATTCTGAGATATGTGAATAGCAAAGCATGGGACGGAGTTGATTGGTGATAAACACCGCTCCGCCCCATGGAAAAAGCTATGATTGCCGATCAACTGCGGCCAAATTAGATTCGACTACGAAGTTTCCGAATTCCGTCTTAAACGGAATAACAACGATCGGTATCTTGGCAAATTGAGCAACCTCGACCCCCTGCCCTTTCAACATAAAAGGGGTCGCCATATCGAACACCAATCCTCGCTCCGACATCTCTTTTTTTGCGACACCTGCAATCACATTAGTTAGCTCACCGACTGCATCAAGGATATCGTCGTCAATCGAAGTAATATCCTCCATAAACATTCGGCTCACGATACCGAGGATACACGGCTCATCAAAACTAATTGCCATGTTTCCCGCCAGAGCTGGACCTCCCATCCCAATTACACCGGTCGCTGTACCGAACGTTTTCTTATCGGCCTTCAAATACGGCTGACCCGGAGTCGAGACCGTTGTTGCCATAGTGTTGATAGTGTTGATCGCGGCGTTGATGAACGGATTTATGTATTCTGCCTTCATGACATGTTCGCAAAAAATAAGGGTGTCAATTTCTAAAGGAATCTAGAAATCAAGCTTTAACAAAAAGATAGATGGCTACAAATAGATTTGGATTCGGCTTCCCTCCTTTCAGAGTAGCAAAGGACACCCACAACGCCAGACGATATCTATCGAACACTAGTTGTATATTAGTTGTTATTTCGTCTTTGAGTTCAGATTTTGGATACTCACTAATCCGCAGAATTCACGAAATTATTTAATCGCCGCTATTTACACTCAAGATTTCCATTTGATTTGACGATCTCACCTTTGGTCTTAAGCTAAAGGTCTGCCTTTGATTAGTAATGTTGGAAAAGTTCATAAGAGATCCGCATGTCCCTGATATTAAAAGACAAAAATTACCCGGTACTCGTGGTCGACGACTTCTCAACGATGAGGCGAATCATAAAAACGGCTCTCAAACAGATGGGAATTGAAGATATCACCGAGGCAGAGGATGGAAAAATCGCTCTACAAAAGCTTAAATTAAAAGATTTTAAGCTAATAATTTCCGATTGGAATATGCCTAATCTAATGGGTATTGATTTTCTTCGAAGAGTTCGTGCGGACGAAAAATATAAGCATATACCCTTTTTAATGGTGACCGCCGAGGCGAGAAAAGACAACGTTCTTGAGGCCGCGAAGGCTGGGGTCAGTAACTATATCACCAAGCCATTTACTGCCGAAGATCTGCAAAAGAAAATAGAAAACATCGTTGTAAAACAGCAAGCGGCAGCTGCTCAGGCCGCAGCGAGCGCAGAGACTGCACCAGCTGCATCACCAGCGACAGAGGGTTAATTTTTGATGAAGAGCAAGGCGCAATCGTTGGATGATTTTAGCGCCGATTCCCAGTCATTAGAGGAAGGCCAAGCCTTACTTGACTGCCACTTTCAATAAGGGTGAGAAACTCTTGGTGAGTTGAGTGGCAGAGCGAAAAGAGGACAACGCTGCTGCCGAGAGCAAAATAGGCAAGCTCGTCTCCACGAGAGAATTGTTGATTAATCGAAAAACGACGGAGCGCCTTCCCGCCGAAAGTGAGACGGCTTGTCGAGAAAGAGGGTTCCCACGGAAGTCTAATTGATCCAACATTTGTTGCACCGACCATAACGAGAATAGTTGTTCGGTTTTCTTGCTTAAAGAGGAACACTAACCTTTCATTTTTCGAGAAAAGTTTTGGGATATTGGCGAGTGACCAATCGTTGACCGGCCAGAGAGCGCCCGGGATGAGAATCATCTCCTCGAGTATTCCATCAACCGGCGCGTGTACCCGATGATAGTCTCTTGGGGAAAGATATATATTCCACCAATGCGCACCCTCACAGAGCACTGCCAAAGAGCGACTTCCGAGCAGTTCTTCTAGTGTATAGAGAGCCCCTTTAACGGTGAAAGTAAGGGCTGAGGAGCACACCCCTGTCTCCCTCAGAGTTCCATCTACAGGACAGGTCAGAAGCGCTGGATCAATCGGGCGTGCGCCGACCCTAAGTCGACGGGAGAAAAATTCACCTACACTTCGATACTCTGGGAGCGGAAGCTCTACCTCACTAAGATCGATCCCAACAATATAAGAGAACAAGCTCAATACCGGAGCACGAAGCATCTTTGGAAGGGGAATCTGCGCGATCTTACCAACAAGCCAACTCATCTGCCTCTTTGGTAGAATACGGGTTACACTGGATAGTGACATATCGAAAGATTCCTATTATGAGCCAGATAAAGTGGAGACTGGGCAGTCAGCCGTGATACTAGTATGATCGATAGATAAGTTTCCAGAGTTCGGAAAGTATATTGTTTCCCTGCACGGCACATCATAACTAATAAATTTCAGACCCTCCTATGCGAGAAACGCTCTTTGCTAGATGGATATCTCTTCCCGCTTGGGTGCGATTACTTGGGGCGCTTTTCCTCCTTTTTGCGGTCATTGGAACCCTTCAATCTGTCGGGAATTTTCGAAGGCACGAAGAGCAAAAAGAAGAAGGGGCAGAGGAAAAATCTGCGCTGATCGATCCTAAGGAAGAGGAAGAATTAATCGGATCTGGTAAAGCATCATCTGCTCAAAAATCGAGCGCACCTGCGATAAATAAGAACTCCATCAAGGTCTCACAAAAGGGGCTATTGATCGAATCGGACGAGACTGAAGAGTTTGGGGAAGTAAAACAATCAGCACCTCTAACAGGTATCACAGAGACGACTGTGAAAGAGACTCCACCTCCCTTGCCAATCCCCTCCAACGAAGCCGTTAGGGAGGAGCCAGATGCCTCAGCTAACGGATTAAAATCCCAATCACCTGCCGCACAGACTCCCGGTGTTCCCATCGCTAAGGCTCGCCCCACTTCCGTGAGTGATATTCTAGACGAGGTACCACCGGGCGCACCTAATTCACCAGTCAAGCTCGCCCACTATCGATTTGTACTAGCCTCTACAACCTTTGAGACATCTAGGTCGAAGGAAAATCATCTTGATAGGGTTGCGGCTCTGGAGAGACTTACGCAGGTCGCGTGCATGCCGTCACTGGGTAGGACCCTTTCCTATCGAGAGCCATCCGCGGATCCACTCTGCCTCGCCGCAATTAAGCGATTGCTTGCGATAAATCCCGAAAGCACCACCGCTCTTTGCGCCCGCGATGGAATTGATTCTCCTTCGTGCTATGCCGCTGACGCTGACACGACCTTCGAGGTCCCTTCTGTCTCTATCGACGAGGAGGTTGATAATCGGGGCGTAAAAGCAAATATACGCGATGTCAAAGATCAGCTTACAAAGAGCATGACACAGATGCGGAGCAATAGTGCTCTTGCAACTGAGGAAAAAAAAGCACAGCTCAGAGATGAAACTGTCAAGCTCGCGAAGAACTTTCTTTCAATCGCCTGTGCAAGCCGAAAGATTGGAGTTAGGGAGCGCCCAACAGTAACGGGCAAAGATTTCAGTCGCCAAGACGACCCATACGGTATAAACGATTTTCTGAAGGAGAGGGAGCAGAATCGTGATAGCGACGATACGGTGATGCGAAATCCCGAGGAGCTAACGTCCCCTGAACCGGAAGCCTTTGTACGGCCTAAAACAAATCAACAGGTCACTCCCGATCCCACAAGCAGAACGAAGGAGCAGGAAACATACAAACCGCTTGGCCTGGTAAATCTTGTCTCCTCTGATTGTCAATCGGCGATTGATACAGCTCGATCCGTGGACCCAACCATCGCTCTTATACCGTGCGCTGAAAGAGGATTTTACTCACCCCGCTGCATACAATCGCTTCGGGCCGCTCGCGATGCCGAAAAACGCTCAGGGGGCTCGAGAAAGGAAGATTACGACGAAGATAAGGGGTTCTCTCGGTTCTAAATTAATATTCGACCGAACAATTGAGGGCTGAACACGGATTTCCTAACGACGGATTACACGCCGTCGAGGATTCCTTTCGGGAAAAACCCTTTTAGACGGCACCTAATTCTCGTTCAATAACCGAGGCGAGCTCCGATGCATGTTTTTTGCACTGATCCTCAGTTTCAGCCTCAACCATGATCCGCACCTTATTTTCGGTGCCCGAATAACGAACGAGTACACGTCCCCTTCCCTTCAATTCTTCCTCTTTTGTATCGAGTAACGCCTTGAAGGGAGGAATTGCCTCGAGGGGGATTCGCTGACTCACTGAAACATTAACTAGCTTCTGCGGAAACCGCTGGTAATCGGCCAACAGTTCTGAGAGCGGCTTTTGACGGCGGAACATAATAGAAAGGACTTTTAACGCGGTAAAAATGCCGTCGCCGGTTGTTGAATGGGCTCCAAAGATGGTGTGACCTGATTGTTCGCCGCCCAGCTCACTTCCGGTTCGGAGCATCTCTTCGAGGACATACCGATCACCAACCCCAGTCCGGACTAACTCGATACCGCGAGCTGCTAGAAAACGTTCTAGACCTACATTTGACATCACGGTAGCGATCACCCGATTACTCGGCAACAGTCCGCGATCTTTAAGATCAGCCGCGCAGAGCGCTAGGATCATATCCCCATCGACCACCGAGCCCCGCTCATCAACAAGGATACACCGATCGGCGTCCCCATCGAGCGATATGCCGAGAGATAGATTTTGCTCAAGCACTAGGCTCCTTACAACCTCCGGATACAAACTACCAAAGCCTGCGTTTATATTCCTCCCGTTTGGGCTCGCGCCACGCGAGATAACCTCCGCACCCATCTCGGTCAATACCTGCGGAGCCACCGTGTACCCCGCGCCATGCGCAGCATCCAGGCCCACCCGAAAACCTTCGAAGCTCAGCTCTCGGGGAAACGCCCCTTTCAGAAAAACGGTGTACCGACCTACCGCATCGTGAATCCGAGTCGCTTTACCGAGATTACACGGGTCTGCATTGTGCAAAAGCTCCGATGGGGAATCGAGAAGAGCCTCTATCTCTGCTTCCACCTCATCGGGAAGCTTGTATCCATCCGCGCCAAATATCTTGATACCGTTATCGGAGAAGGGGTTGTGCGATGCGCTGACCATGATCCCTGCATCAGCTCGCATACTGCGAGTCATATACGCTACTCCAGGGGTCGGAAGAGGTCCAACAAGTAGGACATCGCCTCCCATCGCTGTAATGCCTGAGGTAAGAGCATTTTCAATCATGTACCCCGATACTCTTGTATCTTTGCCGAGCAAAATGCGATGTTTTCCTCCTCGTCGCATGAAGAGCTTAGCGATAGCTTTTCCCAAAAGTACGAGCATCTCCGGGTTAAGAGGCGCAACTCCCGCCACCCCCCGAATTCCATCAGTGCCAAAGTACTTTCGCTCTCCCGGATTATTTTCAGAATTAAGATTATTCACATCGATTCTCCCCGTCACTGCGAACTGCCACTGCTGGTAAAAAGAGGCTCTACAAAAAAATGAGCTCAGACTAAAAAGATCTTAAATGGTCCTACCGCTGCTTTGTTGACAAACTACCATCTCCTCGCACTTCAACTGTCGCGGGCTCAATCGCCTCAATAGCAACTCCCGCCGGTCTGTCCACCGAGACCATTACCGCACTGCCCGGCTTATCTGTTTCAGCAAGCCTTACAAACGGAATGACATCGCCCTCGGAAAGACCCTCAACGACTCGTCGCGGCCCACTCACAGTCACCCGCACTTCTTTAGGAGAGACTCTCCTGTTTTCCCCCTCCGCTATACGAATCTCCAATCTTTTTCGTCGAAAAACCCTCTTGGTCGGAATAGGAAGCACGTCAACCGCGACGGTAACACGATCGGCTGAGAGTGTCATACTTCCCGCCGGTTTTCGCAACGAAAGCTCCTGCGAGCCGCTTTCTGAGAGCGCGGCCAGATCGAGAGGATAGGTCTCGACTGCTTTCAAATCCTGCAACAAGGCGGCCGGACCCTCAACCAAAACCATATCAGGCTCCCACCGTACCCCTTGCAATCGATATCCTTCACTGACCCGCCCTGCTCGCGGAATTTCAACCGAAATAAGTTTTGATGCTTTTCTGTCGAAGCGCAGCTCTACCTCTGAGGGATCAACACTCGTAACCGATACCCCAGACGGGAGAGAAAGTTCGTCTGGTTTAATCGGTACAACGTAACGGTGCGAAACATCTTTTGGAAGCGCGACCTTGAGCGCCTTTAATCCATCGAGCCCCGTATTAAGAAGAAATGATGGCCCTCGTACTCGAACCGCCACCTGATTAACACTCGACGCAATCAGCAACGTATCCTCAGGAACATTCACAACCTCAACGGGCACCGTGATTGTAAGCGAGCTAATATTGGTAGTTACCACATACCAAAGACTTATCGCTGCGCAGAGCGACAAGAGTTTCAAAAACAAAAGTGAGCGAAAAAACGATTTCATTCGGGAGGTCCTCTAACGGCGGCGATCCTCAAAAAACGCGGCACTCCTAAAAAGCCGAGTGATCACAACATAGCATTACCATTTGGCACTCTCCTGTGGCCCAAAATAGCGCCCGAGGGAAGCAGCAAGCGCTGCGGCATCAAGATTGCGAATCATCTTTCCCTCGCAGACAATTGATATCGCCCCTGTTTCCTCAGACACCACCAAAACCACCGCATCGCTCCGCTCCGATATGCCGACTGCTGCTCGGTGACGAGTACCAAGATTTGGATCAAGATCGGGATTCGAGGTCAGCGGTAAAACACACCCAGCCGCCTTAATGCGAGAGCCAATTATTACGACCGCTCCATCGTGCAGAGGACTATCCTTGGAAAAAATCGAGCTCAGCAATTTTCGGCTTACCATTGCATCAAGAATCACCGACTCCTCAACGAGGTCAACCAACCCAATATTTCGCTGAAGAACGATAAGAGCACCCGTTCTTGCTTTTGAGAACTTTCCACATGCAACAGCGAGATCTTCTAGAACTGACTCATGAGCATTCGTAACCTCGTTAGCGAGTATTGGTTGCAAGCCAACTTTAGTTAAACCTCTTCGAATTTCATCCTGGAAAAGAACCACAATAACGATGATTATCGCATCTAGAAACCGCCCCAAAAGCCAAGCGAGGGTGAGGATGCCAAGCTGAGTTGCGAGCAGGTGGCCCGCAACAATAAAGATCAGCCCCCATACCATCGGAACTGCACGAGTACCCCTTATTACAAGGAGACCTCGATAAAGAAGGACGGTAACCAAAAAAATGTCCACGATCGAGCGGATAACAAACTCCCCATCGCCGATCGCCGAAGTTGACATAAAAGTTGCTCTCCGATACCAAATCCTCTAACCGATGCATTTTATAAATGAGCCGGGGAATGTTTGGTCATCCCTTCCCGCACGAGCAAACCGCCCCCATTTAGGTCTTCTGGGGCTCTCCTTCGCCTGACGGCTCCGACACTGCTGGCTCCGACACTGCTGGCTCCGACACTGCTGGCTCCGATGCCGCGGGTTCTGATTTTCGCTCGAAAACAATTGCATCAATCTCAGCTCCATCGAGCGTTTCAGCTTCAATCAGCCTTTTTGCCAACGAATGAAGCACTCCGAGCCGCTCAGAAACTATCCCGTGAGCGACCTGATATTGCTGTTCAATAATACGGCGCACTTCCCGATCTATCTCAACCTGAGTGTGTTCTGAGTGCTCTTTAGGCTTCCCAATTTCTCTTCCCAAGAACACATGTTCCTCTCTACCGCTATAATACAACGGCCCGAGGGTGTCGCTCATTCCCCACTCACAAACCATTCGTCGAGCGATCTCCGAGGCGCGCTCAATGTCGTTTTTCGCCCCTGTTGTTATTTCATGGAAAATCAGATCCTCAGCAACCCTTCCCCCAAAGAGGACGGCGAGCTGATCGAGAAAGTATGCTTTTGAATAGGTGTGCTTATCACCCTCTGGAAGCTGCTGCATAAGCCCTAACGCCATACCTCTTGGCACGATCGTCATCTTGTGGACTGGATCAGCGTTCTTGAGCATCTTTGCGACGAGGGCATGACCACTTTCGTGATACGCTGTGGTCTCTTTTTCTTTCTCAGAAAGAAGCATCGAGCGGCGCTCTGCTCCCATCATCACCTTGTCTTTGGCATACTCAAAATCACTCTTTCCGACCGTTTCCTTATTTTTTCGTGCCGCAAACAGAGCTGCTTCATTTACCAGTATCTCAAGGTCAGCCCCCGAAAATCCTGGTGTCCCTCGCGCAATCACCTCAAGATCAACATCGCTCGCGACCGGAACCCGCTTGACATGAACCTTGAGTATTCCGAGTCGACCATTCAAATCTGGTCGTGGCACGACGACTCGTCGGTCAAATCGTCCGGGTCGCATCAAAGCGGGATCGAGCACATCGGGTCGATTTGTCGCTGCGATTAGGATGACTCCTTCGTTGCTCTCAAACCCATCCATCTCAACTAGAAGCTGATTTAGAGTTTGCTCACGTTCATCGTGACCTCCTCCCATGCCAGCACCACGATGCCGACCGACCGCATCAATTTCATCGATAAAAATGATACAGGGCGCATTCTTTTTCCCCTGAATAAAGAGGTCGCGAACTCGAGATGCACCTACCCCCACAAACATCTCGACAAAATCTGAACCCGAAATACTGAAGAAAGGAACTCCTGCTTCTCCTGCTATCGCCTTGGCGAGTAGGGTTTTTCCCGTTCCTGGTGAACCAATAAGGAGAACTCCTTTCGGGATTCGGCCGCCAAGACGGGTAAATCTCTTCGGATCCTTCAAAAATTCGATAATCTCCTCGAGCTCTGCTCGTGCTTCATCGATACCTGCAACATCGTCGAATGTGACCTTTGTCTGACTTTCGGTCAGCAACTTCGCACGGGATTTGCCAAAACTCATCCCCTTACCTGCCCCCATCTGCACCTGCCTCATAAGGAAGATCCAGAGCCCGAAAACGAGCAAAAATGGGAGAACATTCGCGAGTATTATCGCGTACGAGGTTTGGTCACTCGGTTCCTGTACCGAGATCTGGACGCCATGTTTGCGCAGAATTTCTATCAATTGCTCGTGGTCAGGGGCGGTAGTCTTGAACCGTCGAGCACCCGAGGTATCCTTACCCGATATATTATTCCCCTCAAGCTCGACACTCCCAATTTTGTCGGCCTCGACCTCTTGTAAAAACTCAGAATAGGTCAATGTTTCTGCAAGCTCCCCCTGCTTGCGGACTAGTCCATAGAGGCTCAGGAACAGCACCAATACCGCCATCCACACGAACGTTGCGCTTTTAGAAAACTGGCTCAAGCTAATCCTCCCTGATGACGGGTTTTCTTTCGGTCTTCAACAGCCAACTCACACCGGAGAGCTCCGCCACTGCTTCATACAAAATAGGCGGAGAAACGCTCATCCGGTCCGGAGACCGAAACTGGTAATGATTAATAGTGCCTAAACACCCCCGTACCCGCAACGGAATGAACGAAAAATAGATCACCTCGCCCCAAAAAAAGGAGGTTGGGATACAGGGGCGAAGGTTAAAACCTCCGATAGCATTCACCGTGGGATGCGATTGGGCCGATGAAGGAGCCAAAAAGACAATACGCCGTTTGTAGCTTAGCTCCTCTTGAGCCCGCCTCCAGAGCGCACCAAGCTCACGCCGCCAGAACACTGAAACTCACGTCGGCTTCCCGATAAAAACCGGATGAAACGGACTCCATGTCGGGGCCCGAGAGGGTATCCGATGAGGGGGAGGAGTGCTCGGGAAACTATTCGCCACCGAAGAGGCGCCGGGGCTGCGGTAACAACCGTTCGTAATTGTTGCGTCCAAGTTCGAGACCCGCTCGGCAGCTCAGCAAGCGGAGCAAGGTGATGCTCGGCAAGCTCCCACAAGAATCGGGAATCCTCTGAAAGCCGCTCGGCCTGTTCTGCCAAAACGTCCTCCCCCAGCCCAAATTCATCTAAGAGGAACGGAATCAATCTGTGTCGCACTCGATTCCTGGTCCGACACAAACTTTGATTCGATTCATCCTCGCGCCACGAAACACCCCAACCAGAGAGGGTTTCTCGAATTGTTTGTTTACTCACTCCCAGCAGCGGACGTACCACCCTTTGCCGTGCGTTGAACGGCTCTGGACCAACGATCTCCCGATTCATTAAGAAACGCGAAAGAACGGTTTCGACAAGATCATCGCGGTGATGGGCTGTCAGAATAAGCGACAACTCTCGCTCGTGTGCAACCTCATTAAAAAAACGGTACCGCTCCTGCCGCCACCAGCTCTCACAATTGACACCTGCAGGGACCGATTCGAGTCGCCGACAGTGATACGCCTCTACCCCAAACCGCAAGCAGAGCTCTTCAACATACGCTGCATCGTCACGACTCTCGGAACGCGCGGCGTGATCGACATGAGCTACCTCGATATGGTAGCGCTGCATCGTAGCAAGCCGCGCGAGCCCAACGAGAAGACAAACGCTATCGACTCCCCCTGAGACCGCAACTAGCACCCGAGAGGTTGGCGGGACCGCAGCAACGATTGCGCGCTCAACCTCACAGCGGTGCTCGGCAGGGTCCCCCTTCTGATGGCTCATCACAACATCACCGAACCTCAGTTAATTTTTGATGTTATCGATACCATACCGCCCACTGCCGGTGAACATCAGCGCAACTGCCCCAGCCAACAAAATAACATCTTTATTGAAGAGATGAGGATCGTTCGGGAAAAATCCAAGAGCAACAATAAACGATAGAAGCATCAACGCTGCGACAATAGAAACCAGAATTGTCCAAAAACCAACTACAAGAAGAAACCCGATGATAACCTCTGCATACGGCAAACCAGTTCCGTAAAGAATCGCCATCTGCTCAGGCAAAATACCAAAATCAACGACGTGCCGGAGAAACACTCCCATGTTATCGAGCTTCATCATCCCCGCGAGGATAAAATAAGCTCCCAGCGCGATCCGAAAAATCGCAGGCCCCCATCCGGTATCTCCAACCGGTTTCTTGAAATCGATCATTATCATCCTCCCCTGTTCTGGAATCCCTATTCGGGAACGACCTTTACTCAGCTAGACAGCCTAATCGGTTTCGCTCTCAGTGCAAAGAGGGTTCTGCGCAGAAGGTGCTACTCAGAAAGCTCCGCGCAGTTGGTTCCGTGGTACCAAAGTAATGCGCCGCATAGACGAGATTGGAGTGGCACCGCCGAACGACTGGATTTCAACCGCTTGGATGTGGTTCTATTAGCGTATTACAAGTCAGTCGGTGCCAAGCGAAAAAAGCTCTGCCCCGATACTTCTAAAAACTTCTGTGTTGTCCCCTCTTCCACGAGCACGAGCTGTATGACCACTTTTGAAGAAGAGCTTTTCGCGTTAGAGCAGTCTGAACCAACCCTTGGGTTACTTCTTCGTAATCGACCCCGTCCTGCTTCACCAGCCACATTAACCATCTGGCAGCTCGCCACAAAAATGACGTGCGCCCCGCTTGAAACAGTACAGCTTCAGCAGATGTTCTCTGACCTTCTCGCCGAGCTTCCCGAATTTACGGCGCAGATTGATCGCGATATTCAGGCGACACTAAGCCGCGATCCTGCCTGTCGGGGCCAGGTTTTCGTGGTGCTTTTTTATAAGGGATTTTTAGCCCTGCAGAGCTATCGGTTGAGCCATCATCTCTGGCAGAGCGGACGCATTCCCCTCGCGCTGTGGCTTCAGAGTCGATGTAGCGAAGTATTTGGGGTCGATATTCATCCTGGAGCAAGACTCGGCAGCGGTATTTTTATCGATCACGCGACAAGCATCGTCATCGGTGAAACCAGCGTGGTCGAAGATGATGTATCAATTCTCCATGAAGTAACTCTCGGTGGAACCGGCAAACATGGCGGAGATCGCCACCCCAAGGTACGGCGAGGGGTAATGATAGGTGCCGGGGTAAAAGTACTCGGCAATATCGAGCTCGGCGAATACTCAAAAATCGGAGCTGGCAGCGTAGTGCTCCGATCCGTACCCCCACACAGCACCGCGGTCGGAGTCCCTGCCCAGGTCATCGGCAGCTGTACGTGCGATTTTCCGGCTGATGAGATGGATCAATGGGTTGAAGGAGGCGAAGGGTAATTGGTGATTTCCGAAAATCAGAAATCCCCATTTCCCCCTTGATTTACCCCTTCGCCAACACAAACCCATCACCGTTTAGCACCGCACCCAGCGGCTCAACCACCACCTCGCGCCCCTTATCTGTGGCCTCAGTCTGACCCGCCACCACTGCTTCAAGCCCGAGCTCCTTAGCACACGCGACAATCGCCGCCGCATCGTTCGATGATCGAGCAACGATCATAAATCCGGCACCCATGTTAAAAACATTCAGCAAACTCTCGATAGGCACCCCGATGCGCTCAGCATAAAATGAGAACACCTCCGGAATAGGTAACATCTGCGAAATCCGATAACGCAATGGACGTTTGCTGCGCATCATCTTGAGCCACCCATGCCCTGAGATATTCTCCATCGAAACAGGGACAATCTCGCGCCGCAAAAGTTCCTGAACAAGGGGCGAGTAGAGAACCGACGGTGCGTTGAGCGCCCGCCAATACTCCGTTGCCGAGGGAAGGAGGGTTCGAAACCGACAAGGGAGTGACTCAGCGAGAGTACGCAACGGAGTATATCCATTCTCTTGTGGGCCTGAGCTCGCAACTAACACGATCGACTGACCTTCTGCCAGATCCCCGCCACCAATCGGCGCGATTCCTCGTGGCATAATCCCGCACACCGCCCCCGCGAGATCAACTCGACCCTCGATGATTTTTGTCTTTAACTGCGGCGTTTCTCCCGAGATGTACACCGCACCGACCGCTTTACACGCCGCGACAAAGCCATCCAGAAACCCTCCAAGAAATCCCTCAGTAAAAACCCGCTCCGGAGTGCTCGTCGGCAGATATTGAGAGATTAGAAGCGGTCTCATCCCACACGATGCAATGTCATTGGTGAGAGCACTTACCGTTTTAATCGCTATATTGTGCCAGAACTCGTATTCCTCATCTTCTGAAAGATCCTCCGGGCGCGCATCATCAGCCGTTCCCAAACCCTCCGTAACGAGCGACATCGCAAGGTGCTCACCTCCGTGCTGCATCAGCCGTTCGAGCGGAAGCATAAATATATTTGCACTCGCGCCAAGCGCTTCATCAGGAACAAATCCATAATCCCGCGCAAACCCTAAAGTGCGACGCGATGCTTCAATACACCTCAATTTAACCTGATCCAACACCTCGTAATTGACCTGATTTATCGCCATTCTCGCCCCTAACTCTCATTTAACGAAAAATTACACCTCGATACCAACCATCCACTAAGGACTTCTCCAGAGTATTCGCTCCCTTGTTTATCCACACCCAAACGCAGTATAAACAGAGCGTCGCAACAACGAGGAGTCTCACCCGTTCCAATCTCAACTTCCGCTTTAAGGTACCCCATGGCAATCGATGCGCCAACTCTCGAACAAACTCGCCGCCAAATGGAGAAGCTGCTCGATCGAATCATTCCGACAGGGGAAATTCGATGGAAAGCAGAGTTAGTTTATGAGATCAACCGACTAAAAAAAGAGCGCGGTGCCATTATCCTCGGTCACAACTATATGGAGCCGGCACTTTATCATACCGTTGCCGATGTGGTAGGAGATTCGCTCGAATTATCCCGAAAAGCTGCCGAAACAACGGCAAATCCGATTATTTTTTGCGGAGTCCGATTCATGGCGGAGACCGCAAAGATTCTAAACCCCGCAAAAACAGTCCTATTGCCCGCGAAAGAGGCAGGCTGCTCACTCGCGTCGAGTATCACTCCGGAGGATGTGCGCGGGCTTCGCGAGCGTTATCCGGGAATTCCAGTTGTTGCTTACGTCAACACCTACGCTGCGGTCAAGGCCGAGGTCGATCTGTGCTGCACCTCAGGAAACGCCGCAAATGTAGTTCGTTCTCTCGAGAGTGAGGCAATTATTTTTATTCCAGATGAGTACCTCACCAAAAATGTGGCGGCGGAAACCGGCAGAACAATTATTCAAGCAGGGGAAGATCTCCCGCCAGGAGTGCCGGTTCTTATCAGCTGGCCAGGGCGGTGCGAAGTTCACGAGCAGTTTACTCCAGGAGATGTCGAGCGAGTTCGGGATCAATTTCCCGATGCATTGGTATTATCGCACCCAGAATGTAGTCCCGAGGTCGTTGCAGCATCAGATTTTGCCGGTTCAACCTCTCGCATGATCTCCTACATTCGCTCCTCCTCGCGACGCCGTTTTGTTTTACTTACCGAATGCAGTATGGGCGACAATATCGCGGCCGAAGCTCGAGACAAAGAGATGGTCGGGCTCTGCTCAATACGCTGCCCACACATGAATCAGATTACCCTCGAAGACACTGTTCGAGCACTCCGGGAAAATGTCACTGAGATAGATGTTCCAGAGGAAATTCTGGAGCGGGCAAAGCTCTCGCTCGATCGGATGATTGCAATTTCGTAGCAGTTTTTCGGGGCCCATAACCTGAAGTGCTGCCACTTTTTGCTGGCTCACTCGATAAACCTGGGGGATACTGGGAGGAGCTCTCAAACGAGCCCACCTTTAAAGGCCCCGTTTCAAAACGATCCTTATGGCTATTCCATCCCTCTCCCGCTCTCTCGGAGCACGTTTTCTTGAACGATTGACCTCTCTAGCGGGAAATAAGAGCACAGCGGGAAATCCACTTGCAGCGCTTGGAGCTCAAGACGCCGCAATCACGGGAAGCAGCCTTCGCTCCGGCGCTGAGCTAATGGTAAAATCTATAGAGCTTTTAGGTGCCGGTTTTCAGGCGGTTCAGGGTACTCAGGTAGCCTTAAATTCATTCAGCGAATCGCTCGACGAGTTGATCTCATTTGCCGAATCGGCTGCAGATCCAGCTACAGGACAAGAAGATCGCGATAGACTCGTTCTTTCGTACCAACAAAAAGCAAATGAACTAAAGCGAGTCGTTGAGGGCGCTAGTAATGGCGAAAATAATCTCATCATGAAAACCGGAATAACAGCGGTACTAAATCAGATAAGCCTTAATCCGGAAGATCTCGAAGAATTATCGGGAGTCCTTGATTCGATAGAATCAGCAACGAGCGATGGTGATCTTTTCGATCCAACCCTCAAAGCCGACCGCCCACTCGCGATACCACCGAATCTTCCAAGTAGCGGAGACACAACTGATTACGGTTCAGTACTCGATGGCTCCGCAGCTCTAACCTCGCGGCGCGGTGCATACAACCTCCTCGCCGATCTTAAGGAGGTAAAAAGCAATCTCGATACAAACAAAAAAGCGATCGGAGACCTCAGCTCATATATCTCTGATGCTCGAACCCTAGTTCGAACAGTAGGCCTATCGCTCCTAGATCTAACCTCTCTCGCCGACGGCGGCGCATCCGCCGAACAACTCTCCCTATCCCTCCAATCCCGAGTCCGAGCCGACGCCCGAGGCGCCCTAGACCAACTTGAATCTTTAGGTCCGCTGGTTGGGAAAGCGGCGACGTTGCTTAATGCGGCATGATTTTGTTGGTTGGGGGTGGTGGTGGGGGTGTGGATCAGTTCGGGGCGAATTAGGTTAAATTAAGAGGTGTTGATGAGGCTGGGGTTTTGGGGTGTTTGAGAGGGTCGTTTGCTGGCGGACTGATCGGGTACCTCTACAT
>JBIJBT010000121.1:0-6488 GCA_044345055.1 Bdellovibrionota bacterium
GCGGAGTGCCATCGAATCTTTTGTCAAGCTTCTCTGTACACGACAAAATTTATTGAGATCGAATCGGTTGAAGCAAATTGAGAAGCTTTAGCCAGCTAATCGGGTTCTTTGGCAGAGAGAAAATCGCCTCAATGATGGCGTCGAGCCCATATCTGAAAATACTTTTTTCTGGCCTACCGTGTTTCTTAATTCGGATTTTTGCTACGTTTTCGATCTTCCACTCGCCGCATTTATGAGCCCAGCAAAATGCTAGGGCAAGAACCGCCACCATCCGATTTATGCGTTTGATTTTTGTGATTCGAGTGTCTTCGAAATTAAAGCCCCTACCTTTGAAACAACTGAATAATGTCTCAATTTCCCAACGACGCTTGTAGAGTTCCAGAGGACACATTTGGTCTTGGTTTGAGGCCAATATTAAGAGCTCTCCATCGTCGAGTCGTAACGCAGAGAGAAATAAATCAGTGTCCCAAACATGCCTTTTATTATCGAGCTTGCGGAACTCTCCGGGGTGGAGCTCTCGGAAAAGGTTCGATACTGGGGTAGCTTCGCCACGTGCATTCGGTACTAAAGTATTAGACTTGATTCTTATCACAAACGGGTTTTTGAGATTCTCAAGATATTTGAACCATTCTTTCCCTATAAACTCGCGGTCCGCGAGAATGCCTGCTATTCGTTCTTGCCCAAAGTACGAGATGATGCGGTTGATGATCTTAATTCGCTCTGCTGTATTGGAATTGCCCCGCTTATCCAAAATCTCCCATACGATCGGTATAGCAATCCCTTTGTATACGACTCCCACCATCAGAATGTTGATGTCTTTCGTACCATACTGCCAATTGGTCCGATCCATCGTAAGAAAGACTTTTTCATTCGGATCGGTGAACAAGGACAGTAGGTACTTGGCAACCTTATCAAAATTAAAATCCGCCTCCGCAAAAAAACGCTGCATACGGCGATACCATGACGAGGTAAGCCCATCAGACGAACAGCTCTGACAAACCCTCTTCAAATTCACCGTCCGAGCCTGAACAATCCCAACCACCATCGCCGCAAGGCACGTCTGCCGAGGTTTGCTTAGACCGATATTCGCCTGTACTATCCTCCCCAACCTCTTGATGCTATCCATAAAACCCTCCTTGGTGTTTTAAGCGCTTCAAGGATAGGGTATTTTAATGTAATATCAAGGGGTTATTTGCTTTTTGTCGCGTACAGAGATGTTGGTGTTGAAGTCACTTAAGTCCCTCTATCTCCCTATATTCTTAGTCTGGGCTGGTCTTGTCTGTTACCTTTCCTTCCCCGATCCGCAAGGCACTGACTTTTTCCCGGTTTGGACTTGTAGCCGCGCGGTTCTCGTGGGCGAGGATCCCTACAGCACTTCAATGACCGAAAAGTTATCCGATACCTGGGACATCGTACGAAAGAAACGAGCACAGGTTGCACCGGTCTGTGCTTATCCACTGCCATTTTACCTGATAACGCTTCCGTTTGGTGCCTTGCCCTTTGCGGCTTCTCTCACCCTCTGGTTTGCTCTATCGTTGGCGACACCCATTGTCTTCATACTCTTCAGAAACACCTGCACCCGCCTCCCTTGGGTACCTTTACTATTTTACCCGCTTTTCCACGGCGCCTTGTTGAAGACTAGTTCGGTCCTCTGGGTCGGTTTTTTTGCTGGCGCAATTTTTCTGCTGCTGAACAAACAACTTCTCTGGGCTGCGCTTCTCGCCGGTATTGCCAGCGCCAAACCTCAGATTGGTGCCATGTTGTTCCTGTACAGTCTCGTACTATTTTCTCGGGTTGAGGCCCGCACGAGAACTTGGCCCGTAATTATTCTCTTTTCTCCCTGGATAGCGAGCTGGATCTATGATCCAACATGGTTAAAAAGGTGGTTTGTCATGCTTCAGTCTTATGAAGATAAGGCTGTGCTTTTCTCCTTTTTATCGAGTACAGCCCTCATACCTTTAATTGCGCTGAGCTCCTACGTTTTCTATAAAATTTCCCCATTCGCTGCAGTTGCAGCGGTACAGTTTCTCATTTTTCCAATCAACGATCTCTATTCGTGCCTGCCGATAATGCTCTGCTGGGCGTTCATCAAACCTCCCCAATTTTGGCTTATCCTTATCACTACTCTGATACCGCTAACATATGCGGAGCCTAACCAACTGTGGGCGGTGCGAATCTCCGCGTTTTTACCGTTATTGCTAGCTGCCATATGGCAACTCATGCGCAGCCAAGTTGTTGAAAATAGCAATTCATATACACGACGCTCGTTCCATCAGAGAGAAAACGGCTTCTAGAAGTCGTCGGGCGACGGCTCAAAACCTGTCTTTGAAGCAATCAAGGACTATGACAGAGCTATCGATATCTGTCTAACGGATCCCCCTTGCCTCTATACCTCTGAGGTATAGAGGCAAGGCGCGTAGCCTGATTTGCCGGAGGTCCTTCCTTCCCAGCGGACCGGATAAACATCCGTGCGCCCGCGAAACAGTCGCCGGAACAGTGCCACCTTCTCAGCGGTGGACAGTCGAGACGGTTCCGGCTCTTGATCCACAACGGCAACCGGCTGTGGTAACCGCCATTCGATGCCATGGGTTTCGAGCAGTGCGATTAGGCGGGCGTTTTCGGAGCGCAGTCCTTCCAACTCAAAGGCCTTGTCGACATCGGAGCAGTTCATCCGGCGCGTACCGCCGTGAAAGCAGAGTCGTCGCCCAGGTGGATGAAAATGCGTCCCTCCGCCTGATCGCCGGTCACGTCCATCCAGCCCTGGACCTCTACGCCTCTGAGATAAGGAAGTTCGGGTAAAGAGGTTACGGGTGCGTTTGCTGAGAGAGCAACAATTCCTATCGAGCCCAGGCTCTTGAGCTCTGATCGAGAGAGTCTGGGAGACCTACAAATCTAAAGATCTTATCAACGACAAAATATCATCCATTACCTGCTTCATTTGAGGCACTCCAAGATGAGAAAAATGTCGTTTACGGTAGTTCTCGAGCCTTTCTTGAAAAAATCGATCTAAAAATATTTCTTCGGTGATACTGAGAGAGAAGGGCGTTTTGCGGTTCGATAGACAGAGCCGAATTGCATTCTGCAGCGTTATTCGATCGATATCCGACTGAATAAGCAACCATATATCGATAAAATCCTTGCACCTAGTATTCCCCGTGCGGAATCGCAGAATCGTTTCGAATTTTTCCGCTATCACGAAAGCCTTTGGATAGACCTTTAGTTCGATATTTTCTGACCCAAATGGCAAAAGAAACACTTCGCTCGACCCTATTGTGGTTGGATCAACGACATCCCCGGCACACGCATCTATCCTCAACTTCCGCGAGCTCCCTTTGGAGAAGAATCGCCAATCTAACTCGAAACGCTCCCCACCGTAGGGAGTATCGCGCTCCATTGAATGGGCAGTTATCCCGGTAAATACAAAACCATCACCAAGATCGATCCGCATTGCTTTTTCCAATACACCCCGAACCGAATCTGATGAAATACCGCCTACTGTCAGATCTACATCGATCGTGTATCGCGGTATCGCAACGGTTCGGTAAAGCCTTACGATGAGACTTCCACCTTTCCAGATAAAAGCCCGGCCCTCGGGTATGCTTCCGAGTCTCGCAAGAAACCTCTCCTGACATAAGAGCATCTGGACCTCCGGTTTGCGGAGCTTAAAACTCTTTGCCAGTTGAGAAATATTAATCCCAAGCTCTTTCTCGTTCACTCAACACACCGCCTCAATAACTCGCTGCACCTTTCCCTTCGCACGAAACCGATGGCCGAGCCTTTTTAATGCAGATAGCTCAACTGGAATGCGGCGCTGTTGCGCATCATGAAATAGCTTCACTACACCCGATATCGGGTAACCGGACCGAAGCAAGTCCACCATCGTCTGCTCTAAAGTGGTAACTGTTAACCCCTTAATTCTCTTTGTCGCAAATCGCGAAAGAGGAGTTCTTACCCGAAAGAATCGAACATCGGGTAACTTACGAGATGGTGCTCTCTTTTGATTCACAATCAAGCACACATCTCGCGTTGGCTCATCACTCAAATCGTACAACTGGAGAGCAGTTTCTAGGCCAACAATAGCATGGGGAACGATTCGCAACGCTTCCCCGATTATATCAACCAGATCCAGCTCGTCCGGATGATCCGAAAAGCAATAAAGTCCGTGAGTCCTACGCTCCAAATGACCGTGCTCGACCAAGTACGATAGCATTCGGGGCGACACCCCCACCCGATGAGCCTCCGCTGTAGAGAAGAGAGACTTCTTTATCCGTTTGAGCTTGTTGATTGTTTGCATCGATTATATGTAATAATCATTATTCGGTTATATCAACCGCTACTGTTATATTACATGTGTAAGTATATAGAATCAATTTAATTGATTGAGTAATAATAATTACATATTACAAACTGGGATAGGAGTCAGCAAATTGTAAGTTCCGACGTCCCTTATCGTCCCGTACCTCGATGTCTCTGAGGTATGGAGCCAGTTGGCCCTAAATAGCTCAAGGGCATCAATGCTTTAACTCCCTTTTTAGGGGCGTTTCTGTCGAAGCTTCGGTCTAGTTTGCGGCTATGTCGCCGATCTCTAAGTCTCTGAGCTAAAGAGGCCCATGTCCCTCCGATAAACCTCTCATCGATCGAGAGTAATCTTGTTCGCAAAATATTGACTGAGCATCATGTAAACTTCGATTCGCCCTAAGTCCCTACAAAAGAACTTCCCTACTGTACGACACTATATTAGACCTTAATGCCTCTGAGCTATGAAGCTTCGGGAAAGAGAGCTACTTTGTGCCGTATTCTCTAACACCGTACTTTTGTCGAAGCTTCTTGAGTATTTCAGAATTGTCTCCTCGTTTGTAAATTAAACGACCTCGTGTTTTTCCATTTGTAAACTCAAAACATCGGTCTGGGTCTCTAAAACCCTTCGTATAAATGCAATCTGGTATTATGGTGGACGGGTCTGGTTCCTGATAGTTAGGATCTATTCCCATTTTTAACATCTGATGAGCCGTAAGTTTTTTCCCTTCGTGGCTGGGTAGGCCAACATCCATTGCCTTATTGTACCAATACCTCTTGCCCATTGTCTCCCGTAACACCTCTTCTTCACCGTTTGCAGTCTTCCTCGTGCTGCCGAGGGAAGTACGTCCTCTTCGTTGGGAACGGGTTCATCGCCGTCGGTTATGACAGCTGTTCTCCCAGCTATATTGGTGGTCGGAGATTGTTGTGCCTGGTTGTTCTTGGGATCTGTAATGGTTGGCGTAGGTGGAGGAATATATCGCGGATCACTTGCAGGATCTTGAGCGCGGACAAGTGTCGCCAAGAGACAGCAAGAGATAGGAATAATTGCTATTTGTTTTTTGGGGTACTTCATGAAAATGTCCTCAAAGTGGTGTGACTCATCCTATTCGCACATCAAAGTTAACAGGCGTTTCAAATACATTTGATACTGGCTTCATTATGATATTGAAGTCTGCTCCCCTGGCCTTCATTTTTTGATAATATCGGAATGATGAGTTAAAGAGACATTCTGACCCAGACGACCAGAACTTGCCGATACTTCCTGGAGCTTTCCAGCACCCAAGCGGCTGGGAGATGGAGGAACTATCGTTGAAATCAAAACTATCAGCGACGTGAACGGCGACGGATGTTACGGTTACCCTTGCATGAACACCCGTGCTGAGTAGTTTGGCTGAACCAAAGGGCACTAAGTAAAAACTAAATCGCCCGAAAGTAGCTGTAATAGCATCCAGTGGTTGTGTGCTATAATCACCACTAGTTCTTCCAACTAGGTATTGAACATGCTGAGTGTGATATGCCTTGGCATTCGCTGGACCACTATAGGGCTGTGAAAGGCTGATAATTGTACCTATGGGTTTGTTCAAAAGGCGGGAAGAAATAGATTTCCCCCTTACCTCTATACCTCTGAGGTATGGAGGTAGGGGTATGGAGGTAGGGGACACTCTTACCTTTCATACAATCCTCTCCAGAAAAAATAACCAGAGAGTACTCTTTATCACAATTAAAAAACGATAGATATTCGAACGTTAGATTGGATTTAGTGCGGTAGCCCTGGGTAATCGGGCAATAGTTTTGCTATGTCAAAAAAATGCTTTATACTGCCTAAGTCCAATTTTTGGTTTTCCAAATGGTTTTAAAGAATCTAGCGCGACCCGCGTTCACAGCGGCCGTGCTGCTAGTAGCGACGGGCCTGTTGGCCAGTTGTGACCTTCCCCCTACTGCCGAAGATCAGGCTCGATCGAGGGGCTATGAAGCCGCTCGCACCGGTGAGTCGGTGGAGCGCCGCAACTATGAGTGGCGACGCGAAATGTCTAACGATCCGAGCACCATCATTTGGTGTTCGTTCGCATTTCCAAACGCGGGGATGAAGTTAGTAACTGTCCCCATCGTGGGTAAGCTTACCAGTGGTGGGAAGCGGAGTTACAGCTACAACGAGGAGCCGGACGAGTACGGCATGTACGGTACCAGCG
>JBIJBT010000041.1:0-24413 GCA_044345055.1 Bdellovibrionota bacterium
CCGAACACGGTCGTCAAGCTCCTCAGCGCCCATGATACTGGGATAATCCCGGGAAAGTAGGACGCCGCCAGAACTCTGCCCTTTAATCTCAAATGAGATTAAAGGGCCTTTTTTTTTGCTCTTAGAGCACAATCTTTGAGCAGTGGTTATAACATAATTGTAGGTATTGGGTGGGGAGTGAACCACTCCTAGAGGTTTTTATTAGGTGATGGATTTGGTTCTTCCGAATTAGGATCGCTATTCGGTGCAGAGTAAGGTTGATAGTGTTGGGGGTTGCATGAAGCCGTTTTCTTCAAATATGCGAAAAAAAGTCACGGAAAGTGGCTCGGATCAAAAGTGTCCGACGAAATCTTTTGTTCAAACGCCTCTTAAGCAAGGTTTAATTCGGGATTGCAGTGAAGCTGATTTGCTTGTCGACGCACTCTGCGAAGATCATGCAAAGAGTGTTGAGGCGTCAATTCTGGCACACATACCGCTTCAGCGAGAAAGGGTATTAGAGTTGCTGGCTGACTAACGGATGGGTGTCGGTGGGTTGCCCGGCGGAGTCGCTGGATGAGGTTGGACCGAAATTTTCTTCGTTAATCGATGAGGGTTTGGGTTCTGAGGATGTTGGTAAGGGAGGTTGAATGAGTGTCCTTGCGAGTGCGAATGTCACCACTGCATGGATTCAGTCGTATCTGAGTCGTGCGAACTGGGACGTTGAGCGAATTCAAAAGCGGCTTGCGACTGGTCAGAGAGAGTTTGACTCAGTCAGTGTAGGCATGAGTAATGCTCTTGCTGTTGAGTCGTCGACAAGTCAGGTGGCGATTCAGAACCTTAACGAAGGGATTTCGTTTATGAACGTCGCGGATGCTGCACTTAGTGGAGTTAAAGACCTCATGACTGAGGCTAGAACGCTCATCGATAGTGCCTCTGCGTCTACCGATACGACTGAGCGAGCAAATTTGAACACTGAGGCAAATGCTCTTATCGCACAGGCGAATGAATTGATTACTTCCTCAACCTATGGGGGTAGCAAGGTTTTCTATCGCGAGAGTCCCTCGTTGACGGTTAAGGCAGGTCAGGGGAAGTCAGGAAGTTTTCAGGTGGCGATCGGCGATGCTGCGTCAATAGTTTTTGGTGGAGGCATCGATATTTCTCTAACTGGGGATCCCTCATCTGAGTTAACCCGGGTCGATGACTATTTAACCGATATCGATAATCGCCGTAATGCAATTAATGCCGGGCGATCTCGGGCCTCAGCGGCAACGACGTATCTTGGGGTGATGGTTGGCGTTTATGATGAGGCGTCCTTAGCGGCAAGTGCGATTGATGAAACAGAGGAGACGCTTAACTTGGAGGATGCCACTGCGCATCAGCAAGCCTTGTATGACCTTCTTTTAACCCAGTTGCAAAGTAAACAGTCACTCGTCAGTCAGATTTACGGAACAATTATGCAGCTCAGGATTTAACGGGAGCGAGAGTTGAATGATGGATCCGGTGAATGTTTGTGGAAGCGACTTCACGAGTGTCGCCCAAGTGGCTGACGGCGTTTAATAAGCCCTTTTTTGACCAAACCCAGTGATAATAATACTTTATGATATTTTTTTGGTAGTACTGAATAAAGTGATGTGGTGAGAATCAGTGATGGTTTAGTCTATGCCATCGTTAGCGGAAAAAGGGGAACCCATTTTGGCTTTGAGCTTGAGCTCCGGTAGTATGGTTGCTGGGTTAGGTTCTTATCCATTATGGAAGTCTGGCTCATCCCCTGACCAATGTGACTGTCGGACGAGGATTACTCTTCGATTAACCTTGAGGTGGTACGAGTTCATCAAGTTACCATCGTTTCAATCGTATCGTCTGTATGACCGCGCAGATCGTGAACCCCGACAGTTGTGTGCTCCGGGCAGAGAACTTTGCTGATGTTAGTGTGCGTCAGACCGATCAGTTTCGGGGTGATTCGGGCTGTTTGCTTGAGTTGGCATCTCGGGTTGGTCGGGGTCCGCTGTACTATTTTCAGAGTCGGGATCGCGAATTTGAGCTGCTCGGGATCGGCGAATTTGCTTCATTCCGTGCTGGATCGATGGAGGAGTTTCGTTCCAGATGGGGTTGGGTGCTTTCTTGTTTGGCTGAGCATCGGGCAGCGTCGCACCTTTTTTTGCTTGGGGGGACCTCGTTCGATGGGGTATCGCCGGGGCAGGGGTGGGGTGAGTTTTCGGGAGTCCATTTTTTTCTCCCACGAAAGATCGCGATTCGCAGGGGAGATAATGTTTCGGTCTTACTGATCGGTGGACGCGATGATGAGGAATTATTGTTAGAGGAAGAGGGGCGGGAATCGTTCGGCTGGGGGGAGAGCACGATTGCTGGATGGCGAGGAGGTGTGCCGACATTTTCTCAGTGGGAGAGCACTATCGGGGCGGCGCTTGAGGAGATACGAGCGGGTCGGATTGAGAAAGTTGTTCTTGCGCGACGGGAGGTAGCCACGGTGGTCGGGTGTGCTCATCCGGCGAGACTCTTGAAGCGGTTGCTCGAGGCTCGGCAAAGGGTCACGGGGTTTGCGTTCTCTCCGAGTAATCGATTACTGCCCTGTTTTTTTGGTGCAACGCCCGAGCTTCTTTTCAGTATGGAGGGCGATTTAGTGCAGAGTGAAGCCGTAGCGGGAACCGCTGGAATCGAGAAGAGAGGCGGAGAGGCAGGTAGTCTGGCTAACTTAGGGCCGAAGGAAAGAGCTGAACACCAATTTGTCGTGTCTGCCGTTGTGGATCGGTTGAGCCAAGTAAGTGAGGACATAACCTGGGATAAAGAACCGCAGATTGTTTCGTTGCACGACCTAGTTCATCTAGTAACACCAATTCGTGCGGCGCTGAGGCAGCGTGTCGATCCGCTTGAAATTCTCGGATTGTTGCACCCAACCCCTGCGGTGTGTGGCACGCCATCCGCAGCGGCAAGAGAGTTTATTCGTGTCCATGAGCCGTTTGATCGGGGCTGGTATGCAGGAACGATCGGATATATGAATGCCGAGCGCTCGGAATTCGCGGTCAGCCTCCGCTCTGCGCTCCTTGAGCAGGAGAGTCTTTCGGCCTTTGTTGGAGCTGGAATCGTTAGTGGTTCAGTAGCAGCTTCTGAGTGGGATGAGTTGAATCTCAAACAGCGGCGGATTGAGGAGATGGTGGCAAACAAGGGGTAGGGTTACCTCTTGACGGGTGCTGTGATTGGTTGAGGAGGAACGGATGATTAGTCGGGGTGACAACCATCTTCTTGGATTGTTGATCGTTGAGGAGCTGTGGCGGCTCGGGGTGCGTACCTTCGTTCTTTCGCCGGGTTCGCGCTCAACTCCTCTAGCGGTTGCGTTGGCAGAGCGGCGAGATAGTACGGTTGTTCATATCGATGAGCGGGGCGCGGGTTATTTTGGGTTTGGTGCAGCTCTTGGAGGGGGAGCTCCGGTAGCTCTGGTGTGTACTTCAGGTACGGCGGTCGCAAATTATCTTCCAGCGGTGGTTGAGGCATCAGAATCGGGTATTCCGCTCTTCGTCATTTCGGCGGATCGTCCCCTTGACCTGCTTGATACGGGGGCAAATCAAACGATTCGGCATCGAGGGATATTTTCGTCGTATGTGAGGGCAGCGGCTGAGGTCGTGGCGCCTCGTAGCGGTGAGGATGCTCGGAAGGTGTTGCGGCTGGTTGATGACCTTTTCTCCCGAGCTATTGGGAGCCAGCCGGGACCTGTGCACCTGAATGTTGCGTTTCGAAAGCCCTTGCTCGAGCGGAGTGAGAGTCGGGAGCTTCCGCCGCTGCTGGACGAGTGGGGTCGTTCGGGGGAGCCGCTTTGCGTGGTCAGCCAGCGGCGAGGCTGCCCGCCAGCGGAAGATCTTATTTGTGCGGCAGGAAGCCGATTTTCGCGTTTCATCGAGGGGAGCACGGCCGGGCTTATTTTAGTTTCTGGAGTTGACGGAGCTCGGGGCATACCAAGAGCGTGCCTTGAGATAGCTGAGATGCTGCGCTGGCCGATTATCGCTGATATCACCTCGCAGCTTCGGCTCGGTGTTGAATCGCCACTTCTTTTTGTTGAGGCGAGCGCTGTGTATGAAATTGCCGAAGCTCGTTCCATCTTTGCTCCTGACAAAATTCTGCATATCGGTACGCAGCCGGTCTCAAATGGTTTGCTGGAGCTGCTTGCTCAGTGCCCAGCGGTGGCCCATTGTTCGCTAACGGGAATGCGGTCGGATGTGGTTGGAAATAATCGGGTAGCGATGGTGGCGACTCCTGAGGAGCTTTTTGAGATACTCAAGCGGTGCGATGCTCTGACGACTCCATCACGGCTTATAGAGGCATTTAATCGCCTGCGCGCGGAGTTGTCAGCCATCTCGGGGGCCGTTTCGATTGTTACCGCAAGTTCAGAGCTTGCTGCGGTCGACGCCATAGTTTCTGAGCTTCCCAAAGGATGGCAACTCTATCTTGCCAACAGTCTTCCTATTCGGCTCGTTGATAGCTCCATTCAGCGCATTCTACATCCCGTTCGTGTTGGTTATCACAGAGGTGCAAGTGGTATTGATGGCACGATCGCTGCGGCGTGCGGTTTTGCGCACGGCTCTTGGACTCCGACCGTTGCTATCGTCGGGGATCTTGCGGCGATTCATGATGTGAATTCGCTTCTCTTCGCAGCGCGGAGCAAACTTCCAGTGGTGATAGTTATTATAAACAATAGCGGTGGTGGAATATTTTCGACTCTTCCCGACATCAACGATCTCGATTGCTTTGAGGACTTTTTCATAACTCCGCAGAGGGTTGATTTTGAAGGGGCAGCTCATTTTTCGGGGTTGCCGTTTGAGAGGGTTGGTGATGAGAAGGCGGTCGCTGTAGCTGTTCAAAGAGCGATTCAGCGGGGATGCTCGTCAATTATTGAAGTGGTCACGGACTGGAGAAGAACGGCACCAGCGATAGCTGCTCGGCGAGAGATAATTAAGGGAATTATTGGTGGGGTTTCCCGAGATTCTTCGAATTCAGAGCGGTGATCGATTATGGGAAAGGCTCTTTCCTATCGTTTCCTAAATAAGAAACTTAGCTCGGTTGGTAGCTCCAAAGAGGAGCCTCAGCGTTTGCTGGTTCTCCTTCACGGCTGGCTCGGCTCCTCCCATGACTGGGAGTCAATTGCCGCTCTTTTGCCCTCTCGCGTGACTGTCCTTGCCATCGATCTTCCGGGTCACGGCAATTCACCAGCCTGGAGCGCAGAAGAGATAAGCTTTGAGCGGGTTTGTGCAGCGGTATTTGCCACGGTGGAAAATGCCACCGAGGCTCTAAAGGGATGCCATACCACGATTGTCGCGGGGTATTCCCTTGGAGGCCGAATCGCGTTGCAGCTTGCCCGCGCTTACCCTTCCAAATTGAATGGTCTGATTCTTCTGAGTGCTCATACCGGACTTGCATCGGAGGTGCAGCGGGCTGAGAGATCTGCGCGCGACCGAGAACTTGCTCTTCAGGTAGCCTCAGCCTCGGGTGATGAGATTTCGTGGGAGCATTTTGTGCGTCGATGGTACGACCTCCCGATTTTTCGCTCCCTAGCTGAGAAGCCTGAGCTTCGAGAGGAAATAGTTCAACGCCGCCTTCTCACACCTCCAATTCATCCCGATCTTTTGCTTTCAGCTCTTAGTTTAGGAAATCAGCCTCCACTATTAGGCGAAGAAAATCGGAGCTCAAACCAGCTTAACCCCTTCCCCGTCCCTACTTTGCTCGTCGCCGGTGAAAAAGATGACAAATATCGTGAGCTTTTTAGGGAGGTATCTACCATAACAGGGGCGCCCGTTGTGACCCTCGATAGCGCAGGACATGCAGTTCTGGCCGAGGCGCCTGCGGGGGTGGCAAGAGCCATCGGGGATTGGATTGCGTCTCTTTGAGATGTCAGAGGCTGGAGAGCGCTATACAAACTCGTCATGCACGGACTCAAGCTCTCTTAATTGTTAGTTTTCGGTGTCTCGTCCATTTCCCCATTTTCACTCAGCAAAAAATCGATACAGTGATCGAGTTCGGATCATTACGGGGGCGTTTAAACTATGTTGAACAACTTTATTGAGCAGGCTCAACAATCTTGGCGACAGTGGTGCGATATTAATATTGCAAGCCCCAATCAGAACCCACAGGAGTCCGTTGCGCCATCTCAAAGGGTCACCGCTGCCGATCTAAAAAATATAGCTCAGCTCAAAGAGTTGGTTAGGCTCCTGGGGGAGGACCCGGAGAAGGGAAGGGAGATTTTTCAGCAGATCTTTGGTGCCGGTATGGCGCCTGACCAAAAAGAAGGCTGGTCAGCCGATTCTTTTGTGCAGATGAATCTGCATCCTTTGCTCGTAAATCCCGCATATTACGGCCATAAAACGATAAAGGGCGTCGCGTTTCTCGACATAGATGATACCCAGTCGAATCACCGAGAATGGACCCCTTATGCATCGCTCGATAGGACCTTGTTCATGATCGAGTGCGCTCAGCAGGGAATAGCGATTGTTCCAGTAACGGGCAGCCCGATGACGGGGGGCGACCGAGGTTACGGTATAGATGGCCGTCTTGCAAATGGAGAATTATTCCCGACCCAGCTTCTTTTCACGAGTGGAGGCGCAGAAGGCTACGGTCTTGAGGGTGGGGAGTATAGGCTAATATCTGGGTATCAACGTGAGGTGCAAAAACAGATAGATTCGTACGCCGGACGTTGGCAAGAGGTGCACGATCTTTTTATGGAGGTTGCTAAAGACGTTTTTATTGAGCAGCTGGGGAAAGAGTGGGCAACGAATGAAGTGAACCTCGCTGAGTTTAATCAGATGAGTATCGCCGCAGAGCGGTTCGTTGAGCCAGTTTTAAATATTCCTTTTACGACGGTGCAATCGTACTTTCCTCTTGAGGACGCCGACCAATCGGGTCGGGTTAATTTTTACCTGAATGTTCCCTCGGATGATGAGCGGTTATATCCTTTGATTGATGAGATCGATTCCCGTTTCCGTGAAGAGCTTCAAAATATTGGTTTTGAGGGAATGACCTGTTTCCCTGGGTATGTGAGCAGTTTTGGAAAAGGAGAGCATATTACCCAGTGGTCTTATGACATCGGAGTTGTATCAAAGCAGTGGGCTCTCTGTGGTCTGAAAAGATTCGAGGACTACTTCGGTATTCCACTCGATGTATTTGCAACTATCTCTTTCGGAGGAGATGGGCCAAACGATCGACACTTTGTGCCAAATTTCGAGCAGGTAATAAAAAAACAGGCTCCCGGATTGTTGTCCCCCATCGGCGTGTTTCTCGTGCAGACGAGCAAAGAGCAGGATAGGATCGTCGAGTCGGTAGAAAAATTTGGATGGCCTCAAGATCGGATTCTAGCACTCTCTGAGGGCGGGTTGTGGTGTCAGCGGTTGCGAGAAGGGTTGAGGGAGGGGTTGGGAGCGGCGATGTAGCTTCGCTTCATCGTGGTAGCTACTTCTAATCCCTATCCCTTGCGGTCTGGCCGAAGTCTTGAAAGGGTCATAAGAGCCTGACGAACGGTTCGCCAAGCCCATACAACCAAAGCTCCCCCCGCGCGCGCTACGAACAGGAGCACCCCACCGCTTCGTCGGTGCTTAGCGTTTCTTTTACCTGAGGGGTTTCACATTCACTCGTCAAATATTCGACTACGTCGATTGCCGAATATGAGGCGCCAAATTCAGCAAGAAACGGTCCCATCGTCGCTAATTGATCTCCACTCGTCATAAGAGGGAGCTCCTCATAACCCGATCGGCGTCGCTGACCAAGTCCTATCACTGAAAAGAGCGCATTACAGAGACATTTGCGGCCAGCCGTTTCGGCGACAGCCCCTGCTTTTTTGGTGTATTCATCGACCGGCTCAGCGGAGCAGCGCATTATGATTTTGCCCGATTCTAGACGCGCAGGAACCCGCAAATATCCAAGGTCACACACCCGCTCTCTTGCTTCGTATACGCCTGCTTGCGATAGGGTTCCTTCAAGCTCAGCGACCTTGAAGGGGAATCCGGTCGGGGAAGCGAGGCCATCGGTTTTGACCTTTACCGTCCCATCGAGGACCGATTGGAGCGTTTTTGCTCGTAGCTCGGGAGCAACCCCCGACTCCTGCGAAAACGCAAAGAGGGTTCCCACCTGAATTCCATGAGCGCCGAGACTTCGCGCTGCGGGAAGGTCTGCCGGGGTTCCCTGACCTCCTGCAATCCAAAAGGGAAGTCCAAGAGCCGCAATCTTCGCGAAGTCAGCGTGATCTCGCGGGCCGTACTCAGGTTCTCCCTGCTCGTTGATTTTTCCATCTCGGGGTGGAGCGTTGTGACCACCTGCGACGGGACCCTCAACAACAAAACCGCTGATCCCACCAGGCGACCGTTTCAGCAACATCTGGCCAAGGGTATGAGTTGAGATAATCGGAAGAAAGTGAGGTCGCTTAACCTGTCCCGCGATTGCAGGAAATGAATCTGCAGGAAATGCGATTGAGGGATCGAACGATGAGGTAATCGGGTCATCGGTGCGAGGGCCATCTTCGTCGATAACAAGCGAAGCAGCTCGGTGTTCAACGAAAGCGGTGATAGCTCCCGGAATTTCGCGCGGGATACCTGCACCCATCAAGACATAATCAACTCCGGCGAGCATTGCGCCGTAGAGGGTGGGCAGATTTGGCAGCTGAATTTTTGTCAGAAGATTAATTCCCACAACCCCATCGTGACCTTCTTTTGCGAGATATACCTCAACAAAAGCTGCAAGTGTCGCGATAAGTTGACGTTTCATGTCATCTTTTGGACCGAACATCGGCAACATTTTGTACGGTCGTCCGGGGGCGATTCCATCCGGGATGTAATATTTGCTGATAACCTCTTCGGCGATCTCGGGACGAGGAAAGTGCGACATCGCTCGACGAACATCACCGTCGCGATCGCCCTCCTGTAATCGGCGGACGATCACAGAATCGATGCAGGTTCCTGAGATAACCCCCAAATGACCAGACTTAGAAACGGTCTTCGCCAGCTTCCAGTTAGAAACTGCTACTCCCATCCCTCCCTGAATAAGAACTGGATGCTGCATTAGTATTGCCTTCGATCTGACCTGGCGCCTCTAAATACTGTACGCCACGACTGGTTTTTGTTGGCGCTCTCCTCTGAGAATAAAATGATCAACGCCGCTTGACCTCTTCGATTCTCGGACCTTCGCTCGCTAGCCTTGATACCACAGATTACCAAATAAGGATATGACAGAACTCGACTATTCGCCAACGGAGCAGTTGCGCTTCTCAAAAGCCCCCGAGGCTAGCCCGATAAGACCCCCAATAAGAGCGCTTATCGTTATTGCCAGGAGCCACAATGCACCAAATGCAACCGATTGTTCCGCAGAGCAGATAGCAGGAACAAAGAAAAAACGGTACGCATTCTCTCGCACCCCAAGCCCCTGCCAAGAGATCGGCAGGCTGCTTAAGATGTTTACGAACGGCACAATAGTCAATAGTGTGGTGAGCGACACCTCAATACCCAGCCCTTTCGCGATACAGAGATGTAGAGATATCTGGAGAAGGTGAAAGATGATTGAAATACCGGTAATGATCGCGATTGCTCGAGGTTCTGTGGGAAATGCCCGCGCAACTTCAACCGCTTTTGGTCTAAATGGACTTCCATTTGGGACAAAATGAATAATTGCCTTCGGCGCGATGAGCCAGCTCGCCATGATGGCGATACTAATCGCAAAGAGTGCTGAACCAAAGTGGGGTGGGAGCAGGTCGCTTGAGAATAATCCAACACACGCGGTCCCAATCGCGGCTAGTACCGCAAGTCCATGAGCACGATCAGCGACTACGGTGGCAAATCCTACTGCCGGTTTTGCTTGCGCACTACCGATAAGAGCACCGCGCAGAACATCTCCCCCGAGGGTTCCAATACCTGCGAGATTCACAAACATCGCAGTAAAATAGATCCGAAATGTTTCCGGGAACGAGACCTCAAGGGCACAGCTTCTCGCCAACAGCCACCATTTGAGGGAGCTTAGGATTTGTCCCAAAAAATAACCGGCGCACAGTATCAGCACCGTCCACCCGGGAATAGAGCTCATGACACGAAGAAGCTGCGCACCATCGAGCGACCTCGCCACGAGGACGAGAAGAAGGAGGCTAATAATAATCTTGGCGTGCCGTTTCGAAAGCATGGCGCAAGAGTAGTGTATTGGGGGTGGCGGGGCAAGCGGTCCGGGTTAGCGATAGTTTTTGAGTAGAGTTTGGAGTGGAGTGAGAGGTGGTTGTCCTTTGTGACCCGCTTTTTCGAGTGCTTTGTTGACCGGGCTATTTTGGCCGTATTCCTTCACATACTGTTTAAGGGCTGCTTCTAAGGGCTCTTGCAGAAATTTTGTGATCTTTTCTTTTGATGCTCCGGGAGCAAAAAGGTCATTATCAGCCGCATGTTGACAGATGCGAAGCGCAGTCGTCACTAGAGCAGGATCAGCAATAGCTTTTAAATCGGCACTTTGTTGTAGAGTGAGGAGCAGAAGGTCTTTGACTGGTTGAGAGGAGGGGTCCTTTAGAGCAAGCTCTCCGATAAGTGTCAGTTTACGGACGTTGTCTACCCAACCCTGCATCATAGAGGGATTTTTCTCAAGCGCTGCAAAGAGTTTTATGGCATCGACGAAGGTCTTTGCCGGAAGTTTCTCTGAGGCTCGCTCGTTTATCGTTTTTTGAGTGATGCCTCGAAGCAGCTTACTAAAATCGGAAGCGATTGATGGTTGGTGGGCAGTACCTACAAGCGTTACTTCTAAGGCGTGAGAATTTGTAAAAGGTCCAGATGCTTTTTGACGTTCAAATGTCGCCGAAGAAGGATTCAAAGTCATCCGAGTTTCCTTATAAAACAAATAGCCTCGACAGAATTACACTATTCAAAAAACCTTCGCAAATCATATCAAACGGCTCCTCAACCTAACCCATCCCCAGCAACCCAAAAACAGTAGGCGCCTTTTGATGTAGATTGATTTCGCTGACCAACGCCGATCCGACCGGCATACTCGCAAAAAGCTCATTTTCGCCACCAATGTCGTGCGCGACCGACACTAGAGTTGTTGGCCGGAGAGTCTCAAGCATCGCCGCAAATAGTCTTGTTGTCCGATAAGGAGTTTCGATAAAAAGCTGAGAATAACCCGAGCTACGAGAAATTTCCTCTAATCGGCGCAGCCATCCCCGACAATCTGTCTGCTCAATCGGCGAATATCCGTGAAAGGTGAACTGTTGGCCATTGAGCCCGGAAGCCATGAGAGCTAGCAAAATTGAGCTTGGGCCCACCATCGGCCTCACGACAAGCCCCACCGCGTGGGCAGCTCGGACAAGGAGCGCACCCGGGTCAGCAACACACGGCACTCCAGCCTCTGAGAGCACTCCAGCGCTATCTAAAGGTGGAATGGCCTCAAGGAGTCGCCGCGCATCTTCAAGCGAGCTGTCCTTGTCAAATCGGTGAAGAGTGAGAGTTGAAACGGGACGTCCGAGATCGAGTGAGGCAAGAAATCGGCGAGCAGAGCGCTCGTTTTCGACAAAAAAGGTCGAGATTTGTGCTATAATCTCGCGTTGTTCAACGGTAAGCCACGGCGCTCCCCCCGACGACAGGGGGGTTGGAATCAGATAGAGAGCTGGTCGATCGACCGGTGAAATTCGGTCATCGCTCACTTCATCCATTCTCAAGCTCCCAGCGGAGCGACGCAATCATCCGCTCGGTATCGGCGAGCCGTTGGCGCTCCTGTTCGACGAGAGCAGGAGCGGCGTGTTCGGCGAACCCACCTCCGAGCTTCCGCTGAAGCTGCGTTACAAGAGTCTCAGCCGCGGCAAGGTCCTTCTCAAGGTGCGCTCTGTATGCTGCCTTATTTTCAACATCGCATACAATTTCGCCCTTAGAATACGGTTTACGGAGTGCACGGGTCGGATCGATCGCTGAGCGCTCGACAAAGCTTACCCTCGCAAGCCCACCGATAAGAAGCCGTTGCTCTGAGGTTAATTCACGCTCAAGAGCGATCGGTATCTGTTGATGCGGGATGCGGAGCGCCGCTTTTGTTGCCCGAATCGCCTCGACGATCTCAATTACCTCAGCGATCTCGGTGGAACCGGAGCTGCTTGGCCTGCTCGGTAGCTGATCCCAAGAGCTGCGCACCAACAGATCCTCTCTGTTCGTCGCAAATAGCTTTTGATAAATCTCCTCAGTAACAAAGGGCGCCACTGGATGAAAGAGGGTCAGCACTGAACGGAGAGTTTCACGCGCAACAAATGCAACCTCATCGCGGTGCTCAGCTCCGCCCTGTTCGATTAACAGTTTCATCCCCTCAAGATACCAATCGCAGAAGGTAAACCAGGTAAAGGAGTAGAGTTCATCGCACGCAAGTGGGATCTCGTATTCATTAAATCTTCGGGTCGCTGCTTCGTGGGTCTGATAAAGCCGCTCAACGATCCACCGAGAGAGCGCAAGATTATACGGGCACACATAATCGGCGGGAGGAGTTGGTACACCACTTAGTTTGAGATCGATCAGTTTGGCTGCATTCCACAGTTTATTCGTGAACTTTGCGTATCCCTCGACCTTGCGGAGCGAGAAGGGAATATCCTGTCCCTGCGAGGTGCCGATAAGAAGCGAGAGACGAAGCGCATCAGCTCCATGCTGTTTCATCGTGTCGATTGGGTTGATGCCGTTCCCCTTTGATTTTGACATCTTTTGACCCTTCTCATCGAGAATCAGGCCATGAAGATAGATAGTTCTCCACGGAATATCGTTCAGCCGATACGCGGTAAGAAGAAGCATTCTGCACGCCCAAAAGAAGAGGATATCGCGCCCCATCACCATCGTGTGAGAGGGAAATACCGTCGAGCTCTTTGGATCGTCGAGATCAAGCATTTCATGTGCAGCGAGGGTCGAAAACGCCCACTGACCGGAGGAGAACCAGGTATCGAAGGTGTCGGTTTCCTGCTCCCAACCGGTTGATTCGGGCGGCTCTTTGCCCACGTGCATATCCGAACGATTCGACCCGGTTCGGTACCACACAGGGAGGCGGTGCCCCCACCAGAGCTGACGAGAAATATTCCAGTCCCGAAGCTTTTCGAGCCACTGCTCAAAGAGATTGGTCATTCGCGAGGGGTAGACGGTGACCTTGCCCTCTTTGATAAATGAGAGCGCACGCTCTTTGAGGCTATGCCCCGGCTTATCAACCGCGAGGAACCACTGCTCTGAGAGAAGTGGCTCAATCACATCTTTGCTCCGCTCCCCAATTGGAACCTTGTGGGTTATTGGTTGTGTTTTTATGAGAAGCCCGAGCGATTGCAATGCATCGAGAACCCGCTGCCGACACTCCGACGAGGGAAGCCCTGCGTAGTCACTCCCTGCTTCAGCAGTCATCCGGCCATCTTTCCCGATCACCTGAATAGGTGTCAGAGCGTGATCAGCTCCGATCTCGTAATCAAGAAAATCGTGCGCTGGGGTTATTTTGACGACGCCGGTTCCGTACTCTTTGTCGATCCGCGTATCGCCGATAATCGGGATGACCCGACCGGTCAGAGGAAGGGTAATCATCTTCCCGATCATGGCGCTATATCGCTCATCGGTTGGATTCACCGCAAGAGCAACGTCGCCGAGCATCGTTTCAGGCCGGGTCGTTGCAACCGCAATTCCGTGTACGCCCGCGACAAGCTCCTCGACACCAGTTAGATCAATATCTGGAAAGGGGTAAAAGATAGTCCACAAAGATCCCTTTCGCTCGACATACTCAACCTCAACATCGGAGATACCGGTTTGTGCGAGAACCGACCAGTTGATGATGCGAGTGCCCCGATAAATCAGCCCATCGTTAAAGAGACGAATGAAAGTGTCGTAGATAATGTTGGTGAGTCGCGGATCTAGAGTAAAGAGCTCTTTTGACCAATCAGCGGACAATCCGAGCGCTTTTTCCTGCTCGCGCATGTAATGTGATCGTTCGGTGCAAAAGGTGTAACAATCAGAAAAAAGGGTGTCGCGGTCGCGCGATGTAGGGTCGGTTCCCTTGGCCCGAAGCTGGGCCTCGTATACCCACTGCGTCTGAATACCTGCGTGATCTTTCCCCGGAACCAGCAGGACTGGGTGGCCCCGCAACCGATAAAAACGGGCGAGAGCATCCATGACGGTATACCCAAACGAGTGCCCAAGGTGGAGCTCGCCATTTGCATTTGGCGGAGGGAGACAATCCGAGAAAAGGGGAAGAGATGGATCGCGCGCGCCATCTGGCGAAAACACTCCCGCAGCCTCCCACCGTTTGTAGATAGCGGCTTCTCGTTCCTGATGGTCAAAAAATTTCTCAAAGGTTGATTCCATTGGGTGCCTTATGAGTGGGTGAATGCGAAGGTTTTTGGTCGAAGAGTTGGCCCTTTACCTGCTCGTGATGAGCGGAGGAAAGGATACAGATTTTTTTTGGAGACTGCGATAGCGGGTGGAGATAAATGGTTCGTTCACCGAACTTCAGCGCTTTTTAGGCTTTGCTGAAAGGTGTCCCAGATAGAAATTTCAGTGATGCTCGAGGAAAAAAACGCTCCATCAACATCAAGATAGAGGGTCTGATCATCTGGCATCGTAAAGCTCCACTGCTGGCTCGTTGTTTCGTGATCGATGAGCTGTTCGAGCAGCGCTGCATCAAGTTTGATAAAGTGAATCTCGTTGACCCAATTTTCAGTGCTTCCCCTAAGAGCTGCAAGAAGAGGCGCTAGCTGTTTGTCCTCATAAAAAAAGTGATAGATCGCGGGGGGAGGATATGTATGGCCTGTATGTCGGAGCCGCGAAGCTGCGCGAAGAGCTCGAGGGGAAGCACTACCTACATCAGCCCATAATTCATAATACCCCTCCGGAGCAACGGTGCTGATGCGAGGAGTGCCCTCCTCAACCGGTTCGGAGGCGATAATAAGGTCACGGCGGTGCAGATACCATGCAGCGATAACCTTTGCATAAAAGTGCCGAGGGTCCTCAAGCTCATGGCGAGGCAGCTTCCGCCGAACGCGCTCGTGGATCGCCTGCTCGGTGAGCGAAAGTTCGCAGGTAAAAGAGATAAACCGATCGATGAAGCTCACGGTGGTAATCCAAAAAGCGCCCGAGATGTGCTGGATGGCCGAACATTGAAGCGGGGGCGATGTTGGGATGCGCTTCTGAGTCGAGGGAGAGATTATCTTGGGGGAAGGGTATCACACCGAGGATGTGGTGCGAAGTGAGGAGATGATGAGAGGTTTTTTCTCGGGATGGGGGGGTAGAAGTGAGGAGGTAAGCGGACCGCCCAAAAGGTAAAGCCCGCTTGCCCCTGTTGTTAGCGCTAACTTAAAGCTCCGACGTCAGGTTATGCTGCGCGCAACCTGACCCCATCAGCTGATTCATCAACAACGTACCGCCCTGCGCGGGTCCACAATCCCTCAAGGTCGTACCTGTCTCGGTCTGGACCATAAAATACATGAACAATCGCATCACCAAAATCGAGTATAACCCAGTGGCCCTGCTCCATACCCTCAACTGAGTATGGTTTTAAGCCGCTCTGGCTCAGATCTTCGACGATTCGATTGCTGATACCCTGGACCTGTCGATCGCTTCTGCCGCTGACTATAATAAAATAGTCAGCCACAGATCCGCTCGGATCCAGCTCAAGTACAACTACATCAGAACCCTTCGATTCACTGCAGCTTGTAACGATCTTTCCGACAAGCTCCAGAGAACCGCGCATCGCTTTTTTTGGGGTTGCTGTGTGGGTTTCAATCATCTGGTTTGGTTCTCCCTGGTAAAAGAGCTAGTGCTCATTGGTTGGCATCTCTAAAACCTTGGTACTGACGGGCGATTTTCCCGCATCTATGGTGGTGCTCGATCGCTCGTTTTTAAGCTCTTAACACAACCAGGATGGGGGAACGGTGTAGAAGTATGTTGTCTGGGCGCGGCGTCAGAGGTTCTTATCCGGTACGCAACCGAAGGTCTCAAAGTAGCAAATCGGCAGACAAGAATTGCTAGTATATGCCCTCCTGTACGAAGCACAATAATGGCGCAGGAAGTGTTGGAAAAAAGGAATGAAATGGTGCTCTGGTCGTAAAGCCCAAGAAACACGAACTATTTGACCTAAGCCGGAGATGCAACGACAGAAGGAGGAGCCCCGTGTGAATTTTGTCGGGGAAGAATCGGGGAGGGGGGAGAATCTCAAAGAGTCCAATCCTCATATCCCCAGTTTACCTGCGCCCGTTTGCCTGCGCAACGACTATTTTCTGGTGCTGTCTTGGGAGATCGTCGGGGTTTTTTACATCGTTCTCGGAGTTGGTGACGATTATATCTACCGCGGCACAACTACTTTTCATGGCGTTCACTCTAATTCGAGACTTGAGCTCGCGGAGACCTTTAAGGATTACCTCCGAGCGCAGTGGGTGTTTGAGATATCCCCCGAGTATTACCACCTCTGCGTACCCCGATTTAAGGGTAGACCAAAAGACACCCTCGATCAGTGGCTTTATTTCCCTAAGACTGAGGAGATAGAGCAGGATTTATCAGCGCGGGGGATTCAGCGAGAAAAAAAATCTGCACGTTGCAAACTTAAGCACTCCCCAGAGACGCGCATATACGAGGAATTTGAAGATCAGGAAGCCCATAGACCCCCAAATATCCAATCTGAGCAACCTTTCTCAATAGACCCCCAATTTGACCCCTCATCGCGGGTGCCTCTATAATTTTATACGCCGAACCAAAACACCAACCCGCTCTACAAAACCCGGCCATCCAACCATCGAGGCACCACTCTCCATGACCGATCACACTGAACCTTCCAATATTTCCCCAAGCGACCCCGCTGAACCAACACAAAGCCCCGACCGCCGCGGCCTCTACATTAAGACCTTCGGCTGCCAGATGAACGAGTACGATTCGCAGAAGCTCGCCAAAATTCTCGAGTCAAACTACCAGCTCGTTGAAGCTCCTGAACAAGCAGATCTAATTCTCGTCAACACCTGCAGCGTTCGCGAAAAGCCCGAGCATAAGCTTTACAGCTTGCTTGGCGAAGTGCGCGATCTGAAAGCTCGCAAACCGGGCGTCATGGTCGGAGTTGGGGGATGTGTTGCGCAGCAGGAGGGGCAGAATATCGTTCGTCGCAGCAAGGCGGTTGATTTTGTATTCGGGACGCACAACCTCTCTCTTGTTCCATCTCTCATCGCTCATCGTGAAGCGGGAGGGTTGCCGCAAGTTGCGGTCGATTATCGAGAGGATTGGGAAGATTATCCCCTTGGTTTTCCAGAAGATGGAAGGATTTCCCGCTTTGTCTCGATTAGTCGGGGCTGTAACAAGAATTGTACTTACTGCATTGTGCCGACGACTCGTGGAAAAGAGGTGTCGCGAGCTCCAGAAGAGATTGAACGTGAGGTGCGAATCGCTGTAGCGCGTGGAGCTCGCGAGATTGTGCTTCTCGGGCAAACGGTAAATTCGTACGGGCTAGACTTTTCACCCCGTCAAAGCTTTGTTTCTCTTCTGCGACGTGTCGCAGATATTAAAGGAGTTGAACGGATTCGCTTTACAAGTCCCCATCCACAAGAAGTGCGTAGCGACTTCATAGACTTTGTTTGCGAAAACCCGAAAGTTTGTCACCACATTCATCTGCCCCTCCAATCGGGGAGTGATCGCATTTTGAAAGCGATGAACCGCAACTATCGTCGTCACCGTTTTCTCGCTATCGTCGAGGAGCTTCGGACGCGGGTGCCTGACATGGCGATGACGACCGATATTATCGTTGCCTTCCCGGGGGAGACTGAGGAGGACTTCGAGCAAACCCTCGACATCATGCGTCAAGTACGATTCCTGAACAGCTTCTCGTTCGTCTTTTCCCCCCGGCCGGGAACGGTCGCTGCGGAGATGGAATCGCAGTTTCTTCCTCGGGAGGTAGGGTTCGAACGGCTCCAGCGACTTCAGCAGCTTCAGGAAGATCATGGGCGCGAAGCGCTTGAGAGTTGGGTTGGTAAAAGGGTTGACGTGCTTATTGAGGGTCCCTCTTCGTTCGATCCGACCCTTATGTGTGGCCGAACAAGTCAGAACATCGTCATTAATCTGACCGCTGCCGTCCCGCAGCTCGAGCCCGGCGCACTCGTTTCGGTCGAGGTAACGGGGATGAATCGATACACCCTCTCGGGGACAGTCGCCTCAGGAGCTTAAATTACCTACGGAGCCGTAGCAGCACCTTTCTGTTGTGCAGCAGCCCATTTGTCGGTAAAACAGAGGGAAAGAACACAGACGCGCTGAAAGTTCGCTGAGATTGGTGCTCAGCACGGGGAAGGCATTTTCGGGGGAGTGGCGATGAGCGAGAACGATACGACGAGAGATCAGGATTCAGTTGAGATGTTTGTGGGTGGGCTCATGCTTGATCCTAATACGCAGACACCAGTTGTTATTTTAAAGGATGAATCGGGAGAGAACTGTCTTCCGATCTGGATAGGAGCGGCTGAAGCTACATCAATTGCATCGGCGATAAAGCAAGTGGAACTTCCGCGTCCCTTGACTCACGACCTGCTCCACGAGATCCTTTCGCAGCTCGGCGTGAAGGTAAAGCGGGTAATTATTACGGAGCTTCGCGATGCTACTTATATGGCTGAGCTGATGGTTTCGCAGGGTGACCGAGTAATCGTGCTCGATTCACGTCCAAGTGACGCAATTGGAGTTGCAATCCGAGCTGATGCGCCGATATTTGTTGCGCAGCGAGTTTTGGAGCAGGCAAAAATTTCGTTAAAGGGGGCGCAGCAGGGTGAGGGAGAGCTTTTGCCAACCGAAACTTCTTCGGTCAGCGAAGAATTCAGCGATATCAACAAAGAGCAATGGTCCGATATTCTTAATAGTCTCGATGCGGAAGACTTTAAGTATAAAGTGTGACGTTAATTTTATTCACCTGATCAAAAGCGTTCATTTAAAAAACGCAGTGATGAGGCCGCCTCTCCGAATGCCGTGAGCGGAGGGTTAGCGGAGAATTTTATTTAGGAATTTTTGCAGTGACATCCCGATCAGGTTCACATCGTTCTACCTCGCTCTCTTCGTCAGCAAGCCCGACATCGGGAAGCGACGATGAGCGGTTATACCGCGACCCCGCGCTCGATCAATCAACTCCATCCGAGGACCCATTGGTCCGATTCTTGGGAAAGAATTGGCGGATTCTGGTGGCGGCGGTTGCTGTGTACGGGTTGGTTTGGTACGGACAAGTTGTGTACCGGCAATCGCAGTCTCGCCGCGCAGAGCGGGCTTCCGAGGGGCTCGCGCGGGTGCGTGAATCTTATGAACAGCTGGTCAGTGCGCAAGAGAGTCTTATCGCTGCGCAGCGTGGTGGGGCAAAAGATGATGCTACAAAGGCCGATGACGCAAAAGCTGTGACTGAGGTCAAAGACGCGCAGCTCCGTAGAGATGAGGCCCGCTCCTCTTTGGATGAGCGATTGAAGATTCTTGCTGATCAGGGGGGTGCTTTTACGCGGATGGCTTCCGTGTATGAAACGCTTTCGCGGGCAGCGATTGGCGAAATAGTGGCCGATCCGGAGCTCGCCGCGGCGAAGGCATGGAACGGCGTGAGCCCAGATAATGCAGAGCGAGCTCTCGCGGAGGCGCAAGCATATCTCTCAGCTAAGGTGCTCCTTATCAAACCGGAAACGCACCAAGCTGGCGTATCGGGTCTTACCTCACTTGCGAAAGAAGGTGCCTATCTCAACGCCGCGGCTGCTATTTCACTCGCTGCGGTTGCTGTATCTACCGAAGAAAAAGAGTATGCTCGTGAGATTCTCAAATCTGTTCGTGCTGCCCACCCCGAACAGAGCGATCTTATTTCAGAAGAGACAAAACGGATCGGGTTTGAAATTGATTGATATTTTGTGCTGAGTTTTAGCTCTCTGTTGCACGACATCCTTTTCGATAATCGGTAAGAATGCCACGCAGAGGTGGCACGATGAGGGACGATGCGACTTCTTTTTTTAGCGCCACAACCTTTTTTTCAGGAGCGGGGAACACCGATAGCGGTGCGTCTTGCGCTCGAAGTTCTCGTCCAACGGTCGCCCAGTATCGATATCGACCTACTTGTCTACCATGAAGGGGCAGAGATCGATCTTCCTGGGGTTACTATTCACCGAATAGCGGTACCCCGTGTGTTACGGCCATTTCTTAGCGGCGTGCGGCCCGGAATAACCCTCAAAAAACTGATCTGCGATCTATTTTTCCTCCTCTATGCCGTTCGGTTGATCTTGATATCCAAACGGAGTGGAGATGGCGGATATAATTTGATTCATGCGGTAGAAGAATCCGTTTTTATCGCTCTTCTCGCGCGATATTTATGGGCGATACCATATCTCTATGATATGGATTCTTCGCTCTCGTTGCAGCTCACTGATACCTGGAGAGTGTTGCGGATTTTTCGTCCATTTTTTAGCGCGCTTGAAAGGATAGCGGTAAGGAAAAGTGCTGCGGTTGTTCCGGTCTGTGATGCGCTTGCTGCAGTCGCAGATAATGTAGGTTCACCGCACACCTGTATTTTGCGGGATGTGTCGTTGTTGGATCACCCAAGTTATCAGAGCGATTGCCGGGAATCGTTGCGAAGCTGCGCAGGAATACGATCGGATGCGAAGGTTATTCTGTATGTAGGAAATTTAGAGCGATATCAGGGGATAGATCTTGCGTTGGCATCGTTTGCAAAGGTTGCCGATAATCACTTTGATGCGCATCTCATAATTATCGGTGGAGCGTCAGAACATATTGAGAGCTATCGCCAAGTCGTGAAGAATCAGCAAAGCGGTGCGCGCATGCATTTTTTGGGGCCTCGTCCCGTAGCTCAGCTACATCGCTTAATCGCCGAAGCAGATGTAGTTATTTCTCCTCGCATAGTCGGCAATAATACACCAATGAAGATCTATTCTTACCTTCACTCAGGAAAGCCGCTGGTAGCCACCGCCATTCCAAGCCATACGCAGGTCCTAAACGATGAAGTGGCGAGGCTCTGCGAGCCGAATGTAGATGATTTTGCGCAGGGGCTTGTATGGGCTATAACGCATTGCGACGAGGCCAGAAAAATGGGTGAGCGGGCTCGGCGGCTTGCTGAGGAGCGGTACACCTTTTCAGTATTCAAGGAAAACCTGTTGGGGCTGTATGACAGGTTTGGTGAAAACTAGGGGGTCAAAAAAGATCCTCTATTAAGTTTTTCAACAAGACTCGTTTACAAACAAGCCTCGGGTACAACCGATTCGCACAGCAATCAAATTGTCACTTCATGAAGCCATTTAGGCGATGAAACTTCTTCTTTTCCCATCATTTCTTGCGCTTTTATTAAGAGCATCACCAGCCTCGATGATTATTGCGCTTCTGCTTGGTCTCTGGGGCGTCTTGAAGCGCGATGAACGCTCTCTTTCGGTACGAACCTTCATAATTGCTGCGCTTGTTCCGATAGCTGGAGTGTTTCCCGATCTTGTCACAGGTCTTCTTCTTCTCACCGTTCTCTCGATTGATCTCTCCTCTCATAACTCCCGATCTATTGCTTGGGCCGCTCCAGCTCTGATTTTGATGGCAGTGTGGTCGTTAACGCGAGCATTGAGCGAGTTCGATATCGCCCCTTTTGTGCATCTTTTCGCGGGGCACGATGGACCTGGTGAAGGTGGAGTCTTTAATGTTCTGCGGTGGCTGCGAGGAGGCCCGCCCGGGTACTTCGTTGCAATTGAGGATTGTATTCGGCTCGTTATTATTGTGTCGCTGTCGTCTGTATTGCCTCGAGAGCGTGGTGATACATTTGCAAAGGGGCTGCTTGCAGGCGGTGCGTTGTGCTCGATATTCGCCTTGGTTGAGTGGTTTGCACCTCAGACATTTGAAATAGCCCGTCCGCCACACCTATTTTGGAAGAGTCTTGGTAGGATGACCGGTTTTGCGACCGATCCAAACGCTCTTGGAATTCTTCTTGGAGCTCTTGTTCCACTCTCATTTACACTTCGTCCAAAGTGGTTGTGGGCTATCAGTATTCTGCTAATCTTTGGGGGCATTTATTCCGGTTCTCGCTCGTTTTTCATCCTTCCTATTATCACAGCCTGTTATTTTGTCTGGCGAACGAAGGGGACACGGTTTGCGCTCCTTTCGGTCGGTTCGATCTTGGTAATCACTATCCTTCTTACTCTTTTAGGTAGCAGGGCGATACCTAATCTCCCCGTTGGATTGGTGCGGCTGCAGGAGAGTATTAATCTAACCCGAATCTCAGAAACGGTTAAGAGCCGCACGATATTCACACGACTATGCCTTGAGGCGTTCAAACTATCACCTATCTTCGGGGTGGGTCTTGGTCGATTTGAAGACTATGTTGTCCCGCTCTCGCATTCGTTGCAGCTCGGTACTGGGGTGTGGCGCGATGGTGCGACTAGTTTTTATCTGGAAATATTATGCGAGCTTGGTCTAGTTGGAGTTCTAGTTTTTTTAGGTGTGGCGCTTTCGCTGCGGCGAGCAACGGATGCAGAGTTCGTTTACCGTGGGCTTGGTATTGCGTTTCTTGCGGTTCTTATCGTCGTTCCGGCTACGAATTTCTCTGAGGGTGTCGCCCTTGCTGGATTACTTCTTGCTCAAACGGTGGTCCCTCGTTGGAAGGGTAGCTATTCGCTTATTGCGGCCGCTATCGCGATGAGTGCTCTTGTTCCTTTTAGGTACGCGCCAAACGCGCTTTACGGATTTTATCCATGGGAACCGCACGAACGGGGATTTATTCGTTGGACTGCGACTGAATCAAGAGGTGTATTTGGGTGTAATCATGAGGTACAGCTTACTCTCATCAATGGTTCACCTATTGTTCAGGATGTTGAGGTGAGAGTAGATGGCGTTTCGCGACTTCAAACACTCCAAAAGAACCAGCTACTCTCGGTGAGTCTTCCGTGTCGTGAACAGCAGGCTACCTATTTTTTGAATGTATCTCCCGGATTTACTCCAGCAAAGTACGGGCATTCGGAGGATGAAAGATTACTCGGAGTACGACAGATATCAGCAGATCCACTGCCTTAGGTAGCAGCAGAGTTCGGATGGTAGGAATGACGATTGTTAGCGATCAATTCCTACCTCAAGATTTGCCTTGTCGGGGCCTAACGTTTCGCTCCTGAGTCGGGCGCTGAAGCTCTGGCCTACGGTAAATGTGATGCGGGGAATGAAGGCATCTGTTCCCTCTGCGGCTGGTCCGCTACGGAGTGGTACGGCAAGATCTAATCCAACTATTCCACCCCCAGAAGAACGCGGAAATCCAAAACGGAGCCCGATGCCGAGATCGCCGTAAAGGTGATCGGTAAATATATTCCCTAAAGTATCATTCGAGGCACCGCCGAGATCGCAGAAGGCAACAGCCCCAACACTCATAATTCGAAAAATATCATCAGCTAGATGAACTCTATCCTCAACATTGAACAATACCCGCCGAGTCCCATCGAATCCTCTCCGCTTGTACCCTCGCAATCCACTTTCAGATCCGAGCAAAAATTGGCGGTCTCCATCAAGCTCAAATCCGTAATCGGCGGTAGCTCCTATCGCGAGTGTATGTCGCCCCAAAAAACGATCCCCCGCAAAAACAGAACCTAGCACTGAATAGTATCGAGCCTCACCTCGAACAAGAGAGTTTGCTAACTCATTGCGTCCCATTCGTGTGGCTAAACCAAATTCCCAACGCAAAAACGAGAGTGGGTCGTAGGCTATACCAGCGGCTTTATTAGCCAAGAGGTGGAGGGTTGTATCGGTAGAACCAAGCGCCGAGGGTGCAAAGAGAAAGTCGAGAGTGGTATCTGGTCCAACGTTGTAATCCTCTACTCTTTCGAAGCGATCGATGTAATTCATCGATACAAAGCTCGGCTTTACCGATTGATACCCGAACGAGGGGCCGACAAATTTGCGATCAAGGGGTAATCGTGAAGGATCGGTACTCACCGTATCAGGATCTATATCGAGGTTGCTGAGATCCTCGGCTGTGGCTTGAGAGAAATTCTCCTCTTGATTTGTAACTCCGACATAAAATCGTCGAATAGTTGTCGATGGAGTGCCGGTGCTGATTGTGTAGCGCGCGCGGCCAGTTGTGGTTTCGCGACGATACGCATAATCAGTTTCGCCGTCGTTGAACAGCCGACCGACGATATTGCTGTCCTCTCCATCAACTGACCAAGAGCTTTCATCGAAGAAGGTACGAAACGGTCTCCCTACATAAAAAATCTTTCGCTCACCATCCTCTCGATCGAAATAGGCGAGAGTAGTTTTAATATCGGATGCCAAAACTCTGAGGTCTTCGTATACCGTCTCAATACTTTGCCGACCCTCTTTTTCTCGATTCAATATCTCCAATCGTTTTCCGACACCGAATAGGTTGGTGTCCGTGAGCCCAATCGAGCTATTTTGACCACTACCAGAAGGGCTAACGCTTATCCGTGGCACAAAGGTCCAGGTGTCGTGAACGATAACAACGAGTCGCACCCCATCGCC
>JBIJBT010000112.1:0-7627 GCA_044345055.1 Bdellovibrionota bacterium
TTTATCTCACCAAAGATTCGAAACTTTCTCTCGAAGATCTAGGAGTAAAGGTCGCTGCCGTTTTGGCTGCGCGGGCTGAAGGTGAAAAAAAGATATTCATTAAAGCCGACACCGGTCTTCCCTACGGACAAATTATGGCGGTGATGGGCCGATTGCATGAGGCGGGCATCACAGAGGTGGGTCTGGTTTCGCAGCCGCAAACCGAGGAATCATCGGCCAAGCCGTAAGCACCGCTCTGGAAGAATCGTCGTATTTTGCATCAATTACGTCGTTACTAATTTAAGGTGTCAGATCAATTAAATTGAGCCGGGTTTACCTCCCGCAGCTTTACAACTTTTACCATGAACTCTCGTTCGCCATCACCTTACTTCTCGGGCAGCTTGTTGATCTCAGTGTTGGGACACGTTGCTCTTGTTGCAGTAATTGTGATTGGACGATTTTGGGAAGGTGATTGGGTTCGGGATATTCCGGCATACTCTGTGACGATCGAAACAGGCCGAAGTCTCGGCGGGCGTGCTCAGGTTGCAAAACAAAAAGATCCTGCAAAGGTAAGTCCATCAAAAGCTGCCGTCGGAAAAGATGCACCAACACCAGCTCCTAAGAAGGCTTCAACTCCGGCTCAACAGCCGATTGAGCCGCAAAAAGCGGAGCCACAAGAGATAGCGCCGCAGCCAACTGCGGCGCCAGAGCCACCACAACCAGAGCCTACCACCGCGCCCGAAGTGCCACCAACGGCAGCACCCCAGCCACCCCTACCGGAACCAACGGTCGCTCCTGAGGCTCCGAAACCTGTGCCCGTTTCCGAACCAGTTTCAGCGCCAACGGCTGTTCCTGTCGTTGCACCAACAGAAGCAGCACCAACTCCCCGTCCGCGGCCAAATGCAGCATCGACCGCCGCTCCAGCGAAGCCAGCAAAGGCTCCCGTTAAACCAAAAAATGTCGAGAAAGATTATCAGAGCGCGATGCAACGATATCTTGGTGACTCGAGTCAGGCGGGAGGAAACGGGTTTGGTGCGGCTCGGCTTGGAGGGCAAGGATTTGGCGGCGGGGAGCAAAAATCGCCCGAGTTTTTCGAGTATCTCGAGACGATCAAACGGGCGGTGCATCGAGAATGGCGATGGTTTGATAGTCGCTCGATCCTTATCGTCGAGATAGAGCTTCAGATTGCGACCGACGGGACGATTCTCGATCAACGGATCATGCGGAGCTCAGGAAACGATGAGTACGATGATTCGGTTTATCGGGCAATAATTGCGGCGAGCCCTCTTCCTCCGCCGCCAACCTCGGTGTATCGTGATTTTAAAGTGGTGAGGATTATCTTTGATGCGCGTGACAAGTAGGGAGTCGGGTTTGACCATGGTGATGCAAAAGAGTTTTGAGCAAATGAGTGATGAGCAGAAGAGTGGTTTCGTGAAGATGAGACAGGTGCGTTCGGTAGGCAGTTTTGTAAGGCGGACCGTCGTTGCACTTGTGGTTGCAGCTCTTTTCGGTGGAGTTCAGGCCTCCGCACAAACTACGATCGTGATCTCTGATCCAGGCCGCACTTACCCGATTGCGTTGCCTCAGCTCTGTCTTCAGTCGGGAGAGAGCCAGGCGGCTCAACAGATCCCCGCTGTGGTGGCTCGCGATCTTGATCTCTCTGGATATTTCTCGGTCTTAAGCCCAAACGCCTACGTCGAACCTCCCGGCAAGTGTGTCGGTCCAGATGGTGGCGCGTACGAAGATTGGGCGTTAATTAAGGCTCAATGGCTCGTGCGGGGTGTTGTGTCTGAAGGGGGCTCAGGGTTTCGAGTCGTGCTTGAGCTGCATGATGTGCCCTCGCAGCGTCGGGTGTTTTCCAAGGAATATTCAGGAAGCGAAAAAGAAATACGTCGTATAGCGCATCAATTTGCTAATGAAATTATGCGTGAAATAACTGGCGAAGCTGGTCCGTTTGGATCGCGGGTTGCGTTCGCTGCGCGAATTGGACGATTCAAGGACCTTTTTGTTATGGATCTTGATGGAGAAAATCTCCGTCAGGTGACTACCGATCGGGGTATCGCGACCGCACCAGCGTGGGATCGCGCGGGACAGCGATTGCTTTTCACCTCGTACCGGACCCGGCAGCCGAACATTTATGTTCTTGATGTCGATGGTGGTAGGACCTCGACTATCACTACCGGTCCTGCTCTCGAGATTGGGGGTACATTTAGCCCCGACGGCAGCAGAATCGTGACCTCGCTTACTGAGAATCGCGACTCGGACCTTGTCGAATTCTCCACGCAGGGGCAGCTTCTTCGTCGTCTTACCCGTCCAAACCAGGCCATCGATGTATCGCCATCGTTTTCACCTGATGGACAAAAGATCGTATTTTGCTCGGATAGAGGCGGTGGACCACAGATCTATACGATGGGCTGGAATGGAGAGAAGCCGCAACGTATAAGCTTCACGAATTCGAGCTATTGTACCTCGCCAAGCTGGTCACCAAAGGGGGACCGGATAGCGTTCGTGTGTCGCGCCGATGGGGGCTTCCAGCTCTTTATGGCGAATGCAGATGGATCCGATCCGATTCAGGTCACTGGTGGTGGTGACAATGAGGATCCCGATTGGTCTCCCGATGGGCGGTACCTTGTCTACTCGAGTACCTTCGGAAAACGGGGCGGAAACCACAATCTCGCGATGATTCGGGTGGCGAAAAATCTCGAGGGTACCAATCAGCGACAGATTACCTTCGGCCGAGGAAGCGACTCCGAGCCCGCCTGGAGTACCATACTTCCGTAGGGGAATCTCGGATGAAGTGACGAATGATCGAACTCAGATCGATCATTCGTTGTCATCATCATAAGTTATCTTGGCATATGGGCTAAGGTGGGGTACACTGCGCCGCAGCAAGCCGTCGGTGGCAAAGAATCACCCGGGTGCGGGAATATCCTGCAAAACAGGTGATAGGCTTATGCTCTTTGACTCTCGTGTAGAGGATGCCGAAGAGAGAAAAACCTAGCCGGGTGGCAACGTAGTTTCGTGTTGGTAGCGGTCATCGCTCATTTTTAGCGGGTCCGATGCCTCAGATTCATCACATCTTTTACCCCATAGATTTGGAGGCGGATATGTTTCGTTCAAAGGTAGTTCTTCTCTCAGCGCTGGCACTTCTCTCAGCGTGTACCTGCAAGCCCCTAAAGAAGCCAGGTGAAGTCGACAACGTTCCTGTCGTTGAAGGCGATGGTCCTCTTAAGGATGTCTATTTTGGGTTCGATTCCTATCAGCTCGATAAAACCGCAAAAGGAACCCTCGATGCAAACGCAGCATGGTTGAAGGCAAATCCTGCAGCTAAGGTGACTGTAGAAGGTCACTGCGATGAGCGAGGAACGAATGAGTACAACATGGTGCTCGGTCAAAACCGCGCTCGTGCATCGTTCAACTACCTGAGAGGTTTGGGAGTTGACGCAAATCGCATGTCAACAATCAGCTACGGCGAGGAACAGCCACTTGATCCAGCTCACAACGATGCAGCGTGGACGAGGAATCGTCGCGATCACTTCCGGGTCAGCCAGTAAGGGAATCGCTAAGAGGAAGCGCGCGCGTGTTTGAGAGGTCTGAGCGATCAGATTATCTCGCACCGCGTTCTTCTCACGAAAAGACCTCCGAGCACTAGCTTCGTGATTCCTCGCCTACCGGTGGTAAGCGAAGTCTCAGGAGTAAGCTCGGAGGTTTTTTTGTAAAGAGGTTTAAAGGGTTTGAGTTTGCAGCATTTATGGCGTGGCGATACAGTGTTGTTTGTCATATCTCTTGCGGCATATACGATGCGGAATTTCGGTGCAGTCTGTAGATTTAGTTAAGACTGTAAGCAATAAGCAGCAAAACTGAGTGCAAGGGGGCATTCGATGAAGAGAGGAAAATCGGATATGTTTTACTGCATGAAAAAACTAGGGTGCACCTTCGGATATATGGTGGTGTGTGTGGTAGGAAGCGGGTGCGGAGTGGGGCTCGAAGGCGACGTCGCTCGGTTGCGTTCCTCTTTGAGCGATATGCGCTCGTTGCAGGCTGAGCAGGGGGCTCAGTTAGCTCAGCTTCAAGCCGATGTAAGAGGGCTTCAGGGTAAGCAGGAAGAGCTTGAGTTTGTGAATACTCGCCACATTGGAGGTGAGGTCGCTTCGTTAAAAGGGGAGATATCATCTCTGAAGGGTCGAGTTCCACCGCCCTCGGGAGTTCCGCCTCGATTGCTCGAGAACGATGAGCAGGAGGCTCATGCATTGCCTTCCGCAGTAGGGAGTCGGTTGCTTGAGGGGTTCAGATTGCTTCGCGATGGGAAGTTTCTAGATGCAGTTCCGGTTCTTAAATCTTCTCTTGATGCAGCGGGGGATGGTGATGGAGCTGCGGTATCTCTTTTTTGGCTCGGTGTAGCCTATGATGGGGTGCATGACGATAGAAACGCGCTATTTGCGTACAATCAGGTCGTAACCCGCTTTGGTTCGAGTCCAAGAGCGCCGAGCGCTCTGTTGCGACAAGCACAGGTATTTGATCGGCTCGGCGATGTCTCAACTGCTCAGGTGACTCTTGAGAAACTTCGCAAGGATTTTCCAAGCTCTCCAGAGGCAAGAGTCGCGCAGGGAAGATTGTCTCGAATTGGGAGCGGGCAGAGATAAGAGAAGCTCAAAAGAGGTAGAAGGTAGAGGCGGTGGTAGTGGCGGGGCGTCAACCAATAATTATTCGAGGCTCGGAGCCTTGCTTTTCCTCAGAGGAAGGAAGCTGTTGTACCATCGGCAATTTCGATGGTGTTCATCGAGGACACCGGGAGATTTTACGATCGCTTACCGCCGCGGCTGAGGTTAGAAATATCCCTAATCGTGTCGTCATAACCTTTTTCCCGCATCCCCTCGTAGCGCTAAAGCGGGTGGACTCGGTTAAAAGGTTGTCCACATTTCGTCAGAGGTGGAGCGCATTTTCTCAAGATGGCATCACTGCAGTGCGGCTCGTGCGGTTTACTCCGGTAGTCGCAGCGATGAGTGCAGAGCAATTTTTCTCAACGGTTCTTATCGATCAACTTAGGTGTCGTCACCTTGTTTTGGGCCCTGACACCGCGCTTGGAAAAAATCGTTCCGGGACTATCGAGCGGCTACAGGAGATCGCTGCGCTGTATAACTGTACAACCGAAGTGGTCCCATGCGTTGAAGAGGGCGGGTCAAAAATAAGCTCTCGCGCTATTAGGGAGCTTGTTCAGCAAGGAGATATGCGAGCGGCTGCAGAGCTGCTTGGTCGGCCGTATGGGGTACAGGGTCGGGTGCGGCGGGGTGACCAACGGGGAAGAACTATAGGATTCCCGACGATAAATATAGGTTTGGCGGGCCGAGTTGAGCCAAAGTTTGGTGTGTACGGCTGTGTCGTCCTGATTGATGGAAAGAAAAATCTGGCCGTCGCGAATGTTGGAATTCGACCCACGTTCGGAGGAGGGATGCCGGTCCTTGAGGCGCACCTGCTTGATACAACTGAGGCAAATCTCTATGGCCGGTTAGTCGAGGTCTTGTTTATCGAACGGCTTCGGGATGAACAAAAATTTTCTGGAATAGAATCGTTGCGTGGTCAGATCGCTCTTGATTGTGCCGCTGCGCGAGAATTGTTAGCTACTCACCGATGAACACTACTGATATCCCAATAACTCCCGAGCTTCTCGTAGATGGCGCGAGGCTCGATAGAGTGCTCATGCAATCTGCTCCGGTTAGAGAATCGGGGGTCGCGCGGGCACACGTAGCCTCTCTTATTCGGCAGGGGGTAGTTTTGGTGAATGGCGTTGTTGCGACGAAATGCGGTCAGACACTTTGGGCTGGAGATAGGATAACTATAACGTCAGCACTTCGTGAGGGTGCGGAGCTTGAGCCGTATGATTTGCCGCTTGCCGTTGTTTTTGAAGACGAAACGCTACTTGTTGTTGATAAACCGGCAGGGTTGACGGTTCATCCGGGCGCGGGCACTGGGTCAAAGACACTGCTAAACGCGCTGGTTGCACGCCGTGGCGTGATTGCTCAATCCGAATCGGCAGAGTCGGAATCGGCAGAGTCGGCAGATTCCGAATCAGAATGGTCGGAATCGGAGTCGGCGGACCAACTGAGCACTCCGTTTGGAGAGCTGGAGCGGGGAGGCATTGTACATCGGCTCGATAAAGATACCTCTGGATTATTGGTAATTGCAAAAACTCCCGCAGCCCACGCGCATCTTGCGCGGCAATTTGGTGAACGCGAGGTAGGACGGCGTTATTTCGCGTTGATAGTGTCGACCCCACGTGCCAGAAATCCTCATTTCTCCGGCGAAACAATCACAATTGATGCACCGATTGGACGTCATCCAACTCAGCGCACTAAAATGGCGGTGGTCGCTGATGGTCGTCGTGCAGTGACGCATGGGCGTATAGTTGAGCGATTAGGCTGGGCACTCGCGGTGGAGTTTCAGCTTGAAACGGGAAGGACACACCAGATTCGGGTGCACTGCGCTTATCGAGGAGCGCCGATTATCGGTGATACTGTGTACGGTAATGATGCTACATTGCCTCGCACCCTTTCGCTTGCAGCGCAGCGATGTGGTCGTCAAGCACTTCACGCTGCAACTCTCGCATTTACTCATCCGGTCTCCGGGGAAAAGCTATCCTTTTCTTCGCCTCTGCCGACAGATTTAGTGGCTCTCATAGAGGCTTTTCGCGCATGAGTTGGCGAGTTACCGCTGAGGGTTTTTCCCTTTGTCAATATGAGCCATGGATACAAGCTGGAATACGACACGGCATGTTCGGAGCGCCGCTTGATTTTCGGGCCCCAAAAAGGGCAGCATCGATAGTCGAGGCAGAGCAGTTCGTTGGATTGGAATTTCCAATTCCCGTTCGGTGGCTTCGCCAAACCCACAGCGCAATCCTTTTGGGAGTTGGTTTACCCGCCGAGGTTCCACTTGCGGCCTATACACCGGATGCCGAGGGAGATGGATTTGTTTTTTCTCGCTCTGGTAGTAAGGGTACGTATGCCTTAACCACCGCCGATTGCCTCGCAGTTACGATGATAAGTGGTGATTGGGGAGCACTTGTTCATGCTGGCTGGCGCGGACTTGCCGCACAGATCGTTCCAACTGCTGCGCGAATACTGCACAACTTGTCGGACGCTCCAATTGATGTGGTGATATCTCCCCACGCCTCAGCGGCGAAGTACGAAGTAGGAAAGGAAGTTATTGACGCTTTTTCTTTGGATGGCGGTATTGTGAGCCGTCGGGAAAACGGCCGTTTTTATCTCGATCTCTCGGGCACCGCTCGAGCGCAGGTTGAGGTGGCAGGTGTGCCGATTGCGGGCTGGCACGATCCAGATATCTGCACAATTCAGCATTCAACTTGGCACTCTCATCGACGAGATGGGGAGAGGAGCGGAAGAAATGTGACGGTGATTGCTCAGACGGTGATTGCTCAATAGTGGCAATTTTTAATGGGTGATATTCCTCGATGTTATGCGATTCAACCTAACGCAGAATATGCCTTATCCAAGGTTCAATTGTTCTTCCCGACTTTGACAGCAAAAATCTACAACTCCCAGATATAATTGCACAAGTATGCCCGACCTCATAAGAAGTTGTACTACAATTAAGCAGCCGGGAGTGTTTGTGGGGTTAGATTGGTGGTTCTGAA
>JBIJBT010000114.1:0-7557 GCA_044345055.1 Bdellovibrionota bacterium
CTCCACCCTCTCCACTTCCCCGCAAAGAGGTCTTGCTCTTACTTTCGCCACCTTGATTACTCTTCTTCATGTTACACCCCGCCGATAGTTACTGCCACCTATGGTGGTTCAATTTTCAGTAGTCATTATCGGAAATGGGATGAAAAAGTTTCCTGTGTAGGTTTATGGGGGGCGATTTTTCCAGAACGCACAGTTTTTCAAAAACGTTTATCAGTAAACGTGACGGAGTCCCGTGAAACTATGATCCAATTTAAATCAGACTATTTCTCTGCTAACTCCCTTAAAAATTCCTCAAGTGCAAGGCTTTCCGGAGCTATTGAGCGTGCATTAATCGGTCTATGCATGATCTCTGCAAGCTGCGGTGGAATAGGGGGTTCGATGCCGAGGGTATCTCGTATAACCTCAGAAAACTTTGCAGGGTGAGCAGTGTGAAGAAAGATGCCGTGCTCGCCTGGTTTGAGCTGATCATTGAGTGCGCGAAAGCTTACAGCACCGTGGGGATCGAGTAGATAGGAGTGATCTTTGAGAACGGAGCGCATCGTCTCGCGGGTTTCGTCATCTGAAACCGCTTGGCCGGTAAGAGCCGCTCGTACCGCTTCCGGATCATTCCCGAAAAGGGCCATAATTCGCGGCATGTTGCTCGGGTCTCCGATGTCCATCGCATTTGAGATGGTGGGAATACTCGGGCGGGGTTGATATGATTTTCCAGCGAGGAAATCTGGAACGGTGCTATTAGCGTTTGTTGCCGCAATAAAGCGAGATATCGGAGCGCCGAGCTTTTGCGCATAAAGCCCCGCTGTCAGGTTGCCAAAATTTCCACATGGTACTGCGCACACAAATGGGCCCTCGTGAGCAGAGATCCGCTGCTGTGCAGAGATCCACTGCTGTGTAGAGATCCACTGCTGGGATGCGAGAAAATAATAGAAGATTTGAGGGAGCAGCCGTGCGACATTTATCGAGTTTGCAGAGGTAAGTCCGAGCGATTCGCGGTACTGACTCGCGGCGAGTGCGCGCTTCACCATCGCCTGACAAGAATCGAAGCTTCCGGCAACGCGCAGTGCATGAACATTTCCCCCGAGAGCTGCAAATTGCCTCTCTTGAATCGGACTAACCTGACCAGCCGGATAGAGAACAACAACCTGGACCCCTGCGCGCTGCCAAAAGCTGTGAGCAACCGCGCCGCCGGTATCTCCCGAGGTGGCAACCAATATTGTGAGTATTCGGCCCTGAGAAGCTGCGATTCTTGTTGTTACTGCCGCAAGAAAACGGGCTCCAAAATCTTTGAACGCGGCAGTCGGCCCGTGAAAAAGCTCAAGCGCAGTAATCCGTTCAGTTACTGGCACAAGAGGGGCATCGCAGATCACCGCCTCGGATACGAGGTCAGCAACCGACATACCATCGAGAGTTTTACCGAAGAGGTGCTCGGCAACGGCGGTGCAAACTGCCGTTCGGTCGAGATTGGGAAGCTCCTTCCAAAATGTGGCCGGAAGAGGGCGCAGAGAAGATGGAGTCGGAAGATAAAGCCCACCATCAGAGGGAAGCCCTCGGGTCACCGCGTCGGTAAATGAGATCGTTTCGGTCGGGTGGATTGTACTAACTAGTTGCATCAAGATTCCTAGATACAGTCAGAAAAAGCGCCGACCAGCCCCGTGATTTATCACGGTAGCGATGATCGCTGATATGCCAAATTAGCCGCGGCGCACCGCACCGCAGTAGAGCTTTGAACCGATGCCGAATTTGCCGAACGTTTCGCTCATCGCTTCGCCAACGGTCTCTGCAATCTCTAGGGATGAGCAGAGAGAAAAAAGCGAAGGCCCCGAGCCCGAGATCGTGCAGTTGAGCGCACCAGCCCGGAGCGCCGCCTCCTTTACCTCTGCTCCTCCCCGAATCAGTGGAAGCCGAGCGGGTTCAGCTATATGATCTACCAGTGATGATGCAATAAGCTCAAGATCGTTCGTGTACAATCCACTCAAGAGCCCAGCCAGCGACGCAGTTTGTTGAACCGTTTTCGCAAGCGATATTTCGCGGGGCAACACACTGCGAGCTAGTGCAGTTTCAAGCGGAAAATCGGGATTGATAACGGCGTAGAAAAGAGATGGCGGGCAGGGGAGTTCAACTATTCGAAGAGGTTCATAAGACGCGATAAGGACAAATCCTCCAAGAAGAGCTGGGGCAACGTTATCGGCGTGCGCGGCACCACACGCTTGCTTTTCGCCCATCATCGCAAAATGAACAAGCTCTCTTTCAGAAAATGGTGACCCCAAAAGCTTATTCACTGCGAGTGCTGAGGCAGCACTACTTGCTGCGCTCGAACCCATACCACTTCCAAGCGGCAGCCCCTTGCGGAGGGTGAGCGAAATACCCCGTTGGCACCCGACTGCCTTTACGATCGCTGCAGCGACAACACCCACACAATTTCTCGCCGGCTCCGTTGGTAATTTTCCTCCATCACCCTCGATAGCCCCGATAGTGATCTCAGATCCATCGGACCATTCTGCTGTTACCTCGTCACCAGGTCCGTTAAGCGCAAACCCCAAAATATCAAATCCGGGGCCGACATTTGCAACGGTCGCTGGTGCGAATGCTGCAATTTTTGATGAATGGTTCGGTTGTTCGATGTCGACCATGAGAGGGTAGGGGTTTAGATGAAAAATAAGATTTAAATACGGCAGTGGTTGGTATTTTAAATTTGAAAAACGGTGCCATTTCTCCCACAAAAGCAATACTGAAGAAAAGGGTCAGACTGATACCGCTTTTTCAGTATACGACCGGAACGATGCAGAGGCCAGCTCCTGCTAGCCTGCTAACGCCACCCGCACGATATCCGCAAAAACACCAGCTGCCGTAACTGCGGCGCCAGCGCCCGGTCCCTGTATAACTAGCGGGCTTGAGTGATAGCGCTCTGTGGTGAATGCAAGAATATTGTCGCTTCCAGAAAGCGAGAAAAATGGATGATTTCTGTCGACAGCCTGGAGTGAAACGGATGCGCTCGTTCCGTCGAACTGAGCGATATAGCGAAGCCGTTTGCCCTCTTCGTGCGCGGATGATACGAGTTTTTCAAACGCTTCGTCGTAGTCTTTTAGGCCACGGAGAAACTGTTCGGATGTCGCAAGTTCGCGAAGCGGTTCGGGTACCAGATTTTCAATCTTGATATCATCGAGTTCGAGCTCAAATCCAGCCTCTCGCGCAAGAATTAGAAGTTTTCGTGCGACGTCAAGACCGCTGAGATCATCCCTTGGATCGGGCTCGGTATACCCCTTGTCGCGAGCATCTCGTATCAGCTCACTCATCGGACGACCCGGTACGAGAGTATTAAAGAGGTAGCTCAACGTCCCACTCAACACCGCATCAATTGTCCGAATCGAATCGCCGCTCCGAAGAAGATCGTTCAGCGTCCCGATAACGGGAAGTCCCGCTCCAACGCTTGTTTCAAATAGGAAACGGGAGCCGGGAAGTTTGGCGGCTTCCTTTATCAGCTTATACGCTAAAAGCGGACCTGATTGTCCTTTTTTGTTCGGCGTGACAACCGCGATATGTCGCGACAACACGGTGTGATACCAGTGAGGAACCTCAGCACTCGCAGTGCAATCAACAAACACCGAGTGCGGAAGATTTAGCTGAATCATCCGGTGGACGAACGCCTGAAGATCTGCGGGAGTGCCGATTGAATTGAGAAGTTCCTCCGCATTATCGGGTGAAATTCCCTCTTCATCGATGATCATTCGGCTCGAATTGGTCAGCCCCACAATGGTTAATTCTACATGATGGTCTCGGTGAAGGCTCTCTCGATACTCCTGAATCTGATCAAGAAGAGTGCGGCCGATTAATCCGTGACCGACAACAAAGACATTGAGTGTTCTAAGATGGGATAAGAAAAATCTGTCATGTATCGCGTTGAGCGCTTTTCGTTGATCGAGACGGCGAATCACTACTGAGATGTTTCTCTCCGATGAGCCCTGTGCAATCGCTGCGATATTCACACCATTTTCTGCGAGAGAATGGCAAAGTGTCGCCGCCACTCCGGGGGTATTTCTCATACCATCGCCAACAACCGACACAATCGCATATTCGTTATCAACAATTGGCGGATCGATGAGAGCGGCGCGGAGCTCGTACGAAAATTCCTCCCGAATCGCGGCCTCTGCATCTGATGATTGCGACGGTTTTACCGCCACGCATATCGTGTGTTCTGAAGATGCCTGAGTGATTAGGATAACGTTTACCTGAGCCTGTGCGAGCGCACGAAAGAGCCGCATCGCCATCCCAGAAACTCCAATCATGCCGGTCCCCTGCACCCGGATGAGAGTGAGCTGGTCGATAGACGAAATGCCCCGCACCGCTTGGGCGGCATCGCCCGGGCTCGAACCGATAACGGTGCCGGGAGCAGTTGGTTCAAAGCTGTTTTTGATTATAAGCGGGATGCCACGCGCCATCGCGGGCCGCATTGTTGGGGGATAGATGACCTTTGCGCCAAAATGGGAGAGCTCCATCGCCTCCTCGTATGAGAGGTAAGGAAGCGGAAAAGCTCGCCGTACCTTGCGGGGGTCGCATGTAAGCACTCCACTGACATCAGTCCAGATCTCGATCTGTGATGCCTCAAGAGCTGCCCCCGCAAGAGATGCGGTATAGTCCGATCCACCCCGTCCAAGCGTTGTTGTTTCACCCGATGATGTCGCACCCAGAAATCCGGTCATCACCGCGATGCTCTGGTCTTGAGCGACAAAATCGCGAATCCGTTGATAGCTTTCCTCTTCATCGACCAACGCGTTTCCAAACGTTGCATCGGTCACCATGAGACCCCGTGCATCGGCGTATCGAGCGGGCACACCCTCTGCATTAAGCGCAGCAGTGATTATCTGTGCCGATAGCCTCTCGCCTACTGACATGATCGCATCCAGCGTCCGCAAAGATAGCTCGCGAAGAAGGGAAACGCCGAGTAAACGAGCATCAAGCTCGTCACAAATCGCGTCAATCGTGTCTGAAATATGGCGCGCTCGATCCGAGGAAGCATCCTCACCAGAGAGAAGTTCAGCGGCGATAGTTTGATGGCGGCGTCGGAGCTTCTCCGTTACAACTCGAAATGATTCGCCTCCCTTCACCGCCTCGTGAGCACTTCGAATGAGCTCATCGGTGACCCCCTGTTGCGCTGAAACGACAACCATCGGCACGGAGCTTGTTGTTTGTGACCGTTGGATAATCGCGATCACGGCCCGAATCCGCACCGCATCACCAACCGAACTACCCCCAAATTTAAGCACCTTCACGGTCATACCAAATCCCTGGATTGAAACTCATAAGAAGCCCCTCGAGCCGTTTCACCAAAAAAAAGCGACATCGAGCGAGGCCCCAGCATACCCGAAATGACATCGCGGCGGGAAGGTGAAGTTAGGTTTGAAAGGGCGGGGGTAAAAGGTATGCTGATCGATTCTGGTAAGAGGCAACGAAATAAGTGGTTTCATGGTAATCTGTGGGCCATGATGACTATCATGCACATGATGGCAAGGCACTACGGGGAGCAGATAGAATTACTTCCAAGCAGGTATCGCTTCTGAATGTACTCGCCAACGATATCGGTATCGTCATTAAGCAATTACCGACAAAGAAAGGCGCTGGAGAGAAGGCAACGGCACTAGATTTCGCAAAGAGCGCTGAAGATCTCGAGGTGACGTGCGTCATGGGGGACGCGATGCTGACCGATAAGAAGTTGGTTGATGTACTCGAAAAAAAGCCAAGTACTTATTCACTATCAAGGAGAATCAACCGCGCCTTAGAGGCTGCGAAATAAGGGATACGGTCGCATCGACCAGCGACGTAGGCACGCAGTCCCGCGCTCTCGGTGAGAAGACGCGGCGCAAATCGAGCAATGCCCTTGCTCGTGACCACGATATCAGCTGCTCTCTGAGGGTTTTTTTGCGGTAATAATCCGAGTCAGTTCGTTTCTGTTGTTGAAACCCGCGTCGTTTAGTGCGAAACTTGCGGCGACGTTCGGTTTTTGAAAATGGTTAAACTGGCGGCTGCTTTTCTCTTCTTTGTTGCATCGGCAAACGCGCTTGAAGCGCGTGCTGAATTGCCTCCCTCATTAAACCCGGGTTTTCAGTTCTTGCCCGGGAATGCGTTCCACTCACCTGAAAGGGGCGATAGTTCAGGCGGGGGTACGAGCAGAAGGAGGGAAGAAAAGGGTGAGATTCTCACTATTTCCCTTTCCCTCTTATTAGGGGTTCCATTACTGGTTTTAGTAGTGGGGTTTATAGAGGACCGAGAGAAAAGGTGATGCCGTTCTCGCCCTGGTGCTTGTTCTAAGCGCTGGGGCCCCTTCTGATAGAAGTCCTCTCCGACCCCCGATTCCCACAACATAGTCGACAAATCCTGTGACCCCTCACCTCCTTACCTCTATACCTCTAAGGTGTAGAAGTAAGGGTCCTTAATACGATGTTTCCCGAATTCCAATCCTAACATTCATAGAAAGCTGCTTGCCTGGTGCGGAGAATATAGGTCATAATATCCGCAAATAAAGCGGATATTATGACCTATATTCACGAACAGCCAAACTGGCCACATTTTTCATGGAACGTAGAGATTCTCAGTGCCCTTGTTGGTGATATTCGCCACAGGCAGGGACGTCTGATTGGGCGTATGGAATCGCTTGGATTGCCCTTTCGTGAGCATGCCAACCTTATCATATTAACGGACGATGTTCTAAAAACGAGCGATATCGAGGGTGAGGTACTTGATAGGGAGCAAGTGCGATCATCACTTGCCCGGAGGCTCGGCCTTAATGTTGCTGGATTAATCCCATCAGAGCGTGCTGTCGAAGGCATCGTATCCATACTGCTTGACGCCACTCACGGCTACGCTCTGCCGTTAACCGTTGAACGGCTTTGTGGGTGGCACGCAGCTCTTTTTCCAACAGGGTACAGCGGACCTAATCGCATAAAGGTTGGCACATGGCGGGATGATTCTACAGGACCAATGCAGGTTATTTCCGGACCATTGGGTCGAGAACGAGTTCATTTTGAAGCCCCCGCAGCCTCTCGATTGTCGGGTGAGATGGAAAGGTTCCTCTATTGGTTCGAAAAAGCCTCGGATATTGATCCAGTATTAAAAGCGGGTGTTGCCCATCTTTGGTTTGTCACTATTCACCCTTTTGAAGATGGCAACGGACGAATAGCCCGCGCCATTGCAGATATGGCCCTTGCTCGATCCGAACTAACGGCGGAGCGTTTCTACAGCATGTCGTCGCAAATTAGGTCGGAGCGAGTTCGTTACTACGAGTTGCTCGAAGCGACTCAACGAGGCGAGTTAGATATCACTCAATGGTTGGCCTGGTTCGTTGGCTGTCTTGGTCGTGCGTTTGAGGGAGCCGAGAAAACACTCGCCTCTGTTGTGTTAAAGGCTCGTTTTTGGGAACGGCTCAAAGATAAGCCGTTCAATGAAAGACAGCATAAAATGATTAACCGACTCCTGGATGGCTTTGAGGGAAACCTAACTTCATCGAAGTGGGCCAAGTTGATGAAGTGCTCCCAGGATACAGCCAGCCGCGATATCGAAGACCTCCTA
>JBIJBT010000053.1:0-19619 GCA_044345055.1 Bdellovibrionota bacterium
AGGAGATAAGATATCGCGTCACTTCGATTCAATGATCGCAAAATTAATCGTAAAGGGAGCCGACCGCTACCAGGCACTTGACCGCGCGCGGGAGGCTATTTCACAGACGACCATCACAGGGGTTCGAACTAATTGTGATTTTTTGGGTTGGTTACTCCGAGACACCCCCTTTCGCGCGCGACCACTTGATATTCAATGGATCGGTCGAGAGAATCGTCGAGATGATGTAGCCCGCTATCGGGCTTCGCGGATGGTGAAGGATCCTGCGCATCGAATCGTTGGAACTATCGGGGAATATCAGGAGCGTTTTATTGTGCCTGATCCTCATGGAGTGGAGCTCGAGGTGATGATTACTCACAAGCGAGATGGTACCTTTGTTGCGGAGTTGCTAGGGCCATGTGGTGAGAGCTACTCGGGGCGGTCGCCACGCACCATGCGTCGATGGTCCAACGATCGCGAGGCTGCGATCGCTTCACTTTGTCAGGAGGTCATCAATGAGCGGAAATGATGCGCATGGCGCGTTCGAGAGAGAATGTTTAACGCTTAGAGAGGTGCGAACAAAATACTCAGCGGGACCGACAACGGGGATTTTTACTGATGGAAGCTCGATACCTAACCCGGGACCAGGTGGGTGGGGATTTGTCCATGTAATAGAGGGGGAGATAGTTGCAGAGCGACACGGTCACCATCCTGATACAACCAATAATCGGATGGAGTTAACTGCTTTGATTGAGGCGTATAAGCATCTTCCAGTTGATGCCGTTGTTACTATGCACTCGGATAGTAACCTCTGTGTTCAAACAGTTAATCAATGGGCCGCCTCGTGGGAGCGTCAGGGGTGGAAACGAAAAACTGGTCCGATAGCGAATCTTGAACTAGTAAAAGAGCTTTATCACGAACACAAAAGGCATCCAAAAGTAAAGTTGATTTGGGTAAAAGCTCACAATGGATGGCTGTGGAACGAATACGCCGATGCGCTCTCGACTGCGTGGATGCGGGGATCATTATAGCAAGCAGAGTACGAGAGCTTTGGGTTGATTAATGGGGCTCGAAAATCTTGGGCTCTATCTTTTTCCGTGATGAGATCTATCGGTTTTGTCGAGGTGGTGTTGTGACGGTTTGGGGGAGTGAGTATCGCTTTTGGGAAGTGAACTAAATTCGGGCGCAAGGCATCGCTGCCAATTACTATTAAGTTGTTGGGCCTTTTCTCTAATCTTCGTCCTACTTAGCGGAGAGCAGGGAGTTGAGTGTTTTTTTGTTTTTGCCTCAGTTGTCAGCTCTGGTGCTCTGAAGATTTCACTGGAAATCTCCGCAGATCGGTCTTTTTGATAGTCTTTAGGATTATCGGCTAGGATTGCTCCCGCAATAAGAGATCGAAATTGCTCTAATGGTGGGAGTGCTTGTTCGGGAAGTTCTAAAAGTATGCCGGTACTAATTCCTGAGACGAGTGTTGTTATAAGTGCGGCATCGGCAATCAATGAGGGTATTGGTAAGTTTTGATTTGGCGACACCGATGATTGTGGCCCCTTCACAATATTATTTTTAGGATTTGTTTCTATTGCGCTTTTTTCTGAAGCCCTCGTTTCTGTAACTCTTGCCGAAATGTGAGAGAGATGATCGAACCTAGATGATGGAGAGTCATGTGACGGAGAGAGTTCTTCAAAACCCATATGTAAAAGCCGTTTATGAGTAAGAGTTACTGGACAAATAATTGAATCCCAAAAATCCAATAAGGTCCATTTATAGAGCTTTATTCTGCGTTTTTTTTACTTGGTGATACAAGTTAGATTTTTGTTTGCTTATGTGGGCGATTCTCAACAAATTAGGCCAAAAAACGAGATGATCTGCACGTTTTATCGGGACTTGAGAATCAGGACGAATTACCTCAACTTAAAAGCTATCGAAGAGATATTAGCCTGTTCCTATCACAGGCCCTCGTTTCAATTCAGAGGATTAGGAGGGAACCATTTGAACTTCTTCGTAAAAGAGCCTAAGAGACCTCTACGCCTCTGAGCCATAGAGATTTGAGCTATAGAGGTTCGGGCATGCCAGGGCCGACTGACATAAGATGGCATGTCGCACATGATCTTTAGACAGGGAGAGGAGAGAGTTACGTAAAAAAAAGACCGTCGAGAGCTCGCGGCTTAAGCTACCTAGACTGGGTGATTACTGGGTCAGATTCTAGGACGATATTGAGGTGATTTCAGACAATCGGATCGCCGCTCAGTTGAGTTCTTGAAAACCTGATTTGATGGTAAATCTCCGAAAAATCAGTAACACCGAAAGAGAGCTCGTCACGATAGCCCCAACAGATGAGCCGTAGAAACGTAGCCCCAGGCTTCGACAGCGGGTTATCGGGTTAAACAGAAACGAATCCCCACACAATTCCAGGGCCGGTGATATCGCAGATTCCCATCCATAATAAATGGCACAGGTAGTCAGATACAGCGCTATCACGAGAAGAACGAGTATTCGAAGCAGGTCCCACACCCATGTGCTCTTCATGAACATCTCCTACCGCATTCACTCGCTACGCGTTGGTATCGGCCCCGGAGCTGGCATGGGGCGCGTAGGAGACGCCGTACGGCACTCCTCGAGGATTGATGCACTCCACGACTGACAGTGGTTCAAAAGCGTCCACTGTCCGTTCGAGGCTCCAATGGTCGCCCGTGACCTAATGCAGCTTTCCTCAACACCCTCAATTTTTGTACAAACGGTGTCGGGACCATGAGCCTCGTTCGCGTGATCATTTACACAGGTCTCAGCAATATACGGCAGATCGCTCTGATTACCTGGGGTGCTTCCATCACAGTTCCCGACTCCCACCTCGAGATTCTTTGTGTAAATCCAGTGATGATTTACCAATCCCATCGCGATCTGCGCGGGTCGTTTGCAAAGATAGACACCGTCGGAATCCCTCATGTCGGGCGAACCCTTTGAGTGGGATAGCTGGGACAATTTGTCTTTTATTTGGCTTGATAACGGCGAAGGCGGGGCTAATTGGGTAGGTATGTGGACGGGGGCAATCACGGTACGGCGCGATTCCTCTGTCGCCCCTTGCTCATTCCGACCGACTGGGTGAGCCAGGTGGAAATTCTGTTGAGTTGGTATCTTACTCGGAATTGTAGGCTCTGGCCTCGCTTTTTCTGCTATTTGCCTCAAAGCTTTATCTTTTAACGGCTCCGACAGAGAGAGTCCGATCGGGTTCTGCTCAATGGTTCTTTGTTGGGTAATAAGGTCTGGCATAGTTAAAAATCCGTGTGATGCTTCGTACGCAGTCGAACGGAAATTAATATCATTTCCAAACTTTGTAAATCTGAAACCCTGATGCAGCAAGCCGCGAACAACACCAAGGAGCAGTTTGCAAACTCACCCGATCTCACGCAAGAGATATTGAACGCCATCATGGACGCCCTCGTTGCGCACAACGAGATGAGTGCGCAGGCGCTCGGCTCGCCGGAGATTCAGCGTGGATTGCGCGATATTCTTCTCGGGCCGGCGCGGTTGTATGAGACGTTACGGGGAGGATGATGGCGAGATGGTCGCAGTGGAGGGGGTGCGCGAACGATCGTCAGTGCCGTAAGGATAATCGATCGCTCTGGTGCGCTCTACATTATGCAAATTCACCCGCCTTTTTTCACTTCATCAGTAACGATCTTATTCCCGGAGACACCGAGGCTCTTATGAGAAACTATCACCGCGTCATGCTCGGCCGAAAAAGTGTGTGCGCGCAGGCGTGCTCTTACATCTATACCTATGAGGTATAGATGTAAGGGGATCAACGGGTTGTTTATATTTTGTCCCCTACAGATCAAATTAGCTCAAAAAACGAGCTGTTCTGCACGTTTTATAGGGGCCTTTTTGATTGATTTTTTTTGTTGAGAAATTTGGCTCTTTTTTGGGTTTACAACAGAGACAACTTCTACACTTTGCATCCCACGAGCCTTTTCGTACTCGCGCAATATCGAACGGGAATAACCAATAGGACCTCTTGGAATTGTTCTTCGGTGTTTGAGTGCTCGCTGAAGATTTCCTGGTCCCCAGTTATATGCAATCAGCATGTGCGAGAGGTTGTGAGGAAATTGTTTGAGAAGATATTTCAGATAGGTAATACCGAGCTGAAGATTGTATGCAGGAGAGCAGAGCCGTTGCGATCCGCTCCACGAGGTTTGGCGGAGTCCACAGACAAATCTTCCTGTTGAGGGAAGAATTTGCATGAGGCCGATTGCTCCTGCTGATGAAACAACCGATCGCCTAAACCCGCTTTCATGACGAATAAGTGTGGCAACAAATACAGGATCAACCCTTTGTTTGTGAGATTCTGAAACGATCGCCTGAGCAAGCTCCTCTGATTCTGTCGAACCAAGAGATCGTCGGGTTGATCTGGCAAGTATTCTATCTACAGAGGTGCGATCTTTCTCCAGAGATGATCCTTCATAAGAGAAGATTTTGTGATGGTCCCCAGGGGATGAGAAAAAAGGTAGATCTACTCCTGCTGGAAGAGATGAATCTTCGGGAAAAGGAGACCGAAGAGCACCCGAAATTATCGCAAGAGTCACACCATAAGTTGCGGTGATACCGTGAAGAGCGACGACTAGGTAAAAGAGTAGCTTATAAGTAGAGTCGATACTCCAGTCTATTGCTCGCCCTATACGAGTGGCGATGCGAACTCTGAGAGGTATTCGATTTTTTTTGATGAGAAATCTATATACACGGAGTATCAGTGCCCACGGAGCTCTGAGAGTCCGGACTGGGGGACGAGGTGAAGCGATCGGCAGCTCCTGAAATCTTCGATCCCGCGAAAATCCACCTTTTTGCTTTTCCAGTGATTGTCCCATAGTGACTATTCAGCTTCCAAAAAACCGAATAACGGTAGGACAAGGGTCGCTTGAAAGATAAAAAACCGCTAGTTTTTTTCTCAAATATTGAGACTGAAATAGTACACAGCCTGAAATAAAGTGAGTTTTCCCCTCGACTCTAAGGAACTCACAAATTACCCGATTATCTATTCAGAAGATTGCCACAATCGTTTTTTAGCGCCAGTCCTTACTGTAGATTTCAAACGAATCGTTTAGTTGAGATAAATTTACTCCTTCACGTGGCTTAAAGATTGCCATTCGTCCTGCCATATTCGTTAATATGGCGAATTTCTCTATCTCTTTGTAAAAATACCGCTCCTCATAGTCGTCAACCAGTAGCTCCCAATCGCTCTTTCCCTGAAGTGCCCTTATAGAAGCAAGGGCACACGCGACGCGAAACCTTCCGTCTACCAGTACAAGATCTGGTGAAAAATTATCCCCTGCATTCCAGGGACTAAGTGGATAGTTTCTCCACTGCTGCAACCGTTTTTCATCTCTGCCATGAAAAACTGGAGTGCCCCACGCCTGAGTAAGTCCAATATCAGCGTGAATAAACGATATGTTGGACAAATTAATCGGTTCGTTGAGCGAAGAAATTTTCCTTTTTACCGCGTCAAGGAAGTAGGGATCTGAGTCAACGGTCTTAAATACCTTTCCTTCGCGAGCTGCAACCACGGTCGAACCTCCACCGCCATATTCGAGATAGCTGTGGGCTTCCCGAAGCTTTGAGATGAAATAATCGTAGCTGGCGGGGTCAAAGTGTGGTTGGTCCCCTATTGTAAAACCTTTTATCCGTTGAGCGTAGAAAAATCGTGGGTACATCGCCAAGTCGATACAGCGGACGATTGGTCGTGGAAGAGATGAAAGGCGGACGAGTCCATCGGTTTTTTTGCGTTCGGCGGGGGTTTCGGTGGCCATACGAGTCGCTTTTGGAAAAAAAAGGGCGGCTGGCAATCAGCGGCCTTCTTCCGCCAGCCTAGCCGACCGTTCGGGGCTTTTCAAGAAATGTGCGCCGTATTTGGCGAGATAGTCGCGGAATGTGTTACTATAGGGCTCATTTACGCCTGTATTTTGTGGTACCGAAGGAGACGATTATCCCGTGGTTGAGCTGCCGAAAGTTGTTGTTATAGGAGGGGGGCACGCTGGAGTTGAAGCTGCAGCGGCTGCCGCGAGGGTTGGCGCTGATGTGGTGTTGATCTCGCTGAAAATGAGCGGTATCGGCCAGATGTCGTGCAATCCAGCGATCGGTGGAGTCGGCAAGGGGCATCTGGTGAGAGAGGTTGATGCGTGTGGTGGTTTAATGGGGCAGGCGATTGATGATACCGGAATCCAGTTTCGAACGCTGAACGCGAGCAAAGGACCAGCCGTTCGGGCATCGCGAGCCCAAGCAGATCGAGATCTCTACAAAGCCCGAATTCAACAGCTCGTTCAGGCTCAGGAGCGGTTAAAGGTGGTCGAGGGTGAGGCCGCGGGGATCGTCGTCGAAAAGGGTCGGACCGTTGGGGTAAAGCTTCGAGATGGATCAATAATTCCGTGTGGTGCCGCTGTTGTCACCTCTGGTACTTTTTTGCGGGGTATCATGCACACCGGCTCTCGCCAAAGCGAGGGCGGGCGTGTCGGTGATGAAGCGGTGGTAGGGCTTAGCGATAATCTCCGCTCGCTTGGTTTTTCGCTGGGTCGATTAAAAACTGGAACGCCTCCGCGATTGTGTCGACACTCGATCGATTATTCTCGGCTACAGGAGCAGCCTGGAGAACCAGACCCTACTCCATTTTCAATGATGACTCGTGCGATATCTCGCCCACAAATTTCGTGCTGGCTCACCGAAACAAATGAAGCGATGCACGAGCTGATTCGGGGAAAACGGGAGGAAAGCCCACTTTTTAATGGGCAGATAACTTCGGGTGGGCCGCGCTATTGTCCATCGATTGAAGATAAGGTGTTTCGATTTCCCGAGCGAAGTTCCCATACGGTGTTTCTTGAGCCGGAGGGATTTGATTCAGGAGTTGTGTATCCGAACGGCATATCGACCAGCCTTCCAGAGGAGCTCCAGCTTGCCTTCGTCCGAAAGATTCGGGGTTTGGAGAACGCGCGAATCTTGGTGCCGGGTTACGCCGTTGAGTACGATATGGTCGATCCTCGCGCATTAAAACCGACCCTCGAAACAAAGGAGGTAGCGGGACTCTTTTTTGCGGGGCAGATAAATGGAACCTCTGGTTATGAAGAGGCAGCAGCGCAGGGATTGATTGCGGGGACAAACGCTGCTTTACAGCAGCTTGAGAAAGAGCCCTTCCTTTTATCTCGTGCAGAGGCCTATATTGGGGTCATGGTCGATGATTTAACCTCTCGGGGTGTTGATGAACCGTACCGAATGTTCACCTCTCGCGCCGAATATCGGCTGACTTTGCGTGAGGATAATGCATCTAGCAGGCTTTGCGATAAGGCGCGGCGGGTGGGTTTGGTATCAGATGAACAGTGGCGAGTTCACGAAGAGCGAGAAGCTCAGCGTGAGCAGTTACATCAGTGGTGCAGCGATGTGCGGTTGAAGCCGACCGCTGAGGTAAATGGATGGCTTCAGGGGGTCGGAAGCGCAGAGCTTCGGGATAGTATTCGTGTTGCTGATCTGATTCGTCGCCCAGAGCTTAATCTGCGTGAATTGGTTGGGCTCTTTTCTGAGCTCGGAGAATTGCGGAAAGAGGTTGTCGATTCTGTGGAGGTCGATCTCAAGTTTAAGGGATACCTTGAGCGACAAGAGGAGGAGATTGCCCGCTTACGGCGCGATGAGGAGGTAACGATACCGACCGATTTTTCGTATGATTCGATCGTTAGTCTTCGTACCGAGGCGAGGGAGAAATTTAAACTTCATCGGCCTCATTCTCTTGGACAGGCGCTTCGGATTCCGGGTATACCGCCGAGCGCGGTTGCGATCGTTGCGGTTCATCTGAAGCGATTACGGGAACTCTCTGCGCCGCACTCCATGGTTGCTGAGGGGGAATGACACCCTTTTCGGATTGCATCTTTGTCGCTGTTATCAAACAATAGCGGATGCAATCTCGGGGGGAGGCAGCTTTAAGGTGTTGAGAAGAGCGATTTATTTGCTCTGCAATTCCTCTGCAGGTGGATTATAGGCCCTCAAGGGCAATGAGCCCGAGCCCTATTAAAGCCCCCAAAAAGCTCGGTTCAAACGCCTCCCATAAGGAGTGTAGGATGTCAAAGTCTCTAATCATCGTTGAGTCGCCGACCAAGGCAAAAACTATTGGTAAGTTCCTCGGTAAGGGATTTACCGTGAAAGCTTCGTTCGGTCACGTGCGCGATCTACCAAACAGCGCAACAGAGATCCCGGCTCGGTTAAAAAAAGAGCCGTGGGCAAAGCTTGGGATCAATGTCGAAGAGGATTTTAAACCGCTCTATATCGTTCCAGCGGATAAAAAGAAGCATGTGAGCGAGCTTCAAAAAGCGCTCGATGATGCCAACGAAGTATATCTAGCAACCGATGAAGATAGAGAGGGAGAGTCGATTAGTTGGCATCTGCTCGATGTTTTAAAGCCAAAGGTGCCGGTAAAGCGGCTCGTGTTTCATGAAATTACCCAGTCGGCGATAAGCGAAGCGTTGAGGAGCCCGCGAGCGATAGACGAAAATCTCGTCAAAGCTCAGGAGACGCGGCGCGTTATTGATAGATTATTCGGGTACCTCGTTAGCCCCATTCTGTGGAAGAAGATGAAGCCGCGCCTAAGTGCGGGGCGAGTGCAGAGCGTTGCGCTTAGGTTGTTGGTTGAGCGAGAGCGGGAGCGGATGCAGTTTCGGGGAGCTGCCTACTGGGGGCTCGAGGGGCTTTTTGGCGCAAAATCTGGCAATTTTGGGGCAGACCTTTCTCAGGTTGATGGAAAACGGGTTGCCGAGGGGCGCGATTTCGATCCGAAAACGGGCAAACTTTCCGACCCGAATAGTGTGGTGTACCTCAATGAGGAGGGAGCTGCTCAGTTGAAGGCGGAGCTTCTCAAAGAGAAGGCTGTGGTGCGAAAGGTTGAAGAAAAGCCGTACTCCGCGCGCCCCTATCCCCCATTTACCACGAGCACAATGCAGCAGGAGGCGAGCCGAAAGCTCGGTTTTTCAGTGCGTCGCACGATGCAGGTTGCTCAGACGTTGTACGAAAACGGATTCATCACCTACATGAGAACCGATTCGACGAACCTCTCGGAGGAGGCGATCTCGGCTGCTCGTGCATTTATCCTCTCTGATTACGGCAAGCAGTTCCTTCCTGATTCGCCTCGCCACTATAAGACGAAGGTGAAAAATGCCCAGGAAGCTCACGAAGCGATCCGTCCAGCCGGGGCTCGATTTGAATCGATTAGCGCGGTTCGGGAAAAGATGGGTGCCGAGGCGGCAAGGCTTTACGAATTGATCTGGAAGCGAATGGTGGCTTGCCAGATGAAAGATGCGGAGGGCACTCAGGTCTCGGTGCAGGTCGCGGTCGGACGTGGTTTGTTCAGAACTTCAGGAAAAACGATATCGTTCCCCGGCTTTTTGCGGGCGTATGTTGAGGGAAGCGATGATCCGGAAGCTGATCTTGCTGATAAAGAGAAGATGCTTCCGCCTCTTACTGAGGGAGATGTTCTTTCGATAGAAAAAATCGATGCATCAAAGCACGAAACAAAACCGCCGGCGCGATTCACCGAAGGAAGCTTAATTAAAGAGCTTGAGCGTCTCGGCATCGGACGGCCGAGTACCTGGGCAACCATTGTTGATGTGGTGTTATCCCGCGATTACGCCTTTAAGCGCGCTCAGCAGCTGATTCCCTCCTTCCTTGCGATGGCGGTGACGCGGTTGATGGAGCGATTTTTTGAGGGAGTTGTAGATTACACCTATACCGCAGGGCTTGAGGAAGATCTCGATGCAATATCGCGGGGTGAGGCGGATAATATCAAGTATTTGAAGAATTTTTACGCCGGCGATCGTCCGGGCCTTGAATCCTTGGTGCGCAACGGTGAAGAGGTAATCGATCCCCGTGATGTGTGCGGGATCGAGATAGCAAAAACTGATAAGGGTGTAGTAATTGAGGTTCGCATCGGAAGATACGGCCCATTCTTGACGAATGGCGAGGTGCGTTGCGCGTTGCCCGAAGGGTTAGCTCCCGATGAGCTCACGAGCGAAAAGGCTTCAGAGCTTCTCTCGACCGCTGCTCAGGGGCCTGAGAGTTTGGGACAGCATCCCGTATCTCATAAGGCAATATACGTTAAAACCGGCCGATTTGGTCCGTATGTTCAGGAGGGGACCGCTGAAGGGGAAGAGAAACCAAAGATGGCCTCGTTGCTTCCGGGTATGGCGGTAGCCGATGTTGATCTCGATGTCGCGGTAAAGCTCCTTTCGCTGCCTCTTTCTCTTGGTGAGCATCCGCAATCAGGTGAAGAGATTCAGGCGATGAATGGCCGATTTGGTCCCTACGTAAAGTGCGGCTCCGAATCGCGCTCGATTCCCGCTGATATCTCGCTCCTTAATTTAACCCGCGAACAGGCGCTCGAACTTCTCTCGCAACCTAAGACGGGCGGACGACAGCGCGCTGCTCCCGCAAAGCCGCTGAGAGAATTAGGCAACCACCCCGAGACAAACAAACCGCTCGTTATCAAGAGCGGTCGCTACGGTCCTTATGTTACTGACGGCGAGCTCAACGCATCCCTTGCACGGGGAGCAGACCCACAGGCTCTCTCGCTCCAGGAGGCGGTGGCGCTGCTCGCTGAGCGTGCAGCGCGGATTGAGCAAGATGGTGGAGTGACGAAAAAGCGAGCCGGTGCGAAGAAGACGGCTCCTTCTGCAAAGGCCGCTACTGAAAAGAAGGCGGCGAGCAAAAAGGCGACTACTTCCAAGACGGCGACGAAAAAAGGTGCCTTACCGAAATCCGATGCAAAAGCTGCGTCGAGTGGGGGGGCAAAGGGCAAACGGAGTACTAAGGCTAAGGAGGTGTAGAGATGGATATAGGAATGTTTAACGGGGCGTGTTCGGGGGCAATTGATAATAGGAACGCAAATTCGTCCATGCCGAGTCACGACACTACGAGTGAAGCCGAATTCAAGGCATTGAAAAAAACTATTTTATCCGGCAAGAACGAATTTTTTTTAATTGACTGTTCGGAAGGAAATGAGCGGAATAGTTGGATTAATAGGATAAATCAGGAGCTAAGAGGGAAAGAATTACGAATAGGGAATCTGCATTTATCTGAAGAGATCCGGGACGCCTCAGCCCTATTAAGCAAGATGAGCGAGCTTTCACAACAGTACGATGTCGTTCACGTTCTCAACGGTACAGAGTGGTTCAGGTCGGAGGGGCGTTGGGAATCAGCAAATTTTGTGGGAATTGTGTCGTCGGACTCTAATAGACCTACTTCATGGCTTTTTTGGGGTGATGCTGAGCTAATAGGATCTTGTGCTCGCCAAAGCCCGCGACTCTGGGACAGGCGAGAAGTCTTCAGTCTAGCACGGAATGCCGATGCAGCCCCCACGCCCCCATATGTTAGGGCAGACTAGGAATAAACAATTCAATTCAATTATTCCCCCACAGTTCAACCTACCGCTCTGTGACGGAGCGCCGGACGGGGCTAAATTGCCAAATTACGCCGGTTTTTGATTAGTGGTAACACTTGCGAAGCTTCACCTTCACCACAATTTTTTTGATCTTGGCGCTCTTCTGTGGTTATTCCGTAGTCGGTGGGACACCTTGGGAATCTGAATTTGGAACCTACTGGGCAGCAACTCGCCTCTTGATAAGCGGCCTTAATCCTTACGATCCGGCCACTTTACGCGAGTGGTGCACTGCGCATGGTATTCATTTCACCGGACCGCTGCACCCCCCACCGTTCACCGTTATCATGCTGGCACCATTTGCTGCGCTACCCTTTCATACTGCTGCGCGTGCCTTTTTTACAGTGAACTTGATCGCGACCGCACTTTCGGCGGAGATAGCTCGAAAGATTTTAGGATTGCATCATCGTTCACTAATCAACTATGCAGCTCCTGCGCTCTTTCTCCCGAGTATTTTGCCAATTTTATTTGGCCAGACTTCATCACTGGTAACGCTCGCTCTCTATGCTGCTATTCTCTCGGCGATGCGAGACCGCTGGGCGTGGGCTGGTGCATTGCTCGGTATGGCACTCCTTAAGCCTCACCTCTGGAGCATTACCGGGCTTTATTTCCTGATTCGCTGTCCCGCCGACCAACGGTCACGCTTTATATGTGGAGGCTTAGCCGTTTTAGCGATACTGCTGGGAATTTCGACTATCGCATCCCCAGATTCGCTCACTCAATGGCTCTCAACAAGTGCCCGCCCCCTTTCCTGGATCGGTGCCTCCCCGATCAGTTCTGTGCGCCTCGCTCTAGGCACCCCTTCGCACCCATATCCTCAATGGCCCATCTATGTGGCAATTCTTGCCGCGCTCGTTGTTGCAATTTTTCTCTCTGTTCGGCAAAAGACTCAAGGCCTCAACCTTAGGACTCTCCTTGCGACGCTCTGTCTATCAGCTATTTTTGCGCCCTACCTCTTCTTTTTCGACCTTTGCGTTCTGTTAGTAGTCGCAATGCATAGTCTAGAACGCTTCTCCTCCCCATCGCCGCGCATCTGTGGCTCCCGTTTTGGTTTCCTATTCCTAATCACCCCCTGGGTCCTGTTTATCTCTGGAATGTGGGCTAAGGAAACGGGGATTGTCACCATCCTTGGACTCTTTTCTCTTCTAGATGGAATCTGCTCTCCCCGCCAACGCCCCCCGTCGTCGGCCTCCGATGCACCAGCCTGAAGCAGGTCAAAGGGGCCAAACGATGGGAGAGGTGGAAGAAAAAGAGAGTCTTACTCTCATCTAGAACCGAGACCACAAGTACTGGTTCGTTACTTCGTGGTGGAACAAGATTTCGCTTGTCTTGACGAGCGTTCCGAGCTCTTTGGGGGAGCGTTCGGCAACTGCTAGTTTGCGATCAAGGTACTTTTCCTTATTTTCCTGACCAAGCACTTCGCCGATGAATTCGCTCTGCTTAAAGAGGCGAATCGCGTCGAAGATGTTGCTCGGGAGGAATCGAGTTCTGGTGCGGCGAGATTCCGAGGTTATTGTCTCGGTCATCGGTCCGTTAAGGCCGGTCTTTATGAGGGTGAAGAAGGCCAGATACGGGTTAGCATCAGGGGCAACAGTTCGTACCTCGATGCGGGCCGATTTCTCGTTACCGAGTGGAATTCGGACCATCGAAGTTCGGTCGACCGGTGATGACTTAATCTGGTTCGGTGCCTCAAAGTGAGGGTCGAGCCTGCGGTAGCTGTTTACGCTTGGGTTGAGCACCAGACAGACATCGTTAGCGCTGTTGAGGATGCGATCAACAAAATCCCAGGCAAACTTCGAAAGATTCTCCTCTCCTGATCCATCGAAGAAGATGTTCTTCCCGTTTTTGCTGATTGAGATGTTAGTGTGCATTCCGCTGCCGTTAATTCCGGCAATCGGCTTCGGCAGAAAGCTAGCGGTACATCCCATATTGGCCGCTACCTGACGGGCTACCAGCTTGTAGAGCTGCACCTGATCCGCTGCGAGAAGAGCATCGCAGTAGGAGTAGTTGAGCTCAAACTGTGATGGTGCAACCTCGGGGTGGTCCTTTTCATTCTCAAAACCGAGCGCGCGCTGAGCTTCAGCAAGCCGATCGATGAAGAGTTTGAGGGTATCGTTCGGAAGTGCGTTGTAATAACCGCCGCTTGATACGATCGTAAACCCTTCTTTCGAGACGTAGTTCTGTTCGGCGTTGAGCCCTTGGAATAGGAAGCCCTCTACCTCTACAGCCACATTAACGGTCATCCCGTCTTTGTTGAGCTCTTCAGAGAATGCGCGAAGCTGTCCTCGAAGATCCGATTGATATGGCTTGCCTGACTTGTCCAGAATGAGGCCAAAAACGATGACCTTGCCCGGGCCAAATACATCGCTCGGTAACCACCTAAATGAACCCCAATCGATTGCTAGGCGAAGATCTGATTCGCTAACGACCGAGAACCCGCGGATAGAGGAACCGTCGAAGGTAAGGTTGTCGTAAGACTTGAGAAGGAACTTCTTGTCGTAATCGAGCATGTGAAAACGGCCCTCGAGGTCCGAGAAGCATACCGTCACTGCTTTAATGCGGGGCTCCTTTTCCAACTCGGCAATATAGAATTTGGCAAGCTCTGCATCAGAGACACGGTTCTTCTGCTTTTCCTTTGCAGTAAGATTTTTTGCTTCAAGCTCGTCGTATGGAATTTCGAGAAAATCGCGGAGGGGTTTGGTGGTAACGGTCATTAAGGAACTCCTTCATCACTTACATAAGCAACAGAGAACCGAAAAAAGCAAAAGCTTTCGAGCACAATGGACTCAGGCAGCATGGGAGGACAACCCGACCCCATTGCTGTTCGGTCTCTACGAGAGTTTTGCCCAGATTGTCGCCATTTTGACGATAATTGGGCTATGCTAGAGGTTAAAATTACTCCAATTAGTAATATAATGATAGTCCTTAAGGTCGCTTTGAGTTGAGATTGCTTAAGAGAGGAAGGTTTAGAGGCTCAACAATTCCAACATTCGGCGGCTATAGCTATCGAGTAGTTGTTTAGCCGTTAAATAGTGAACAAATGATTTTGTTGCTGTTTTGGGGTTGTGTTATACTGACTGGAGCCAATATTTGATTTTGGGGATTCAGCCTATAACTCTCCCGATATAGGGCTGAGCAGCTATTTTAATTGCATCATCCTTCTTCTAGTATCATAGTTATTCAATGAGCTAGCCGTCCAACTTACAAACTGTCCCCAAGTAGCGTTATGCAAACGTCACTCACTTTCGACCCTGTAAATAAACCATCGGAAGCTATCCTCCTGATGGCAGGGGCTATTTTCTTGATGCTGCTGGTTGTCCAGGGATTTCGACTAGTACTTCGGAAATTGGGGCTTTCTAAGCGATTGAGCCGCGCCGATGAGAATGTAATTTTGAGGGATATAAACGAACTTGATGGAAAGATTCATGAGTTCGAAAAGCGGGTCGAAACACTTGAAGATTTAGCTACAGGATACTACTCATCTTTGATGGATGTAGCTGGGTTTACTGAAAAGCTGCAAACTTTGGGTAGATATCGAGATCGACTCATCCAGTTGATGGTTGATATTGAAACCTTGATAGATCGTGAAAACTTCGTAAAACTTCAGCGAGTTCTCCAGTACCTGGGCGGCAGTGCCGTTCTCTCCGGTGAAGCTCTTGGAAGTATCGTGCTTGCGGAGGATGATGTTGTTTTAAATGGTTGGGAGAAAAAAACAACTCCGATGATCATCGAATGCTGCGCAGATCTTGAGAGAGTCGCGGGAGAAATGGCCAAAATTCGAATGATTGATCCGAATCGGAAAAGAAAGCCCACCCTACTTCGGCTTCAGGAGTTACGAGACAGACTCCTTTTCCAGTCTTAAATATCCAGAAAAATTTCCTATTTCCTTCGACTTTGCTCGCTATTTGAGTAATCCTCCAAGTCTTGCTGGTATCCTTATATCTATCTATTAAATTTAAACGATGATGTAATCATATGGCTCCAGAATTTGCTTTTAGTATGCACCGTGTTGGGAAGACCTATCCCGGTGGTAAACAGGTTCTTCGCGATATTAGCCTCTCCTTTTATTACGGGGCAAAAATCGGCGTATTGGGATTAAACGGCTCGGGAAAATCGACTCTTCTCAAAATTATCGCGGGAGTTGAGAAAGATTTTGTTGGTGAGGTTCAGAGAACGGATGGGTTGTCGATTGGGTTTCTTACTCAAGAGCCGTACCTTGATGATACGAAGACGGTTCGAGAGGTGGTTGAAGAGGGTGTTGCGCCGTTGATTGCTTTAAAAAAACGACTCGATGAAATAAATGAGGCGTTTACCGATCCGGCTGCGGATATGGATGCGTTAATTGCTGAGCAATCAACTGTCCTTGAGGCGTTTGAGGCTCAGAATGGGTGGGAGCTGGAGCGGACTCTAGATGTTGCGATGGAGGCTCTTCGATTACCGCCGCCGGAACAGCCTATTAGGGTGCTGAGCGGTGGAGAGCGGCGACGAGTGGCGATATGTCGATTATTATTGCAGCGCCCCGATATCTTGCTTCTAGATGAGCCAACAAACCATCTTGATGCCGAGTCGGTGTGGTGGCTTGAGAGATTTTTGAACGAGTACGAGGGAACGGTTATTGCGGTTACTCACGACCGCTACTTCCTCGATAATTCCGCTCAATGGATTCTCGAGCTCGATCGAGGTCACGGTATTCCATGGAAGGGCAACTACTCTTCTTGGCTTGAACAGAAGGAAAAGCGGCTTGCTCTTGAGGAGAAGCAGGAGACAAAGCGACAAAAAACATTAGCTCGCGAGCTAGAGTGGATACGGATGAGTCCAAAGGCTCGGCACGCCAAGAGCAAGGCGAGGATCTCGAACTACGAATCATTGCTCGCTGAAGATAGACCTGAACGGGCTGAGGAGATGGAGATCTATATTCCTCCCGGCCCTCGGCTTGGTGATAAAGTTATCGAAGCACAAGGTATCAGCAAGTCGTTCGGCGAAAAGCTTCTCTTTGAAAATCTATCATTCCTCATTCCTCCGGGCGCAGTGGTCGGTATTATCGGGGGTAACGGAGCGGGTAAAACGACACTTTTCCGATTAATAACTGGTCAGGATCAGCCTGATTCCGGAAGCTTTTCGGTCGGTGAAACCGTTGCTCTTGCCTATGTAGATCAGTCGCGCGATTCCCTTAACCCGAATCATCTTGTTTGGGAGGAGATAGCTGATGGTCCTCACGAGACAATAAAATTGGGAGCACGTGATATAAACTCACGCGCATACTGCGCTCGGTTTAACTTTACCGGCTCGGATCAGCAAAAAAAGGTGGGAGTGCTCTCTGGTGGAGAGAGGAACCGCGTTCATTTAGCAAAACTGCTAAAGAGTGGCGGGAATGTGCTCCTTCTTGATGAACCAACAAACGATCTTGATGTAAACACGCTGCGAGCTCTTGAGGACGCAATCCTCTCATTTGCTGGATGCGTTATGGTTATCAGCCACGATAGGTGGTTTTTAGATCGAATCTGCACTCACATCATGGCGTTTGAAGGAAATAGCTCTGTAGTGATGATAGAGGGTAACTTCCAGGATTATGAGGAGGACAAAAAACGCCGCCTTGGCGCTGATGCTGCACAACCTCATCGGATGCGTTACAAGGCGATCCACAGCTGAGCTGTTTAGGGCTTAACGGCGGCCATTTTGTTTAGGTCCTTTGCTAGGAGGGGCCTTTTTCGCTTCAACGCGGGTTATCTGCGGCCAGATTCGAAAAATGGAAAATGGCCGCTTTGTTTTATCCTCTCCTCGGTGAAAAAGTGGAGCTCGATGAAATTGCGAGCTTACAAGGTAGAACTCTCCCCGAGGACCGCGGGTAAAACCAGTTGGCCATGAAATTTCTTCGCTGCTGGTTAGGAGCTGGTAAGTGCCATCGGGAAAAACTGCTCCAATTCCGTTATTATTGAGATCTGAGACAAGTAAATAGTTCGCGTTGAACGTCGAGATCCCTTGAGAAGCAGGCTTATCCCCCACTCTCTCTACCCGCTCGCCGAGCTGGGCTGATGATAACTTATTGTTGGCCAAAGCCTCTAATTGGATCCGAAAAACTGAGCGGGCATTGGCTGACCCGAATAGCAGGTAATCACCAGCTGCATCAATCGCGACTGAGACGATACCCAAACTTGGCCGTACTACCGAACCTTTTCCATCAGGAGCCAGTAACGGCTCTCCCGCTAGTACAAAATCTCCGCCATCGGCGTTCAGAGAGTAGTGATCTTCGAGGGCTCGCCTCGCCATACCGGTCTTTAGATCGACTGTGATGATAGCTGGCTCCGAGGTTCCGACAAAATCGGCTCTTCCTTGATCGGCGATATATGCCATATCGCGCTTCACATCTATTGCGATACTTTGAAGTGAGGAGTTTGCCTTTGTTATCGGCGCAGGCAGGTAAATCACCCGAGAGAGGGAGTCTTCTTTAAGATTCCATCCCACCAATTTTGGCTGACGCGCCGGGGGCGATCCTGAATCAAGTATCCACAAAACTCCCCGTGAATCCGCCGCTAGAGCATTTACCTCTGAAAAATCCTCGTTCGGTTCGCGATCCGCAGCGAACCATGCTGCAGGAAAGGGACGGCTAGTTCCATCGGGAAGAATCTCCCTGACGAGCCCTTGGCCATTATCCCGATCGCCGACACCGGAGGCGATACTCACAAAGAGCCGTTCATCTCGGGTCATCGCAATCCCAAGAGGGCGAAAATCAAGCGTTGCAACAACAGTCACCGGAGCATCGGGGAGCGGTCGTATTGAAGCAAAACGGGAGGAATTGCCTCGCTCTGCCGAGGGCTCTGGAGAGATAATTAATTTTACGGCTGGAGGGGTCTGATCTTCTGTCTTATCTGTCCCTGCCCGACCTTTTTGTTGTGCCTCAGCGCAAACGGCCGTTATTAGCAAGCTGCTGATAGCGATTGCCCGAAAAACAGAGAGTGCCTGAGAATGATTGATTATCTGCATGGTTGATCGTTTTGAGGAGTGGCGTTAACACTAATTTGGAAGGAGGCTGGGGGGAGCTAGTCGAATTGAAACGGCCTCCTTCTGGCTAATACAAATTCGATATATTAATACTTATAGTACTCATCAAGCTTTCCTTTGCGAAGTACGTTCGCTCAAGCAGAATTCCAAATTGCCTCCATTCGGTCTGGCACCACGCTTTACCTGTGTTAGGATAGCGCAGCCTGAGCGTCATATCGTGCTGCGGGATTTCGTGCCGTGCACCCGTTCTAAACCGTTGCAGACTCAAATAATATCACATGACCGTTTCTACCAACTGGCTTTTAGCTCTCCCGCTTATCATCTCAACTTACGGCTTTTCGCGGAATTTCTCTACCCATCAAGATAATAGAGAAATTAGGTGGTTTACCGGAGTTGTTGTCACACTTTGTCTTGCATCGATCGCGATGGTAACCCTTCTGACGGTTCGGTCGATGACTCCGGCATATATCGGAGCAGCGTTTTCGGCGATCGCTCTTGCGGGGCTACTAAGATGTAGAGCCGCTGTAAAAACCAATATTATTAAACCAGTTTCATCTGCAAACGTTTTGCTCGCGATATCAATTACTGCTGTTGCGATATTCCTTCGCTTAAACCCTGCGGCCCACCTATTCGGTGGTCAGGATCCGGGCGTTTACATGAATACCGGAAATCTTATTGCGCGTCACGGAACACACTTTTACACCGATACCACTCTTCCTCTGGCGAAGCAGGATCCGAAGCACTTTGATTATTATATAAACAAAACTTATTTCAGAGCTCGTCAGCACCCCGATGGTTCGTGGTATGGCAATCTCACCCCAGGCACCTATATTTCGGATCTCTCAAAAGGTGAGCACGTTACTCAATTTTATCCCGTCACACACGCATGGTTGGCTTTAGGTTCCCTTTTATTTGGACCAGCGCGAAGCACCTGGATACTACTTCCGTTTGCCCTACTCGGCATCGCAGCAGTTGGGCTTATCGTTAATAGGCTCACCCGTTCGACGAGTGCCGCGTTTGTTGCAAGTGCTCTACTCGCTATGAACTCAGCTCACGCAGCAATTAGTACATCACCACTTTCTGAAATTATAGCGAGCTTTTTTTTCTTATCGGGACTCTTTTTTCTCGTCAGTTCACTAGATCGGAATCCAAGATCCATTAGCTCAGCCTGTTTGATGATTTGTACTCT
>JBIJBT010000008.1:0-48575 GCA_044345055.1 Bdellovibrionota bacterium
AAATCTATTTTTTACCCGAATCACCGGTTTTATCACCCTTCCCTTACTTTTGATTTCGCTCCTTCCGATGGCTGCGGTTCGAAAAAGGGGAGTTGAAAAAATGCAGCTCGCTCTGTTTGGATTGGGATGCATAGCTGCTTATATTGCCAGCTTCTTATGGGGTCTGACTTATTCTAAACCCTATTCGATGGATATTTATCGGGGGAAATTAAAGCTCGATGCAGGCACGCTGACCCCTCTTCTTTTTTCAATCGCTCTTTGTTCAGTTATATGGCTCTTGTTAATCGCTACGACGAAGTATTGGATGCCGTTGCGAATTGTTTTTCGAAAAACTAGAGGATGGATCGGTTTTGTATTTGTTGCCGTAGTATTTGCAGTCTTGATAGCGCAAGGTTTTTTAATAGGATTTACAGATTATTTTCTCGATCACAAATCGATTGGAAGACGGTGGCATATTGCGGGTAATGGCTGGGGATCTCTTCCATACCTGAGCTTTTTAGTTCTCGGATTGCTTGCTTCTCCGGTGGGCTATATCGGTGGTATCTGTGGGCTTTCCTATTCATTCAAGCGAGCATTAACAACATCTGTCTGGGTGCCAATCTGTGTTCTCAGTTCCGGATTTTTCGTCGCATTAACGGTAAAACAGAATATCGTTCCTTTCTTATACTATTTCGCAAGGTATCAGGTCAGTGAGCTACTTCCCCTCATTACAATTGTTGGAACCTGTTTTTTAAACGACCTTATTAAGAATCGGAGTAAAAGAACCCGATTAATCTGTTGGAGCGGATATCTCACTCTATGCGGCCTATTTTTTATTAAACCTGCGATCGCTCGTTTAAAGGAAACTGAGGGTTATCACTTTACAAAAGCTCTTGAGTGCATTGATGCCGTTTCGGCTGAAAAGACTATTATTGCGATAGATAGGGATAGAATACCGATGACGGTATTACTTCTTCCTCTTCGCTATACCTACGATAAAAAAACTATCGCGATCTCCTCGCGTGATTTCGCTAACGACGAGGATCTATACCGTTTCTTTGAATTCTATCGACAACAAGGTTACTCTGTTTTGCTCTTGAGCGCGCCTGACAGATGGAAAAAGTTCTCTCGATTGAAACCGATAGTCCGTTTTCCAATGCGAATTAGAAAGTTTAGAGGAGAGCAGAAAGGTCAGCTTCGTCTTCCTGATCGATACGGAGGAAGAGTTACTCCAGTGATGATCTCTCGATACGAACCTGGTGTCAGTGAAGGCGATGCTGCTATTTCGAATTCTTCGCAGAGTTTGGAGCTACCCGAAGTCTGTAAAGAGCTCCGTTAAAGGACATCCGGATAGTGGATGGAATGCTGAATACTGGATCAACGGCTTAACTGAATATATTTGCCATGACCGACATTCTCTTCATTATAGATGAGCTTCATCCTGTCCGAAATGCACCCTCGGTGCGAATTGAAAATCTGCGGGCGGCGTTTCCTCTCGAGAGCTCGTTTGCTGTCGGAGGATCAAGCTCTTCCGAACAACCCCGCCCTAAGGGGATCATCACTATTGCGCGGCCCTCTGAGAAGTCGCCGATTCGGTTTCTCCTCTTTCTCATTCGTCTCAGCATCATCTCAGCAGGTTCCGCTGTTCGAATCCGGCCCCCGATAATTTTCCTATCTGTCCCGAAATACGAGCTTTTGATAATCGCGCCGTTTCTCGCTGCTCGATGTTCTCATCTTATCATCGATCTCCGCGACTCTCTTGGATTTCTCGATTATCGCGCCTACCTTCAACACTTTTTGCCGCGATGGATAGCAGCTCCACTCGGGAGTTTTATTAAAAAGGTGGTCACCTCGATACAGCGCCGCGCATTTCGCTCTGCTTCACTAATCTCAGTAGCGAACCACGGAATTGAAAAGACGATAAATCACCCCGCGGTTATTGTTCTTCCGAATGGAGTTGATACCTCTACCTTCACCCCTCAAAAAAGATCAACTCGCACATCGAACACTCCACTAAAGCTTGTCTACCTTGGCAACTTTGCTGAAAAGGACCGTTTTGAGCAGATAATTGAGCTCCACTCTCTCTCAAAGATTTCGTTCTGTGTCCATCTTATCGGCGAGGGTCGAAACAGAGAGAAGGTGCTTCGCAATCTTACTGCTGCCGGAGTTCCCTTTGAATATCACGGCTTGGTGCCGCACGAGAAACTTCCCGCTCTCCTGCGCACGATGGATGCCGGGTTTATCTTCCGTTCTTCTGGGGTTGATGAATCGATACCGGTTGCACTCTTTGAGTTTGCAGCGTGTGGCATTCCTTCTCTCTGCAACGATACCGGCATCATGGCAGAGCTCGTTCGAAGTCGTGAGCTCGGTTTTGTTTGTGCAACAAACGCGGAGCTTTCCTCTGCTATATCCGCCATATCGGAAGAGGAATATTGGAAGAGCTCCGGAGAGCGGCTTCACGCAGTTGCAAAAGAACATTTCTCACTAGCTTCAACTCGGGCGACTTTTAAACTTTTGATTACCGAGATCCTGAAAAAAATCGCCGCCAGAGAAGCTTCGCAGAAAAAGGGGAAGCTTGTCGCTAAATCAGGGAGCAACAACCTATGAAGGTTCTTATTCAGATACCGTGCTTCAACGAGGAACATACCCTTCGGTCTGTTTTCGAGGAGATGCCCCGAGAGATTCCGGGGGTCTCAGAGATTGAATATCAGATAATCGACGATGGCTCGACCGATCGAACTGTAGAGGTTGCCCGAGAATTGGGGGTTCACCATATCGTGAGCGCGGGTCGCATTAATCGTCGATGGCTCGGTCGGGCATTTCGACTCGGCATAGACAACGCGCTTAAATCTGGGGCCGATATCGTCGTTAATACCGATGGAGACAATCAGTACCCATCCTCGCTCATTCCCGATCTCGTTCGCCCGATAATTGAGGGAAGAGCCGATATCGTTATCGGCGATCGGAATCCTGGAGCTGTTGCTGAGTTCTCCTGGATAAAGCAACGGCTTCAGGTTTTGGGAAGTTGGATTATTCAGTGTCTTACTGGAGCTCCGGTGCACGATGCAGTCAGCGGTTTTCGGGCTTACAGCCGAGAATCACTTTTGCGAATTCATGTACTGACAAATTTCACCTACACCGTTGATACCCTTATCCAGGCGCACATGAAGGGTCTCGATGTGGCGTGGCTTCCTATCTCAACGAATCGCAAAACGCGAGATTCTCGGCTCATCAAGAGCCTTTTTAACAAGGTTCGCCGCTCAGGCGTTACAATCCTTCGGATGGTAACACTCTACCGCCCCTTTCAAACATTCCTCTGGATGACCGCCTTTTTTCTGGTACCTGGGGTGCTGCTGCTCGGAAGATTTTTTTATTTTTATTTTTTCACCTCGGGCGAGGCCACTGGCCATATTCAATCGGTCGTGGTGGGTGGGGTACTACTGGTGATAGCGGTGCAGCTATTTGTGCTGGGAATACTTGCTGAATTATTGGCTGCAAATCGGGCACTTATCGAGGATATGCTGACTCGGGTTAAGAGAAAGGAATTAGAGTGAGAGAGGCTAGGGGCGTGGCAGGTCAGATGAAGAGAAAATTTCGATCGCCAAGGAGTATTTTTTCTAGCGGGATAGCATAACCTTTAAGTGCCACTTTTTTTAAATAGGATGGTAGCTCGTGGACGATATAGCATTCAACCAGCCGCCCCCTGAAGCAACACAACCCCCAACTGCACCTACATTAAACCCAGTGGGCGGCTCAGCGAACCTCGAAGAGCTAAAAACGTCGGGTCATTTGTCAGAGGAAGCGTACGATAAGCTCAAGAACAAATTAGAGAGGTGGAATGATGTCGAAAGAGAGAAAAAGGTTCTCGATGTCATAAAGAGCGTTGATTTATCAAAAGATCCCAATCTAATTAATAAGGCAATACTGCGCGGAGGGGGGATCGCATTTATTGAAAAGCTAGAAGGTCTCTCTGTTGAGCTTCGTAATGATATCTTGGCTCGGGTTGTTAACCGACGCGTTTACTTCGCTGAGCTTAATAAGATTTTAACAGACTCGTTGAAGAAAGATCCGAGCGAGCGTGAGGCGTTTCTACGACGGGCTATACACTGTTTAGATACTTTAGGTGGAGCTGATAAAGCTCAGGTTGCGATGAAACAGGGAGGGACATCGGGCCTCTTTTCTAAGGCTGAACAGCTCTCTGGAGGTGGTCGTGGTTTTGGGCCAGGGGGAGGTAACCTAGTAGGAACTTCTGCAAATGTAGCTCATGCCACTAAAACGTTGCTGGAAGTATCGCCGAACCTCACGATAGACCCTCAGACGAGGATTTCGGAATTATTCAACAAGCTCCCTTCACGAGAGAAAGCCCGGTATGAGCTTATAGCGGCGGCGGTGCTCGAGTTTGCGGCGGATATACGGAGGGAGCAAGAGAAAGAGAAAAAAGCTGAAGAAGAAGATTGTCGCGCTTTCAGAGGATTTGCTGCAGGCTCCAGTGAAACGATCGAAGATTTGCAGACAGCGCTTGAAACGATAATCACGCAATACGGTACCTTCAACAATGCACTGCCGAACATTCGGCAATATATCCAAACGTGTTATAAGTTTAACACTGCCGGCGATAATATCACCGTTGGGAACGTGCTTGAGGTGCTTCAGGGTTGGTTAGAACAATTCAATCGCGCACGGCCAAAATCACCCAAATCCAATCGTCCTACCAACCCACCGCCCCCTTAGAATCTCGACCAACCTCCCCAACCCCCGAACGCACAACCCCCTGAACGGTCCCCTGTAGCGTCCGGTCGCCCAAATACGAGCTCACATCAAGCTTAAACGCAACATCAACCAGCGCACCTCGGGTAATCGCGGGATGAGACGGGGTCCGCCACATCATCGCGGTGAGGGTGCGGGTGCCATCTGAGAGAATCGCCTTGAGGTGACCGCCTCGAAGCTCACGGACCTCGGATACGGTTAGTTTTTTCGCGAGCAACACGGGCGAGGGGTTTCCGATTCCAAAAGGGGCAAGCGTTTCAAGCTGCTCGACTAGGGCGATAGAGAGCTCGTCGAGTGTTACCTCGGTGTCGGCGAGCACCACCGGAATACGATCCTCCGGAGAAAGGGCGGCTCGACATACATCATCGAACGCCTGACAAAATCCCTTGAGCCGCTCCTGCTGAATCGAAAATCCCCCCGCCCCCTCGTGCCCCCCGTAAGAGATAAGGTAAGAGCTCACCTTGCTCAATAGATCGACTACACTCACCCCTCGGACCCCTCGCACCGAACCCTTGAATATCCCATCGGGACCTCGCCCCATAACGGCGGCGGGTCGGTGATACTGCTCGACGAGCCGTTGCGCGACTATGCCAATGACTCCGGGATGAAAATCGGGATGCCACACAGCGATGCCATCCTGCGTACCGCTTGAGAGTCTCACCAACTCCAGCGCCTGAGCCCGCACCTGCCCCTCAACCTCCTGACGTTCGGCGTTGAGTCTGTCGAGTTTTTTCGCCAGCTTTGTGGCCTCCGATGCGCTCGTCGTCGTGAGAAGTCGAACGACGATATCTCCATGCTCAATTCGGCCAGCCGCGTTGATTCGGGGCCCAAGACCAAAAGAAACGTCGAATGAGCGGACTCCTTTTCGGATACCGGCTACCTTTTTGAGCTCAACGATTCCCGCTCGTGAAGAGCTATCAAGACACTCGAGCCCCCGTTTTGCAATCACGCGGTTTGGTCCTTTTAGAGGCACCATGTCGCAAATAGTTCCAAGACACGCAAGCTCAAGAATCGAGCGGGGATCGAACAATTTTGCCTGAGGAATGGCTGCTCGGGCCGCTGTAATGAAGTACCAGGTAAGAGCGGAAGCACAGAGTAATCCATCAGCAAATCTGCACCCCTGTTGTTGGGGATTGATAAAAACATCGGCGGGATTCGATACGCCGGAGGCATCGTGATGGTCGATAACGATTGTTTTCATCCCGAGAGAGCGCGCGAGCTCGAGCTGCACGCCGTTCTTCGTGCCAAAATCGACCGCTATCAATAACCGAGTCCCGGCTGCGTGAGCTCGCTCAACGATACCGGCACTCAGCCCATAGCCATCCTCGAATCGATCGGGCACGAATGCAGAGGCTGTTGCGCCAATTCGGCCGAAAAAGTCGATTAGCTGGGCTGCACTCGTTAATCCGTCAACATCAAAATCGGAGCACACCGCAATTCGGTCCCCAGCATCGAGAGCTTTACCAAGGAGCGCGACCGCTTCGTCGATTCCCTTTAAACCAGAAGGATGAGGGAGTCCATCGCGGAGTGATGGTTGAAGAAATCGATCGAGCTCTTGCCCCGGAACAAATCCTCTCGCTGCAAGGACCCTTGCCACTACTGGAGAAAGTTCGCCAGAAGCTCCAAGAGACGCCGAAACTTCGGGGTTTTGAGAGCGTAGCTCGATACGTTTATGAAGGGGGGCAGGACTCATAGATTGCGGGGAAAATTAGTTGAGATTGTCTCGTGGTAGCTCGTGTAGGCACGAGCCGTTCAGGAGTCCGCCAGAAACGGGGCAAATTGCTGCAAACGCTCCTCAAGCTCAGCAAGGGCTCCGGCATATCCAACTTGCCGGACCGGCGCGACTTCGCTTAAGACTTGGGCTCGGGGGCACCATCGCCAGGCGGTAAACTCGATCTGAGAGTCCTTATCGAGAGCAACCTCGCCGTTGTCGCCCCGAAAAAGAATTACAAAAAATCTTTGTGATTGGCCTACCCACTGACTTAGATGAGGTATCTTCTCCCTTTTAGAGGCCGGCCACCGATATTCATGAATGTAAGTTAGAACCCCTAGCGGTTCGCATGATGAACGGGTGATTCCGGTTTCCTCAGACAGCTCCCGAAATGCATTTTCCTCGAGGGTTTCCGAGCCCTCGATACCACCCTGCGGAAATTGCCAGTGACCCGGCTCATCGGAGCGCTCGCCGAGAAATATATCCCCGTTACTGTTGAGAACTATAACAGAAACATTTGGTCGTAATGGACCATCTGGCTCGCACAACAGTTCCTCGAGCTGATTATCAACCACGGATCCTCCTATTCATCCAACCTCACCAGTCCCCGATATTCTTCCACACAGATGACTCCTTCCTCAAGCCAACGGCGAGCATAGTTTTCAAAGGGCAAAAATAATCCCTCCTGAATAGAGCGATAGAACTCCCCTCGCCCGATTGAATCGTTCTTTACCAGACGCTGAACTTCGGGCGATATCACCAGAGTTTGTGTCGCAAGAAGGAGCGTAGGCTCAATAGAGGGTTCTTGGTTGAGTGGTGATATGAGCCGCTGGGCAACTATCGTGCTTAGACCTTGAAGCTCGCTTATTTTGCAACCGGCCAATGAAGAAAACCGCTCAAGAGCCTCAAAGACACATCGGGCATGGATAGTCGAGAGAACTAGATGACCAGAAAGCGCCATCTTCATCGCGGTAAACGCGCTCTCTGCATCCCGTATTTCCCCAATCACCAATACGTCAGGCCCCTGGCGAAGGGCAGCTTTTGCAACAGCACCGAAGGTAAGCCCAGCCTGCTCATTGAGACTTGTTTGGCTCACCCCCTCTATCCAACGTTCAACCGGATCCTCTATCGAGAGGACGACTTTTCCAAGGTCGACGAGTCGACGAATAATTCCGTAGAGCGAAGTTGTTTTTCCGCTACCGGTTGGTCCAACAACGAGAGATAAACCACTCCCCTTTACTATATATTCCTCTATTAAGTGTTGCGTTCGCTGATCAAACCCGAGCCCCTCAACAGGATTTAACGCGCCACCTCTGCTGATTCGCAGAACGATTCGCTCACCAAATACCGTCGGCAGCGAGCTGAATCGGATGCCAACTGATTCGGTAGAAAGATCTACTGAAAAGCTACCGTCGAGCGGAACCGTTCGAATCGTTGGATTAGCGCCCGCCAACACCTTGAGTCGAGCCGAAACGCGCTCAAAAACCCCCCGTTCACAGAGCGATTCAGTAAGATAGTGCATCTCTCTTCCTATCCGCAGCCCGAGCATAACTCTATCTCGCATCGGAGCAAGATGAAGATCGCTTGCACCTCGGGCAATCGCAAATTCAACGAGTGATGCGACAAATGAGGAGATACCGCTATCGCTGTTATCTCTCAGCTGCGGATGACTTGTGTCCAAAACTGAGGAAATTTGAGTTCTCGGTCTTTCGAGCTTAGCCCGTCCCGCTGCAGCGAAAAGGCGAGCTTCACTCCCGAGATACGCCCGCTCAATATCACGTTCAATTTGCTCTCCTCGATATGGAATCGGTCGAATTCGCTCTCCAATAGCAAACTCAATCTCTGGTGTAATTCGCGAAATATGGGCGACATCCCCAGCAATTGTAATGTGACGACCCGATCGCGAAGTAAGGATACTCATCGGTAAAAACCGATATCGCATCGCCACTTCATAGGGCACCAAAAGGCAAGCTCGCTCGCTCGAATGGAGCGATACCGGAACGGAGGCAGCTTCGGTAGATTCGTCGACCGTCATAAGGCCGAGCGGTGCATCACGCTCTCGATCACGATCGTTTACGAAATTCATCTTTCTCCTTCTAAGTAACGAGTTCGGCGATGGCTATCGTGGGGGTCTCGGAGAGATCCCCACTCTGCTAGCCAAACACCTATTCGTTATCGAACTGAGAGGAAAAAAGTTTCGCCGTGAGGAAAAAATGGGTTGATGCGGCGATGGATTGATAAGGCGGTAGAGCGAACTATGGATGCCGCTATTGGTGGTAACTCAAAGACGGCTTATTAATGGTAGGACGGCCCGCAGGACTAATCTATTAAAAAGTGTCCAATAGTTGTCCAAACTTTCTAAATTACTGAACAAACCGATCGGTAAGCACCGTTACTTTGTTGTCTTTACACTCGAGGCTTCCCTCAGATATCGAGAAAGTCACGGACTTACCTGATGGACTAAGGACAATTTCAAGATTTCCCTCACTCACCAGCCCAACATAAGCACAATGACCTGGAAGAAGCTCAATCTGACCACCAGGAGTAATTGCCCGAATCAACGAGGCATCTTCGCGCGCGATTACTCCAGCGGGTGTTACCAGGGCAAAAGATAGTGCGTTCATAATCCCTTTACCTAATAATTCATCGAGTGAGTAATAAACAATCTTTTAGAGGCTCCGAACCCCCCTTATTTCGCAGCCTCTTAGCGCTGAGACTTTGGCGGATTTTTTCTAAAAGCTGCCAACAAAAAAGAGGCTTTTCTTGGATTGATGGGGGGAGGTTTTTTAAACCCATCCCCCCGTCGTCCCGAACCACTAGGCAGCTTTGACAAACTCCTTGGCCAGCTTGTCAGCCTTCTCTTGAGCATCCTCAAGTGTGCCGACCATGTAGAATGCCTGCTCTGGTAAATGATCCACGGTGCCATCGACAAGAGCCGCGAAGCCTCGGATTGTGTCCGAAACCTTTACGTACACCCCAGGGGTTCCCGTGAAGGTTTCAGCAACGTGGAACGGCTGCGAGAGGAACCGCTCGATCTTTCGAGCTCGTGCCACGGTCATCTTATCCTCCTCCGAAAGCTCATCCATCCCGAGAATTGCGATGATATCCTGCAACTCTTTGTAACGCTGAAGAGTTTGCTGGACCTTTCGAGCAACTCGGTAATGCTCATCACCAACTATCGCAGGATCGAGAATCGTTGAAGTTGAGGTCAGAGGATCAACCGCTGGGTATATCCCCTTCTCAGCGATCGCTCTGCTCAATTCCGTTGTCGCATCAAGGTGCGCGAAGGTCGTTGCCGGTGCGGGATCGGTATAGTCATCCGCAGGAACATAAACCGCCTGCACTGAGGTGATCGAGCCTTTCGTTGTCGAAGTAATACGCTCTTGCAGCTGACCCATGTCAGTAGCAAGGGTTGGCTGATAACCCACCGCGCTCGGCATTCTTCCAAGAAGTGAAGAAACTTCTGAGCCAGCCTGAAGGAATCGGAAGATATTATCGACGAAAAGAAGCACGTCCCGCCCTTCTTGGTCGCGGAAATACTCAGCAGCGGTAAGAGCAGTCAAACCCACTCGGAATCGGGCTCCTGGAGGCTCGTTCATCTGGCCGTACACCAAACATGCTTTATCGATGACTCCTGAATCCTTCATCTCATGCCAGAGGTCATTTCCTTCTCTGGTTCTCTCACCCACGCCGCCGAACACGGAATATCCGCCGTGAGCTTTTGCGATATTGTTGATGAGCTCCATAATGATGACGGTTTTACCAACGCCAGCTCCCCCAAAGAGACCGATTTTTCCTCCCTTCACATAGGGCGCGAGAAGATCGACTACTTTGATACCGGTCTCAAGCATCACCTTCGAGGTAGCTTGTTCGTCAAAACGGGGAGTAGGTCGATGAATTGGCCATTTGTCCTCACTCTCAACGGGTCCTCCCTCATCCACCGGTCTCCCGATTACATCGAGAATTCGACCTAGTGTCTTTTGGCCAACAGGAATCATTATAGGATTGCCAGTATCGACGACTTCCTGGCCTCGGGTCATTCCCTCGGTCGAGTCCATCGCAATACACCTCACCACACCGTCACCAAGATGTTGAGCAACTTCCAAAGTTAGGTTGTGCTCATTGCTGTCGATTGAGGGGTTTGTCGCAACCAGTGCGTCGTAAATTTTCGGGAGACCGTGCTCCCGAGGAAATTCAACGTCAATGACGGCCCCTAAAATCTGAGATATTCGTCCTTTTCTCAACCCGTTCATATCATCCCTTTCCGTCCTTCGTTACATCGTACCGGAAGCTTCGCATTGTATCCTCGCTCACCACATGATGAGAAAACATCGCGTTAGCTCTCAATAGTCTTCTGTTTCTCGTACTCCTCAGCTCTTTGTCACCCAAGGGCTTCAGAGCCACCTATAATATCGAGCAGCTCCGACGTTATGCCCGACTGCCGCAGCTTGTTGTATCTCAGCTGCAATCTTCGAATCAGGTCTCCAGCGTTTTTGGTCGCTGCATCCATCGCCGCCATTCTACTTCCGTGCTCGCTCGCCTTTGCATCTAGTGCACCCTGCAGTACCAACGACCTGAATACTCTTGGTACCACCTGATCAAAAACTGCTTCCGGGGTCGGTTCAAAAAGAAGGTTCCTGTCGCTTACCGAGCCACCTGACTCACCCGCTGGTCTCAACATGTTTACACTCAAAGGAAGTAGTTGTTCCGTTACCGGAGTACTAGAGAGCGCAGATTTAAACTTTGTGTAAATCAGGTGAACGGCATCAAGACGCCCTTCACGAAAATCATTCTCGACCTTGGATAGTACCTCAGTTAGGGGCCACTGAGTTGGATCCTCCGATAGGTTCTCTAAAGCCATCTGAGAAGCTCGATTCATTCGACGCAAACTTTCCACTGCTTTCCGGCCAAATGCGATGACCTCTATCTCCGCCGATGGACGAATCGCCCTTAATTCCAACAGAGTTGATTCGACTCTTCGACCAAGATTTGCGTTATATCCCCCAGCCAGACCGCGCGATCCACCGATAACGATAACTGCTATCCGCCCAATCTTGCGCTCCTCCATCAGTGGATGGACCCGAGCACTTCCTTCACCCGCATCCTGTAAACGAGCAGCCAGCTGACGGAGAAGTTCGGTGTACTCTCGTGAACGGGTCGTAGCGTCCTGAGCTTTACGCAGCTTGGCGGCAGACACCAGCTTCATGGCGTAGGTTATTTTTTTTGTATTCTTCACCGATACAAGTCGGCTCCGTACTTCTTTTAGTCCGGCCATATATGGTTCCGATCCCCTTTTTCTTGGCCGCCAAGAGTTGAGGTGATTACCTCAACTCAAAACGAGCGTTACCGATTCAGCAAATGCTGGTTCAATGACTGCCAAAGCTTTTTGCAAAATCCTTCACAAGCTCAATCAGTTTGTCTTGCGTTGCTTTTGACATCTCAAGTTTGGTTCTTATCTCTTCTAGGATCTCAGGATGTTTGGCCTTTAGCGCACCATGAAATGCCGCCTCAAACTCCCTGATTTTAGGGAGTGGAACCTTGTCGAGAGCTCCGCTATTGGCCGCAAAGATTGAAACCACCTGAAGTTCGACCGGCATTGGTCGGTATTGATCCTGCTTAAGAATCTCTACAAGCCGCTGTCCTCGATCGAGCTGAGCCTTGGTTGCAGGATCGAGATCTGATCCAAACTGAGCGAAAGCCTGCTTTTCTCTGAATTGAGCTAGGTCAAGCCTAAGAGTTCCAGCGACTTTCTTCATCGCTTTTATCTGGGCTGCTCCTCCCACACGGGACACCGAAAGACCCACGTTCACTGCAGGCCGAATACCTGCGTGAAATAGTGATGACTCAAGATAGATCTGTCCATCGGTGATTGAGATCACGTTGGTCGGAACATAAGCGGCAACGTCGCCCTCGAGAGTTTCGATGATAGGAAGGGCGGTGAGTGAACCGGCACCAACGGCATCGCTGAGTTTGGCTGCTCGCTCAAGTAGTCTGCTGTGAAGATAGAATACATCGCCCGGATAAGCTTCACGTCCTGGTGGGCGTCGTAAGAGGAGGGAAACCGTTCTCCAAGATACGGCGTGTTTCGATAGGTCATCGTACACGATCAATGCGTGGCGACCTGTGTTCATGAAATATTCACCCATTGCACAGCCGGCAAATGGTGCAATAAAAGAGAGGGGGGGTGGCTCGGAAGCGGTGGCCGCAACAACGATTGTGTGCTCCATCGCTCCGTGCTCTTTAAGCTTTTCAACTACCTGAGCAACCGAAGAGCGTTTTTGGCCAATAGCGACGTAGATGCAGATTACCCCGTTACCCTTCTGATTAATGATTGTATCGATTGCGACAGCAGTTTTTCCGGTCTTTTTGTCGCCGATTATCAATTCCCGCTGACCGCGGCCTACCGGGGTCATTGCGTCAATTGCTTTTACACCTGTCTGCATCGGCTCGTGCACCGACTTTCTCTTAACGATACCAGGAGCTTTAAATTCTAGCTGACCCTTTGCAGTCGCCGCTATTGGACCAAGTCCATCGATTGGATTACCGAGAGCATCAACGACTCGTCCGATTAGAGCCTCTCCAACTGGAACTTCAGCGATTTTGCCAGTACGTTGTACGGTGTCACCTTCTGCTATAGAGGTAACATCACCCATAATAACGACCCCGACGCAATCAGCTTCAAGGTTTAGAGCGATTCCCATCGTGCCGCCAGCAATCTGTACGAGCTCCCCTGCTGCTACTTTTGACAATCCAGCAACGCGACAGATACCGTCACCCACCGATAGGACAGTTCCCACCTCATTAAGCTCTGATGACGGGCGGAAATTAGATATTCGCTCGCGCAGTAAAGCTGTTATCTCGTCGGCTCTTCCTTCCATGCTACCCACTCCATTTACTCTATGAATGATGCTCGTTATTCGGGCTCGAACTTTGTTTAGATTTTTTACTTTTTAAGCTGGCGCAGCCAGAGAATCCTCGAGTCGTCGTAGACGTGTTTTCAAGGATGAATCAAAGACTGAATCACCAGAGCGAATGAGAAGACCGCCGAGAATATCTTGGTCAACTCGTATTGTTATCGCGAGTGCGGGATTTACTACCGAGCGCAACCGGTCTTCCAGTAGGCGCTCTTCCTCTTTGGAAAGACTGCGGGCAACGATCACTTCTACCGAAAGAATGTGTCTGAATTCCCGAACAGCATCTTCAAAGGAGATGATCATCTGGTCAAATAGGGCGAATCTGCCCCCTTCAGCCAGTAAACGAAGGAAATTCATTACTTCTTGCCCCAGCCCTAACCTATTTGCCATTTCCTCAACGAATTCTCGTTTTTGGTCGGAGGAAACAGTTCTTGACTTTAACGCTTCGGAAATCTGAGAGGATTCGCGAAACATCCGCTGAAGCTCTTTGAGTTGAGCACTAATTGAATCGAACTGCTCGACGATGCAAGCTGCAAATAGAGCTTGACCGTATGTTCTTGCGAGCCGACCTGGGCTTACTCTTGCCATGAATCTCTCTCTTCAAATTCTTCGTTCGAGCGTTGTACTGTTATCAGTTCAGTACCGGACTTTAGACGATGAGCTGGGGAGTTTTAACAGTTGCTGTCTACTGCTTTTTGAAACACCTCTCAAATCACTATCTAGCTAAAAGATTAAGCCCGCTCTCGTTCTCTAGCGCTGCTCTTCTAATATGCAGATCAGTTTCCGCGTTGACCTGACTTTTGACGATCTCTTCAGCTCGGGCGATAACTAATCGAGCAAAATCTCGGCGAATTGCTTCGACTCTACGGTTTCGTTCGGCCTCTGCAAGTTGGCGAGCTTGATTAAGCAATCGGCTCGCCCGCTCGCGTGCCGATTCAAGCGTCTCCCTTGATTCTTCTTCAGCGCCTGAAATTAATTCCTCTCGGTTAGTCTCAAGCCTATTTTCCAGGCTAGCCTCCTCTGCGGCAAGCTTGTCATAAGTGCTTCGAGCTTCGGAAAGCATTGCGCTTGCGCGTTCTACTGCATCGGCGATTCGCTGTCTTCGGCCGTGCCACATATCTGAGAGAGGTTTTCTCAGTAGTCGATACATTATTACTGAGTAAATGGCGAAGTTTAGCCATAGAAGTGTGAACGACGGGCCGTGGTGAGCTGCGCTTGCGTCACCACCGTGGCCTGATGAAGATTCAGCCAAAACAATCGAGGTCTGAATGAGGGTACCAAGAAAAAAAAGTCCAGAGACTGAGGCCTTGAATCTATCGGGCGTTTCGGTACGTTCGGCTTCGTTGCTTTCCAGTGGCTTTAGTATCATGTGCGATTTGACTCCGGTTCTCATATGCCAACAGGGCCCCGTTTCAATTTTAGTGTAAACGGGCGCACTCTGAGGATGGCTCTACAATCCGGCGTGCTACCGAATCTGCTACCTCTTCCAATCGACCCATTGAGTGATCACGAATTTGGCTGCATTCATGCTCTATTTCAGTCCTACTCTGCCGAACTATTTCAGAGGCTGCGGCTTCTGCTGCTGCTACAATCTCAGCAGCTTCGGCGCGGCCCCTTTCAGCTATTAACTGACGTTCCGCCTGATGTTGGGCTTCTGCTAGAGATGTGCGGACCTCTATGCGATTTCTTATATCTTGCGCCTTCTCCTGAAGCTCGTCACTGAGCTGCTCAGAACCAATAGTCCTTCTTTCGCGCTCCTCTAAAATTCCGATTAGCGGTTGAAAGAGCCTAGTCGAAAGAAGTCGAAAGAGGACGAAGAATAAGATAGTCCCGATCGGGATCATCAGAGCATCAGTCTCATTGAGGTCGAGGGATTGAAGAAAACCCGCCATAATTTTTCTTGCAAAAGTGACCTAAATTGAGGGGGAGTCCAAAACGGGCTCGCACCCTAGAAATATTCGAGACCGGCTCAATGAATTGTCTTGTGCCTTCGCGAAAGTTTAGAAAAGCTCTTGCCCGTTTTTTGTATACTATGGGCGGCGGTACGTTACGGTTTTTGAGGTTGATTGTCAATTTGATACCAGCGACTTGTTTCACTTTGGCGCGGTTTTTAAGTTGTTTTTCTGGCAAAAGTTTTCACTCAGATGATCGCTCTTCTGTTAATTTGGGGGTTGCTAAGTTGGACTTTTTCGAAATGCTATTCGTGTCCGCATATTGAATCAACAATACGGCCAAGCTCGTCTTCCGAAAAGTAGTCAATTTCGATACTACCCCGACCTCCGCTGCCAGGCCGAATAGCGACTCGCGTTCCCAGTCGGTTTCGCAGCTGGTCTTCGATGTGGGCGAGGGGGGAGGATGGTTCTGGGGCCACTACTTTCTTTAAAGATTTCTTATTTTCGAGGATTATTACCCTCGCAACGATCGCTTCTACTGCTCGTACGGATAGTCCTTCCTCGACGATCTTTCTCGCGAGGTTTATTTGAGCGGCGGGCTCTTTAATCGTAAGTAGCGCTTTTGCGTGCCCCATCGTGAGGCGCGATTCCTCAAGTAGCCCTAAGACTTCTGGGGCAAGTTTTAAAAGTCTGAGATAGTTCGCGATGCTCGCTCTATTCTTTCCTACCGCATCAGCGACCTGTTCTTGGGTGAGTTTGAACTCTCTAATAAGTCTTTCGTAGGCATAGGCTTCCTCTGCTGCTGTTAGTTGCTGTCGCTGAACGTTTTCAACGAGTGCGATCTGAAGTAGTTCCAGCTCTGATAGTTCTCGAATTATTGCTGGAATAGTAGTTAATCCGGCTCTCTGAGCGGCTCTCCATCGACGTTCTCCAGCGACGATCTCGTAATTGCTTCCCCGAGGTCGTACAAGTATTGGCTGGATAATGCCGAGGCTTCGAATGGAGGCCGCAAGCTCCTCGAGTTCCGAATCGGCAAAATGTTGCCGTGGTTGGGTTGGGTTATTTAAGACTTCGTCGATTGATAGAAAACGAACGCGCCCTTCCACGTTTCCGTTGGTTGGGGTGTCTGATGGTTCCTTGGATAATGGGAGTCCCTTGTTCTCTTTGGCTGCACCTCCGTCTAGCTGAAGTGAGACTGCTTCCGGTGAGATGAGGGCACTGAGCCCACGCCCGAGACCGCGCTTTTCAAATTTTACCATAGTGTTAGCCGTATAAGTTGTTAAGGGGTACTTCGAGGGTGTAACTACCTGACTTTATTGGATTTATAGTTTTGTTCGAAATTGTTCCACGTAGAACAACTACTCCTTAAAAGCTCGTTTAGCCGTTACTTACAGCATCGTTTAACTTCGTGGAGTCGAATCCGAGTCGAATTAGAATCTCCTCCGTAAGGGCCTGATAGGCTCGGCCTCCGGTAGAGGTTGGGTCGTAAATGGAAATTGGTAATCCATGGCTTGGGCACTCTGAGAGTCGAATATTCCTCGGAATTCTTGTTTTGAGCAGTTTACCCTTAAAAAACTGTGAGGCCTCATTCTCAACTTGTGCAGATAGATTTGTTCGAGCGTCGAACATGGTCATGAATACGCCATAAAGCTCTAGGGTAGGATTAAATGTAGTTTTAACAAATTGAATGGTCTTTGTTAAAGAAGAAAGGCCCTCAAGTGCATAGTATTCGGCTTGCAAGGGTACAAGTATCCCTTGAGCGGCGCCCATAGCGTTGAGAGTAAGAAGGCCGGAAGAAGGAGGGCAGTCTATGATGATGATGTCATAATCGTGACCTATTAGCTTTAACTCTGATGTTAAAATTAATTCTCGTCCCTGTTTCTTGCCAACCTCAAGTTCAAGACTTACGAGATCTCGAGATGCTGGGACGACCGAGAGTCCTTTCACGGAGGGGCATTCCGCAACGATCTCTGACAATGAACGTTTTCCGAAGAAAACGTCATAAAGGTCGTCTCCCTCTGGGGGAAGATCAATTCTCAAGCCGCTCGAGGCACTAGCTTGAGGGTCAAGGTCAATCAGAAGTACCTTCAGCGAGCGCAAAGCTAACTCCGCTGCTATGCTGACAGAACTTGTTGTTTTACCGACGCCGCCTTTTTGATTTGCAACAGCAATTGTGACACTCACGATACCTCATATCCGTTAATTAACTGTGACTACCAGGTGTGGATACCTTTGCGATCTCTGCGAACTTTAATGTTTGGCGAGCATGCCCGTTTATCGGATTCTAGGACAGCAATCTAAGATTACGAATCAAATCCCAATCCGTAACTAAGAAAATAGGTATGTCGCTTAAAAAGAGAGGAGCTGTGACAACAGTCTTACCATTGGTAGACAGGTACCAGAAAAGTGCCCGTAATACAATCCGTGGTAACTACTTTCGATGAAAAGAGACGCCGTATCTGTCTTTTTTCTCGTTCCACGTGGAACATAGCCTTTGAACAACCCAAATTCTCGCAAATCTACGCTCCAAAATAATTAGATGGGCGTATATGGAGTTCTACCAGCGTGATTATGGAGCGTTTGGCACTGACGGTTTGATGTAGCGGTGCGAAAAAATCATCGATCCTTATACTTAGAGCGAGGACACTGCAGAAATGTGGCTCAAATTCAATGTGGAAGGGGGTGTGTTACCCGATAGATGACGAGGTTTTAATTAAACCCCGAGCAACTCCTGCCATAATCTCTATAGCTCGCCGAATATGCTCTCTCTCATGACGAACTGAAATTACGAACCGAAGTAGGTTCGTTCTGCTGCTTCGGAGTGTCGTGTCATCGAAATCGCACCACAGACCACCGTGATTTAACGCTTCCCATACTCGATATCCTGATTCGGTCCCTGGAATTACGACGGAAACGATGGGGAGTGACCCAACCGTCCTCACCTCTAAACCCAAATCTGCAAGGCCGACCTCAAGGTAACGACACAACCCCCTAACCCGCTCAACCTCCTCAGTAAGACCCCTCAGTATCTCAAGCGCAACCGGAATGCTCGCTGCGGTTCCTATCGATAGGGGAGCCTCCTTGTGAACTGCTTGGGATCGGAGCCGAATCAGCTCGCACAGATTCGACGAGCCCGCAATAATTCCGCCACTTACGCCCAACGCCGGACCAAGCCCCCCGACAATTGCGGCGGGAACACCCCGTAAACCGCAAAAATCAACCAACCCACCAAGTTTCGGGCCCATCAACCCTAGAGTAAAGGTTTCATCGACAACAATCCGCGCTCCTGAGCCACGAATTAGCCTTTCAATCTCATCGAGGGAGCTGAGATTCCCCGACTCGAGATTAAAGCCCTGAATCCAAATCAAACGCTCGGCTGCCCCCGATGTGTGACCCAAACGCCTCAGAAATTGCTCGCTTGCTGCAGATGAATAAGGAACAACCGGAACTCCGCCAACTACCGCTGCATCAAGTACCTGAGTTGCTCCCAATTCCTCATCCACGAAGAGAAGGTCGTGGTCGGCAAGAGTGTTTAGGATAAAAGAGAATATTGCTTGATTTCTGGAGCTAAGAAGGAGGGCGTCTTCACACCCAAGAAAAGAGGCTAGCGAAGACTCAGCAGCACGGTGGTATCGAGTCCATCCTCCTCGACTAAGTGACAGCCGACCCGAACCGCGATCCGCAAATTCGTGAAGACTTTTCCTAAAATCTCGCCGCCCAGTTAGGTTAAAAACATCCCAATTTGAAAAATCGATTAAACGACGATTATTAATACGAACATAGGGAGCCTCGTCCTCCTCAAGAGGAACAAGCTGCCTTACCCCGCCGTTGCGACGAAGGAGCTGTAATTCAACCCGTAAACGCTCTTCCCACATAGCAAAAAAACGAATAATTACAGAACGATACTTGATTTATCTGCGAAGAATTTAGTTTTCAAAATTACTTCCAATATAGTCTTTTTAAAGCTGCGAAATTCAGAGTCTCTCTAATTAAGATGATCTATTTTCTCCGTTGGACGGAATTTTTCCCCGAACTTGGTTGTATTCAGAGTGGAGGGTAACGCCAAAGTGGCATCCTGCACCTCCCTTGGTAACGTGGCATACTAATTTCGACTATCAATTCTGAAACTACACCCGATGGCGATACCCACCCTCCCTCGAATTCAACGCGCAGTCAAAAGCATCCGACGGGGCCAGGAGGTCATTCGGGTTCTGTTTAGGCATGGCTTTTCAGAAACAGTGCGCGAAACGGGTTTAGCCCGATGGGCCAAAGATCATCTTCAGATGGATCTGCTTATAGAAGAACAATCGGATAGCCATCTTTCTCGAAACCAGCGCATCCGACGTGTCCTTGAAGATCTAGGTCCGATTTTTATTAAAATTGGGCAAATGTTGAGTACCCGCCCCGATTTACTCGCCCCAGATCTCGTGGAGGAGTTAAAAAAATTACAGAGTGATGTTGCTCCGGTGCCGTTTGCGCGGATTAAAGAGGCTCTTGTTCAGGAATTTGGTGATCGATTATCAACTTTATTTTCATCGATTGATCCAAATTCGATCGGAGCAGCCTCTCTTGCTCAAACTCATCGAGCTAAGCTCGTCACTGGGGAATCTGTTGTCCTCAAGATTCTTCGACCAGGAATACGAAGTCAGCTTGAGACCGATATCTCCATACTTCGGGAGATAGCACGGCTTTCGGAGTCGAGATTTTCAAATCTTGGCTTTAGCCCACTGGAAGTGTGTGCTGAATTCACCGCTGAGCTCGAGAGGGAAATCGATTATCTCCGAGAAGCAAGTTCAACAGAGCGTTTAGCCTCACTCTTTCTCTCCGATCCCGGTATCAACTTTCCGAAAGTTTATCGCCACGCCTGTACTGGAAGTGTTCTTACTTTGGAGGAGATTGATGGAATTCTTATCTCTCACTGTACACCATCAATGCTGGATAAAACGACTAGGCGTAATGTAGTAGAAAATGCAACCAGAGCAGTATTTAAGCAATGCCTCGAGTTTGGTTTTTTTCACGCCGATCCACATCCGGGAAATATATTTATAGTTGGAGATGGTGCGATCTGTTTTGTTGATTGTGGAATGACAGGGCATCTTGAGGAGCGAACATCTCAGGATATCGCTCGCCTCTGTAATGGAATTGTAAACTCTGATCTTGATGAGATAATCGATGTGATCCGGTCGCTTACCTCGGCGGATCCTGCTTTGATGAGAAGCCGTTCATTCAGAAATGACCTATGGCAACTCGTAAGTCAGTTTCAACAAGGGACTCTCGAGAGTTTGAATGTAGGTTCTTTACTCTCTGAATTTTTCTCACTCCTTCGCCGGTATCACATTCGGTGTCCGAGCGATTTGGTTTACCTAATTAAGTCACTTACCACTATTGAATCGGTCGCAGCATCAATCGACCCTTCTTTTGATCTTATCACCTATGTTCAGCCCTATCTTGAACGGCTTATACGACGACGATATAGCGCAAAAGCATTGGCCAACAGAGCCCGAAGAGCAACAGCAGGATATTTGGAATTGTTAGAGGATTTACCTTCAAATCTCAAAAATCTCATTGAGCAGCTACTAAATGATCGATTTCAGGTTCATCTCGAGCACAGAGGACTTCACGATCTTACTGATACTCTCATCGTCGTCGGCAAAAAGCTGTCCTCTGCAGTAACGCTAGCCGCACTCCTTGTTGGATCATCCATTCTCATTCTGGCCGATGCGCTCAAAGGAACAGGACCTACTATCGCAAGCGCGATTGGAGCGATAGGTTATGCTATTAGCTCGGCAGCTGCTCTGTCGAGCATGATCGCGTTTTGGCGAGGGAAATAGTAGCTCGCCAAGTTTCAATTACAGCGGATAAAATCTTAAAAATTCAGACCGCCGAGCTCTGCCCCTTACTCGATTCATCTCGCTCTTTATCGAGCTTGTCTGCCGCTTTCCTCAACGCTGACGCGAGCCACGAAGATGTTGTCGAAGCTGCCTGGACCGCAACAGCTTGGGGTATCTCAACGGCAGCTTGCATAATAGCCTGAACAAGAGGTGCCATCTTCATTGCAATACGACCGAAGTGAAGTCGAAGATCTGAAGCCTGAATACGGGCTTCAGATCCAAATTGACCAGCGTATTGTGAGACAATTTCGCTAAATAATTGGGCAAGACTAAAGAGCTCTGACGCGAAATCTCGGACCTCTTCGCCAGCGACACGTTCTCCACGAGCTGCTGCTTCTTTAACGGTAAGCTGTATCGCGGTGAGAATCGAGACGAAAACTTCCTCAAGTTGAACGAGGACCCCCTCTAAACGCTCCCGCTGTTCGCCCGGAGCAGCATTGACGACACCCTTAAGAGCTCCCTCAACAACACCCGCTAAAATCCCCGGTAAACCGACAAGAGTTCCGCTACCTTCAGCAATTGCGCGGTGAATAACAGATGTAATTCGTTTTGCGACATCCTTCCCGTCGCGCACAATACCGGCAACCTCATCACGAAGATCTGCCCGCGAATTTTCCACTCTGTCTGAATCGTGATTCATATTGTTCCCCTTCAAAAACAATCTTCACTGACCGCCAAATGGCGGTACTCATCGTCGCTAAAGCCCACCCAACAGGTAAGCTTCAATAAATCCGTCGAGCTCACCATCGAGCACTCCATCAATATCTGATGTTTCGTGCTGTGTTCGGAGATCTTTTACCATCTGATACGGCTGCATAACATAAGAACGAACCTGGCTACCAAAATCAATCGCCTGACGAGCTCCCTTAACCTGTTCGAGCTTCTGATCTCGAATTAGTCTCTCACGCTCAAAAAGCTTTGCTTTGAGAACCTTCATCGCACGCGCTTTATTTTTATGTTGCGAGCGCTCGTTTTGACATGCAACAACGATTCCCGTTGGAAGATGAGTTATCCGAACTGCTGAATCAGTTTTATTAACGTGCTGTCCACCAGCTCCTGAAGAACGATAGGTATCAATTTTAAGGTCACCGTCGGCGATCTCTATCTCAATTTCCTCCTCGATATCGGGCGCAACCGTCACAGATGCAAATGAGGTGTGTCGGCGGGCGTTCGAATCAAAGGGGGAAATCCGAACCAATCGATGGACCCCAGCTTCGCCTCGCAGATGCCCGTACGCGAAAGCTCCCTTTACCAAAACAGTTGCGTTTTTTATTCCTGCGACCTCTCCTGGCTGATAGTCGAGCTCCTCGAGAGAAAACCCCTTTTTTTCGGCCCATCTGGTGTACATTCGGAGAAGCATCAGAGCCCAATCCTGAGCCTCGGTACCGCCGGACCCTCCGTTAAATTCGACAATTGCATCTGCCTTATCGAACTCACCCCTCATTTTACAACGAAACTCAAGAGCACCGATATCATGCTCAAGTCTCTCTAAAAGCCGAAGTGTTTCAGCACAGAACTCTTGATCTTGCGATTCAACGGCAAGCTCGAGCGATGCCTGCGCATCGCCAGCTATCGCCTCTATCGATGCAATAACTGCTACACCCTCTTTCAGTTCTGCAACCTCCCGCATAACCTCTCGAGCTTTGTCCTGATCGTCCCAAAGGGACTCTCCCTGAACACGAGCCTCAAGCTCAGCTATCCTCTCCTTTTTTCTATCAAGGTCAAAGATACCCCCTCAGAGCCTCTATGCGGCCCTGATAGTTGAGGAGCTTTCCTTTTATTTCGGAGGGCTCAAATAGTGCAATTGCCATACGTTATCTCCACCTCTCCTGAAATAAACAGCTCTTAGCTAACCTAATTTCTTTTGATTAAGAGGTTTTTTTGATTAAAAACCGACAAATCATCTAATTAAAAATTACTCAGGCCCCATTCTCCACCAGGACATCTTCCTTGGTCAACGGATTCAGCATACTTCAAGAACGCTGAACCTAAGAATATCTCCTACGAAAAAAAGATATTTTAAAAAAGAAGACTCAGAGTATCTAGTAAGAATACCTTTTGCTCGATAGTCATGTCAGATGGTTGATTAAAGGTTTAAATTGAGGAGATTAAGAAATGAAAGGAATCAACCGGGGCCAACGCGGAATGACACTAGTTGAGGTCATGGCAACGGTAATGCTTTTTGGATCTCTGGTTGGCATAGGGCTCGTTGGGCTCTCTAGCTTGAATGACTCTTTTAGGTCGGCACAAACCCGTGAACAGCTTCGAGCCGATATCTTGACGGCGAGGATGAAGGCTCTCTCTGAAAGAACCCGTATAATCATGACAACAACACTCGATGGATACGAAGTTGGGTATGATTATCCGCCATATTCGCTGAGTGGAACGATCGATCCACAGAGCCCAATCATCATAAGCCGCGACCTCGGCAAAGACTTAAGTCTTCAGCTCGAGCAAGATGGTTATCTTACCATCGATTCTCGCGGAAACCCTATTGACGATGAGAGTAGCGAACTCACTTCGGCATCATTTCAACTCACAAAACGGGGTAACACTATCTTTCAGGGGACCATACTCCCAACTGGAACTATCGATGAAGGGGGAGTCGAGTGATGGTAAAGATTAATCGAGGAGAGAGAGGTTTCTCCCTGATAGAGATGATGACTGCGATTACACTTTTAAGCGTTCTCTCGCTCGCGGTTTTTAATGGATTCGGCACAGCCACCCAAGTAATACGGATTTCGGATAGCTCCTCGGTTCAGAGTCAGTTAGCGCTATCTAAATTGGAGGAACTCGCCGCAGTCCCAGCAAGCAAATTGGCATCGGGTGAGGTAAAAGAATCACCCATATCAGTCCGAGGAATGACATTTGAACGAACTACCACAATAGCGGCGCTTGGACCGGAAGGCCGTCAGTTAAAGGTTACTGTAATTAACACAACAAATGGATCGAATGTCGCCCCAATATCGTATGAGAGTGTTTTGAATCCTTGGGGGCTGCGATGAAATTCCAAAAGCAAAGCAAATTGAATTTCTCGGAGCAGCGCGGCGATACCCTTATCGGATTTCTTGTTGCAGCGCTCATCGGAACATTCGTTATTACTGCGACGGCATCGAGTTTTACGACCGGGGTGAGGTCGGTATGGGATCGCATCACGATCGCGGAGGCAAATAATCAGGCACGCGCTCTATCCCATATTATCTCGTCAGATCTTCGGGTGATTGGGTCAGGTATGCCACTCGGTTCACCCCGATTCAATCCATTCGATCCACAGGTCGGGGATGCTGCTCTTCCTATTCTTCCGTATGCGGATGCGACAAATATAACCTACAGGGTAAATAAAAGTGGAAGATATGGAAGCCTCACTGCTCCATTCGATCCCTCTTTTGAGAGAACTATTAGTGTTACGTCAACAGAAGGGTTTAGACCCGATTCTTGGCTTTACATTTCGAACATCAGTAGTGAGTTTTCGCAAAGCTCTCTTATCTCGGGATTAAGAGCGAGAATTACCAGTGTCGGAGATAACTCAATCGGAGTTTCGGATGTCTCCACAAATGAGGGAGCAGTATTCAAGTGGGGCAGTATCGCGGAGATCGTTGATGAAGTCGTTCTCGACTGCGCGAATGTAGAGGGCATATCTCGCGATACCGGAAGCGGTCCTATAATTCTCTATCCTCATAGTAGCTGCACTTTTACTTATCTCGACACCGAACATAACGAACTACCCTATCCTCTAACCACTGATGCAATTCAATCTCTAGTCCAGAGTATTCGGGTGACTATATCAGTTCCCGGTAGGCGACGACTGCAGAGCGGAAATGCTTATACAGCGCAGGTAACTGAAACGATAGCTCTTCGAAATATAATTTTGGCGAGGAATCAATGACAACACCGAAAAAACTCGATTCAGAAAAAGGTAATAGTAGACTATTTTTGCCAAAAAAATCCAAAAATGATTCTACTAGAAGTGAGAAAGGATTTGTGCTGATAGGTGTGCTCGTTCTCCTGACAGCTGCACTATTTCTCACCGGCGCAGCGCTCACATATGCATCAAATTCTCGGGTCGCTGTTGCAGCTACTCGAGAATCTGACTTCGAATATCTTGACGCAGAATCAACAGCTCAAGAGGCATTTTCATGGTTAAATCAATATTCTGCTGACTGGGGGGCTCTTTTTAGTGGGGGAGTTTTTACTACAACATTTACCAGAAGTGCTGTCCCATCGATCGGTAGTAACGATAGCGGGCCGCTTCCAATACCAACCAGGATTAAGGTAATCGGGACAAACAACTCGTTAATACTAAACAAAAATGAAGATGTTTTTGGCCCTGCCGTTTTTCCTCCAACTGCCAACCTTATCTCGGGTGTTCCCTTCCAGGCGATTAGCCGATTCGCTGCAACTGAATTTCGCAGAGGTCTTCCCCGAATCACTCTTGTTGATGCGATACCGCTTGATCCAGGAAATCTATCTGCAACCGAGTACTCACCGGTTTTTAGAATAGATGCCATACGCGCCCCGAATAGAGGAGGGCATGTCGCGATGTATGTCACAGGAAAAATGCAAACGGCATCCGGTTCGGGATTTGTGGGTAGAAGCTATATTGAAATGCGGCAGTCGTGTGATTCATATCAATCTTCCCAATCGTTCCCAAATTACTTGACCAGCAGGAGGAGAGCAAATTGTCCGATATCCTCGGAAGGGACCATCAACATCCACTCAAATACGACGATTTTTGGGTCGGCAACAACAAAGGGATCGCTAGCAACCTCAAGCCCGTGGGGGGGGGCGCTGTGTGCGTCTTTTGCGTCGGGCTGCCCTGTAAAGGGTACAGTTTGCGCGAACGCATCATGCTCTACTCCAGTTGTTAAATTGACACCATCTTCGTTTGCCGCTGCATGTCCAAATAGCGGCGCTAATCTGACAATATCCTCAGGGAATAGCGATTCAACCGCATGGACCATTGAATCAACCAAAACCGCAAACCCGAGTACTAATACCCCAACAGGTGTTCCATCAAAAACATACCGGAATAACTGTTGGAACGCTCTAAAAGTGAACGCAGGTAACTGGGTGCGATTCCGCGCAGGGCTGAACGGCAGTGCACCGACCGCCTTCTACATAAAGCAGCTCGACCTCGCGAACAACTCAACAATTCTTTTCGATGATAATGGTGGAAAGCAAATCACTCTGTATGTCGAGCAGATAGTCGGAAACTCCTATAACGGAAACCAAATAGGTGGAATTAAAAATAAATCCGCTGGGACGATGGTTGCTCCCAATATGTTGAAGGTCAATTACTGGGGAAGTAATCCTTTAACTCTCAACGGAACGGCGACGATTAATTCTTTTCTCGTTGCTCCGAATGCAGCGGTAAATATATCCGGAAACTTCACCTACAACGGCGGGATCATGGCCGATCGACTCACCGCGACTGGCTCGGGTGCTCTGCATTATGATGAAACGGGTGGAAACGCGGTGAATGTTGATATGCAGTTACGTCTACGTTCGATTAATGAATATTATAGATAAGGTGTGTATATGCGAATAATTCTCAATATAGCGCTATTTTGTTCAATAATATCTGCAATTAATCCGAGCTTGGCTGAAGATATTGTCACTGATGGCGCACCACCGCCCGATGAATTACAGGCAATCAGCCAGGACGTTGCAAATACTCTCAATCCTGAGGCTACAACTCCGGGCCAACTTTCGCAGGTGGGGGTTATTCGACTCGATCGCGCAGACGAACGTACCGTTCTCGTTTATAAGTCTGGTACTTTTTCCGATAAAATAGATCTAGTAGCAGATGAATCTGGATGTTTTAGCGGTGATGGACTCGCTGCTCAGGTAACTTTTTGCGACTCTCAGAGAGCCTCTTTTGTCGTGCGAGGTGGACCAGCCCTTACCTGTCCGCATCACTCGAGTATATTTTTTGGTCCCTGCGAGGTGAGGGGAGAGGGGGAGTAGGAGGTTGCAGGCCTGTTACGAATCTCGATGCCCTCGCCCGAGTAATGATTCGCCAAGCTCTCGGAGCTCCGCGAAGACAGACTCCTCCGAACGTCGCATCTTTTGGGCTACCGATCGGGTAACCCCTTCGTGATCAAATCCAAGAAGGTGATGAATACCGTGGATCAGCAACCGAACTAATTCCTCTGCGTAGGTCGTTCCGTAGCGAGCATGTTGGCGAGCCGCCGTCTCAAGTGAAATAACCACATCACCAAGCGATGGAGTGTCGCTCTCCCCATCGCCTAGAGCAAACGAGAGAACATCGGTAGGTTTATCTTTGGCTCTGTAATCGCGATTCAAGTCCTGAATAAAGTGGTCATCACAGAACAGAATACTAAGTGCCAGCTCGGGTGGCACCTCCTCAGGATACAGAGGTGAAGATTCAATTCGATAAAAAATCTCCCGAACAAGAGTCTTGACCTCACGCTTTCGAATTCGGGAGCGGTTTGGTTCTTCTGAAACAAGGACCGAAACACGGAGCTGGTTCGCCGGTTTTTTTTGGCTTTTACTAAGGGGTTTCACGAGCCTGCTCCCTACGGTCGTATGCCTGAATAATTCGCGAAACCAATGGATGTCTAATAACATCCTCATCAGTAAATCTCACAACGCCTATTCCATCAACCGAGTGTAGAGTTTGGAGAGCATCGACTAACCCAGACATCTGACCTCGGGGAAGATCGATCTGAGTGACATCCCCCGTCACAAAACACTTCGATCCAAACCCAAGACGGGTGAGCAACATCTTCATCTGACCAGGTGTTGTATTCTGAGCCTCATCAAGAATTACAAATGAGCTATTCAGTGTTCGCCCGCGCATAAAGGCAAGCGGCGCGACCTCAACGATTCCGCGCTCAACGAGCTCTTTGGCTCGCTCAAAATCAACCATATCGTGAAGAGCATCATAGAGCGGGCGAAGATATGGGTTTACTTTCTCCGCCATATCGCCTGGCAAGAATCCCAATTTTTCTCCAGCCTCGACCGCTGGTCGGCACAAAACAACTCGCTTCACCTGCTTTTTCATCAGCGCCGAAACTGCCATAGCCATCGCAAGATAGGTTTTCCCTGTTCCCGCTGGCCCAACCCCAAACACAACATCGTAGCTTTCCGCTGACTCGATATACTGCTTTTGCTTGAAGGTTTTCGGAACAATCGGGTGTTTTCTGCCCGATATCTTTACCTGATCGCGAAAAAGCTCGGAGAGCCGAAGTTTGCGATTTTGTGAGAGCATTTTGATTGCTCGCTCGATATCTGAAGCCCAGATATGCTCGCCCTGCTCAAAAAGCTCTTTAAGTTGCCCGAGAAGATCTCGCGCGAGCTCGACCTCTGAATCGTTTCCTCGAATAACGAGGCTCGATCCATCCCGCCCGATCTCAACATCGAGTAGTCGTCGTATCGTTTGAAGGTGAGCATCTTGCTCGCCAACCAGATGTTGCAACACCGATGTGTCATCAACTGTTAAAACTGCCTCAGCTCGCTGACCCTTCGGATAGTTACTTCGCTTTGTCACACTAGCTCCCTGGTTCTGACGTTATCGGCCTTATCTGCCCGAACGAACTCGCATCGGACTCACCCCTATCTTCGCAATCGCTCCCCTCTGATGTAAAGATAGAGACTTTGCGAGTTCATCGCATCGTCAGGGCACCCGTTGAACGAAGAGCGCAAGAGCATCGCTCGTTTTTTCAGGATCGAGCCCACCCGCCTGAGCAAAATCGGGTCGACCGCCCCCTTTGCCACCAACTGCAGCAACAGTCTCTTTTAAGATCGAACCCAAATGCAGCCGCCCCGCAAGGTCCGAGGTCGCACCAGCGAGCAACATTCCACCGCGGTCTCCCTTTATGGCCACCACAATAACACCCGACCCAGCCTTCACCCGAGCGATATCAACGACCTCTTTGGCAACTTCTGCATCGAGATCATCGAGCACCTTAGCGAACACCGGGACCCCAGAGGGAGAAATCACCGGCTCTCTTAAAACCGCATCAGCGGTCAACTTCCCGATGGTAACCCGCAGTGCCCCTAGTTCCCGTAAAACTTCGCGCTCTTTACCGAGGAGTGCCTCAAGTTTTTCTTGCAGCGCGCCCTGATCAGCACCAAGCGTTGCTGCAAGACCATCAAGAGTTCCCTGCATCTCAAGGGCATTCGAAACTGCTCTTCCGCCAGCAACACACTCGATTCGCCGCACTCCAGAAGCGATAGCGCCCTCGCGCACCACCAAAATCGACCCGATATCACCACTTCGCTTAACGTGAGTTCCACCGCACAGTTCAAGCGAATCAGGCCCTATCTCGACAACCCGAACCGTCTCTCCATATTTCTCGCCAAATAACGCCATCGCTCCGAGTGTCCGAGCCTCAGCTATCGGCAATACCCGAGTGGTAACCTCGTAATTTGATCTAACATACTCGTTCATAAACACCGCAAGATCGCGGAGCTGATCCTCTGTAATCGGCGCGTAATGATTAAAGTCAAATCGCAACCGCTCCGGCGTTACGAGCGAACCTGCCTGTTTTACATGTGTTCCAAGAATCGATCTCAAACCAAGGTGAAGCACGTGCGTTGCGCTGTGATGAGTCGCAATTGCTTTTCGTCGTGCACCATCAACCTCGAGCCGTGCCCTATGTCCGATCAAAGAACTCAACAGCGCGGCATCGGCGCTCTTTACGAGGTGAGCAAATTGTCCCGAGGGTAGCTTTACAGTATCGACTACATCGAACGTGTGCCCATCAATGGTCACCGTTCCTGCATCTCCGACCTGTCCCCCTGATTCCGCATAAAAGGGGCTTTCATCAAAAAAGATTGATATAATCTCTGGCGTTTCGGTTGAGGGTTGCACCGCTCTTAAGGTCCCTTCTCCCGTTGTAGCACCGTATCCAAGAAAATTGGTCGGCTCAACATCAACACTTTTTGATTGAAATACTATTCCCTTCGACCGCCGATCCTCGCGCGATCGTGTCCTCTGCGCCTCCATCGCCCCCTGAAAAGCCGCGACATCGACAGTTCTGCCAAACGGTTTTAACGCATCCTCAGTGAGGTCAAGAGGAAAGCCGAAGGTGTCGTGCAAAAGAAAAGCGGTTTCTCCTGGGAACGCCGCGCCCGCGCCGAGTCGTTCGACCTCGCGAGTCAACACCTCAAGGCCACCCTCGAGCGTTTCGTGAAACTTGGCCTCTTCGTTTTTGATAACTTCAGCGATCGTATCTTTTGCAGCCACCAGCTCAGGATATTGATCTCCGAGTAGATTGACGACTTTGCCAGCTGTATGAACAAGAAACGGTTCACGAAGTCCAAGAACTCTACCGTGACGAACCGCCCGTCGGATGATCCGGCGCAGCGCATATCCGCGACCATCGCTCCCCGGGAATACCCCGTCGGCTATTAAAAACGCTGCGGCGCGAGAGTGATCGCCCGCTACGCGAAGCGCAACGTTACGTGCGTAGCGCAGATCTGAGCGGAGATCTCCCGAACCGTACGAACCACTATCGTACCGAAATCCGGAGAGCTCCTCAGCAACACCGATAACTCCCCGAACGAGATCGGTTTCGTAGTTGCCGGGAAGTCCTTGAACGACCGAGGTTAACCGTTCGAGCCCACTCCCCGTATCGATTGAGGGGTGAGGCAGTGGCGTCATAGTGCCGTCTGCGTTTCGATTAAACTGCATGAAGACCAGATTCCAGATCTCAAGATACGACCCATCGTCGCGCCGAAACGCCTCTTCAGATTGAGGCACGTCATCTGGACCAACGTAATAGTACAATTCGGAGCAAGGACCACACGGGCCTGTATCACCCATCGCCCAGAAGTTATCTTTCTCATCCAACCGAACAATCCTGTCTCGGTGAATAGGGGTAAGATCACGCCAAAGCTTGGCTGCCTCGTCATCCTCACGAAACACGCTCACCCACAATCGGTCGGGTGATAGACCGAGTTTTTCAGTAACAAACTCCCATGCGTACTGAATGGCTTCGGCTTTAAAATAATCCCCGAATGAAAAGTTGCCGAGCATCTCGAAAAAGGTGTGGTGACGGGCAGTAACCCCAACATTTTCAAAATCGTTGTGCTTGCCTGATATGCGCAGACATTTTTGGGCGCTAGCAGCTCGGGTGTAAGAGCGCTTTTCCGAACCGAGAAAACATTCCTTAAACGGGGCCATTCCCGCTACCGTGAACAAAACGGTCGGATCATCGACGGGAACTAGCGAAGCACTCGGAACAATCTCATGTCCCTTGCTTTTGAAAAAATCGAGAAAGCTCTTCCGAATCTCTGAACCCTTCATAGCGCGTAATCCTTAAAGCTTGGCAAAAAGCCACAATCCTTTATCGCCTTTGTATTCCTAATTGCCTGATACCGTATCGCGGACCGCCAGTACCGTCAAAACAGTTGGCCCGTTTTTGTCGATGTATTGAAGATATTTTATGTAGAATATATACGACAATTCACCGGGTGGTTATATCAAAATAAAAAAATAAAAATGTTTTTGCGCTCTCTGAATTCTTAAAATGAGCTCTTTAACTCACCGAAATGAGCATAGTATTCGGTTTCTAGCGGGCAAAAATCGGGTTTACGGCCCAATTTGCCCTAACTTGATCGGATGGTAAAATCACGCTAAAGCCTTATTTTCTAGCTGTATCGCCCAGATTTGAACGGTAACTTGCACGCTAATAAGGTGCGTTTTTCTGTGCGGGCCTTTTCTCTCTTAATCGAGAACACCATGAAACAGTCGAGTCATTCAAATTCTTCTAGCTCTGCTCCTTGTGGTAGCGCTCCAGCTAACTCCGGCGGTTCCTCCTCGAGCTCTCGTGCGTCATCTGGCGCGGGTAAGCCCGACAGCTCTCGTCGAACAACATCGAGAGCTTTGTATGCTGCAAATATCCTGATTCGATCCCGATCCGATGAAAAGAAAAACCGATATGACTTTGTTGCATTTCCAGTTGAAAGACCAACAAAAAAAGTCCCGACTGGTTTCGTAGGCGTTGCTCCATCGGGGCCAGCGATGCCGGAGATTGAGACCGCTACCGATGAATGAGTACGGGCTCGAACTCCCCTAGCCATTGAGCGAACAACGGCTCCGCTTACTGCTCCATCTCGCTCGAAAAGAATTCCATCAACTCCTAAGAGCGACTCTTTACACTTATTTGAATAAGCAACAATCCCACCAGGAAATACTGACGAGGCGCCTGGATGCATCGTGATGAGCTGTCCGATAAGCCCACCAGTGCACGATTCAGCAACGCTTACTGATTTTTGTTGCGCTCGTAATAGGTCAGCTAAAGCTTTAGGCAGGGGTGTACCGTAGTCCTGAGAAACTATGTACTCAGCACCAATAGCCTCAATCGCTGCTGAAAAAAGATTATCATCCCCCCTTGAGCCTCTCATGACGACGATAACTTCGGGGTACATCACCTGATAAGCAATCTGTAGCTTGTGAAGACCGGCAACCGTGAGAAGACGCTGCGCGACCTCTGATTCAGGCAAGCCAAAGGTCCGAATAATCTGCTCGTTTGATGCCTCTTCTACCCCCAAAAAACGGCCCATTCGGTCGAGCACATCCTCTCGCCACATCGGCTCGAGCTCACGAGGAATGCCTGGCAGTGCAACAATTCCTTTTTTTCGCCCCGCTACTTCTACTTCTAACCAGATACCCGAGGCAGTTCCGACCGGATTGTGAATGCAGAGTGCCCCTTCTGGAAACCAAGCCTGACGAGAATTAATAGCGGTTAGTTCCCGACCCTTCGACTCGTACCACTCTTTAAGCTTTTCCAGCTCCTCGTCAACGAGTGTAAGCTCCTTTCCTGCAAATGCTGCAATAGCATCCCTAGTCAGGTCATCGGGGGTTGGACCGAGGCCTCCGGTCATCACCAAGATATCGACAGAGCAAAGGAGCTCTCGGATCCATCGAACGATGATATCCTGATCATCATCACAGGTAACGCGGGTTGTTACAGCGAGCCCTCGAGAGCGAGCGGTCCGCCCGAGAAAAGAGGAATTCGTATCGACGATCCGACCATCGAGAATTTCAGAACCGATTGTGAGGATAGCGATTGTGTGAGTCATTTCAGTGAGCAAAGCTCCACGAAAAAGGGGGTGTTTGCTAAAAGTTGCACCCAATTTGATGCGCTCTCTGAGGCGCGAAGTGAAACGAATCTGGTGCCGCTGTTATCGTGAGCGGTACATTTGTTACTGACAGTACAGCACTCGAAGCATTGGGGCAAAACGATTGTGATAGGAGACCTTTATTAATACGAAAAAAAACAGTGAACCGATCGATCGTGCATCTGCTATTCTTGGCCTCGATGTGGGGCGAAAGAGGGTCGGGATCGCTATATATTGGGCCGAAAAAGCAGCTATTACCCCTCTTGAGGGTGTTGAGAGAGCAGGAAAGCGAGCAGAGCAGGCAGTGTTGCGCCTTGCCGATAGTCACAACCTTTCGCTTATCGTGATTGGAGTTCCTCTTACCGCTGATAACGAAGAGACTGAACAGGGGGGAGATGTAACTCTGTTTGTAGATCGTCTTCGTCGTAGATGTGCCGTTCCAATTGAGCTTCGGGACGAGTATCTCTCATCGGAGGAGGCAAAGGAGCTTTTAGGTATATCGGGTTCACCTCACCGAAATGTTCGCGAATCTGGAATAATAGACTCAGTTGCCGCGTGTCTGATTCTCCAGAGACACTTATTGGCGAAGGGACATAGCCCATCGATGGATTTAGGAACGGCTCGCCACGAGGTAGCCGCACTTCTTCGCACGGGTAGGGTCGTCCGTTAAAAGGAAAAGCGATTTTTTTCGGGCGGATTCCTCACTTGTGTATGTTACTATCCGTTATGGTGCTGATAACATAGTGTGGTTATCACTATCTTCAGTAATAACCACTGTGATCTTTTTAACTGCGGTATCCTTTAAAAAGGAATGCACCCTCCTGCAATCTGCTCACAAAACTTCTTGCGAACTCGTCTTCGTTTTATTAGTTACCATGAAAATTTCCTCAATCATCCAGATTCCTCACCACCGTCTTACTCGGGAGAGTGGCATATCTTTGGTTCGAATCCTCGTATATCTCTCAGTCCCAGCCCTCGTTGGTTTTATAACATTTCTCACTCTTCGCTCGATATTTGAGCATCCGATCGATTCTAGTGACACAACGACTCAATCAATAGAGATTCCGCGCGATTCAACACTGGCAACGGTAGCGGCAGAGCTCGAAAATCGGGGGTTCATCAAATACAGTTGGCCACTCCGTTACGCGGGAAGAGCCTCAAAAAAAGATAGCAAAATAGTCGCAGGCGAATATGAGATTCGTCGATCGATGTCGGTGGTTGAACTGCTCAACGCTATTACATCGGGCAAGCCGATTGAGCGTAAGATCGTTGTACGCGAGGGTGTTTCAATCCGAGAAATCGGTCAGATAGTCGAGAGTGCTGGTCTTCTAAAAAAAGCCGAGTTCAATCAGGCTCTCACGGAACGATCTCTTATAAAGTCCTCTGGCTCCGATAGTGGAGAGTTAGAGGGATACCTATTTCCGGAAACCTACATATTCTCTCGGCCGATAACAGCTCGAGAAGTTGTTGTAAAAATGGTTAAAGTGGGGCTCGAGCACTGGTCCCAAAGCTTCAGCGATAGAGCCGCACAGCTCGGCATGACTCGTCACCAAATTATGACGTTAGCTTCTATTATTGAGAAAGAATCGGGGGACCGGAACGAACAGCCAACGATCTCCTCTGTCTTTCACAACCGGCTCAAACAACAGATCCCTCTTCAGAGTGATCCAACCGTTATTTACGGTTTAGGGGATCAGTTCGATGGAAATTTAACGCGGTCTCATCTTGAGACACCAACGCTCTACAATACTTATACCATTACCGGACTTCCTCCCGGTCCAATCTGTAACCCAGGCGACTCAGCTATTAATGCAGCTCTCTATCCAGCTGAGACCCCTTACATTTTCTTTGTTGCGGACGGTACGGGAAAACACGTATTTTCAACAACTCTGGAGGAGCATAACGCAGCTGTCGCTCAATATCAGATTCGCCCGAACAGTTCAGCAGATTCGAATCAGCCCGCAGTAAGCCAAGGTGATCCGAATCAAGCTGCCTCGAATCAACCTCCTGCGAATCAACCGACTAAAGAGCCTACGAATTCATTGTCTCCTAACTAATTAATTATCGTGCCCTAAACGCCGTGACCTTCGATGCTTTCTCGCAACAGCTCTATCGGTATCAACGCCGAACTGCAGTTATTGCCGTCCTTCTTGAGGTCGCCATCACTCTTAGTGGTATAGCTCTCGTTGCGATCTTGCTCTACTCGGTATCACCGATTGGTGGGGTTTTCTCGATAGTTCTTGGCTGTGCGATTTTCTGTGTGCTTCTTGTTCGCCGTAGATGGCTTTCGCTTCCTCGCTTTGAGGATAGCTGTGTCCTAATTGATGAAAAGCTTGGGCTCCAAAATCGTGCTACGAGTCTATTTTATGCTCGATCAGCTAAGCTCGAGGGCTATCAGGCAATAAGCGCTATAATTGAGCAGCAACTCTCGGCGCTCTGTCCGGCTGAGGACGTACGAGCCCTCCTTAGCGCGCCTGCACCGAAGAAAAAGATCGGATTGCTGATCGGGTTGATCGTGGCGCTTGCCATCATAATTTTTCTCAAACAACCAAAGGCTATTAATTCCGAGTCTGAAAAAGCTGCTGAGTCACTAGAGACACTTATTGAGGAAAATCCTGCGATTCCTGAAAAAGCCGCCGAGGAGCTTCGCTCTCTTGCTGATACGGTTAGAGAGGCGGGATTGGGAAGTCAGGTCGTAGAGGATAAAATTCTATCGACCCTTGCAGCGTTCGATGATGTAGCCAAAGAGGGTGAGGCAAAGAATAATCAGTTGGTAAAAGAGGAAAACGGTGAGGCCGATCCATTGAGTGCTGCGGCACCAACAGCCACTCCAACGCCCACACCCACACCAACACCTACCGTTAACACTTCGAAATCAGCGCTACCTCAACAAAAAGAGGTTGATGTCCAGCACGGACAAAAATCGAAGGAGGAAAAGGACGGGTCCAAGGACGGGGATTCCAAAGAGAGCGATCCCAAAGAAAAGGAAGATTCAAAAAAACAAGATGGTGGAAATGACTCAAAGGAGAATGAGTCTAAATCGACGAAAAAAGAGGAAAGCGATAATAGTACAGATAAAGGAAGCTCGTCGGAGGAAAAATCAGATAAGGGATCTTCTGAGGAAGGAAAAGGTGATTCACCGCAGCAAGGGAAGAGTGAGCAATCGGGAAATAGCCCAGGTTCTTCTGGCAAATCGGGCGATGATGAGGGTAAGCAAGGATCATCAAGTAGTGGTAGCCAAGGAGGCCAGCAGCAGGGCCAGGAGGGTGGTGAAGGGGGAGATGGAGGCAGTCAGGCTGGTGGACAGGAAGGTCAGGGCAAAGATCCTGGTCCTCAAGGCTCTGCAAGCAATGAGGGCCAGGCCGTTGGTCAGCAAGAGGGGACGCAGCGCGGTGCTGGTGGGAAATCGGATGCGGGCATAGATGGTGAAGCTTCCCGACAAGGAAAAGGGAGCGGCTCTCTTACCTCAGCTCTCGAACAGGCACGAGAGAAGGTAGCAAGTCTCTCTCAAAGTGGTGAAAAGCAGGATCAATCCGAAAAGAACGATAAAAACAAATCTGAACAGTCGCCGAGTTCTCGTTCTGGTGAGGGAGTAAAAGGAGAGAAGGGAGGGGGCAAAAATAAAGATAAAGTAAGCCCTTCTGAGAAAAACGAAAGTCGAGCGTCAGGAGGAAAGGGAGGCGAACAGTCCGATGAGAGTTCGGTTTCTGAGGGGCAAGATGGAGGCGATAGCGAGGGTGACTCAGAAAATGATACACCTGGTCAATCTGCTACCCTCGGGGGAAGCTCTCCAGATAAGTTTATCAAAGAGGGTGAGGGTAAGGGACTTGAGGGACCAAAGGGGTTCAAAAATGCTCCTGTTAAGGAAAATAATCTCGAGCAGGTTGATGCGCGATTCGGTGTTGATACGGGAGCAGTCGTTGAGCACAACAACCGCTCTGAGTTTAAAAGATCGCTTCAAGCAATACCACTTGCAAAACCCGATGCTGTTGTCGGGCAGCGGGCTCAACCGATTCCGCTCGAATATAGAGGTGTGCTTGGTGAGGAGTAAGAAAAGCAGCGCGCAGAGTCTCGTTAAGTCGAATAGTTAATCAAAAAAGGCCAGCGAATGGATAAGGATATGCAGGGGCAAAGCGCTCAAGAGATCGAGCGCAATATCGAGCAATTTCGGGCAACTTTTCAGCGAGTTCAGGCGGAGGTCAGCCGCGTGTTAGTTGGAATGCCAGAGGTTATTGGAGGAATCATATCTGCGATTTTTGCGGGGGGGCATGTTTTGCTCGAAGGGGTTCCCGGTCTTGGAAAGACTCTTCTTATTAAATCGATCTCTCAAACACTCGGGATGTCATTTAAGAGAATTCAGTTTACACCCGATCTGATGCCATCTGACGTAACCGGCACACAGGTTTTAACCGAAGATGAAAGTGGTCGTCGCAGCTTCATCTTCCGACCAGGGCCCCTCTTTGCTCACGTAGTTCTTGCAGACGAGATAAATCGTGCGACAGCAAAAACGCAGGCTGCTCTTCTTGAAGCAATGGAGGAGCGACAGGTTACTGTTCTCGGTGAAACGTATCGACTTCAGGAACCATTTTTTGTTCTTGCGACACAGAATCCGATCGAGTTGGACGGAACATATCCTCTACCCGAAGCTCAGCTTGATAGATTTCTCATCAAGCTTCCCGTACCTCCCCCAACTTCGCACGACCTCAAGGAGATACTTAGAAGAACGACGGGCGCTGCAGTTCCCGAAGCCCGCTCGGTAATGGATGAAGGGGATGCAGCTGTAACACTGATGCAGATGAGAAAACTCGTTCGCTCAGTTTTTGTCGCCGATCCGCTGCACGATGTCCTTGTGCGTATGCTTGCCGCAGTATCACCACAGAGTGAGCATGCCACCCCACTTGTTCGGAAATATGCACGTTTTGGTCCGGGGCCTCGGGGTGCGCAGTCCGTTGTTCTGATGGCCAAGGTCCGAGCCCTCATCGATGGACGTATTAATCTCTCCTTTGAAGATATTAAATCGGCTTTCATACCAGCGCTTCGTCATAGGCTATTGCTCAATTTTCAGGCGGAAGCAGATGGAATATCTTCGGATGAAATACTCAAACAGGTCCGTGATGCGAAGTAGGGAGGCAACCTAACCCAATTAGTGATAATTCTCGCCATAAGCCATTTTCTATGAGGGAACGGTAGCTTGCTTCCAAAATATCTCAATGATTCTGCTCTTCGTAATCTTGGGCTGCTTACTCTTCGCAGCCGTCGCACCCTTATGGGAATTACCCAGGGTACTCATATTTCTCTTAAACGAGGGCACGGTATTGAGTTTTCTGATTATCGAAACTATCAACCGGGAGATAATCCCCGAGACATTGATTGGAATCTTTATGCTCGAAGCGATCGAATGTATGTGAAAACCTTCAACGAAGAGCAAAATCTTGCCGTCTATATAATCGTTGATGGTAGTTGGTCGATGCGACTTCCGGAGAAGAGTAACAAATGGGACTTCACGGCAAGTGTGGCTCTTGGCCTTGCCTATGTCGCTCTTTCTCAGCGCGATGAGGTATCTATCTCTGTTCTTGGATCAGGATCTCTTTTTAGAGTTCGATCTCTCGGCTCATTCGCTTCACTCGGTGATCTTTTTTATCGAGCACCCGAAAAAGAGCTAGACCCTGTTTCTGAATTTCGAGCATTTCTTGGACGGTTACGCGCCCCTGGAATCTTGATTTTTCTATCAGATTTTCTCTTTGAATCAAGTATTCTTGAGAGTATTGCTCAACTTGCTCGCTCAAAAAATCTTGATACCTCCTTTATTCAAGTTTTGAGCAATTTTGATCGTGAGCCGTACAACTTTCCACTCAATGATGTTGTTGATGGAGAAACTGGTACGCGGGCCTCGCTCAGAAGCGAAATTGCCCCTCAAGAATTTGACGCACTTCTTGAGCAGCACAATAAAACTCTTCGAGACCTTCTTGCCGCCTCCACTATTAGGCTCGTTTCACCATCACTTCTGGATGACCCAATTTCATTTATTGGATCTCATCTTCATGAGGTGGGGATGGTGGCATGAAGTGGGGGAAATCATGATGAGAGGTTTGATATCTATCCTATCAAGGGGTAACTAGTGATGAGTTTCGTTTACCCTTTCGTCCTTTTAGCCATTCCGGCGGGAGCTGGTCTCCTTCTGATGATATATCGGAGGAAATCTATCGGAGAACCAGCCCGCATACCGACCCTGTTTTTGCTCCGTCACTTCACGGCAGAAGGTGGAAGACCGAGAAAGATATTTCCACCAATTAGGTATTTTTTTGAACTTCTTATACTAGCGCTCTTAAGCCTAGCTGCTGCTGGAATAACCGCCGAAAGCGGAGGGAAACGATCGGTGCTCATCATCGACAATAGTTTTCAAACGTCAGCTGTGGCGCAATCCTCGTCGAGAGTCTTTGATGCCGTTACTGAGCGAGCACGTGAAGCGCTTAACACAACCCTAGCCTCTGATTCAGTACTCCTCATCGCAACATCTCCCCGACAGACAACATTTACAGAGGGATTTGTTTCGAGCGATGTGGCAACAAGAGAACTATCATCAATTGCACCTAATTATGCCGCTGGCGATCTCTCAACGACGATATCTACTGCGCTTAATCGTGGGGATGTGGATCGAGTAGTTGTTGCGAGCGCTCAGCCTATCGAAGGTGACGAATCCGATCGGGACCGACTTATCCTTTTGAGTGTCGGTCTACCCGTTCTACAAAATGTAGCTATCGAGAAGCTCTGGAATAGTTCGGGTGCTGAAATATCAGCCCAAATTCGGTCATTTTCGTCAAATAAGACCGATGTTCAGGTCAGTTTTTCGGCAATTGATAAATCCGGTGAGATATCTTCTGTTGTTCGTCGACAGGTAACTATTGATCCTGAAAAGAACGCGACAATTACCTTTCCGATATCCACAAAAAACGGTGTTGGCTATCGAGCAAGGATAGAATCTCCGGTAGTTGGGCAAGAAAACGCCCTTTCTGGAGATGATGAATCATGGATATCAACCAGTCACCCACCCACAACAATAGGAGTTGTCTCGCATATCCCTCTTCGTGATTTAAATCTTAATCGAATTTTCGGATCGTCGCTTGAAGAGATATCCCCCTCGAATATAGATATATCTCAGGAGCGAGTGAGCGGTTGGATATTTCATCGCACCGCACCCTCAAAACCAACTGGGAAGCCGACCCTCCTGATCCTACCCCCACCAGATTCAGCGATTATCAGAAGCACTCCGTTCAGCAATCCGTGGAGCGTAGCGATTTGGGAATCATCCTCTCCCTTCTTCCGGTACCTTTCACCAGATACGCTTAAAGGCTCTGCTGGAGCATTGCTGGAGACTGGCTATACATTTACGCCACTCATGCGTGGAGAGAAGGGAACATTAATCGCTGAGAGCTTTCAATATGATACCCATACGCTCGTCCTTGGGTTTGAAGCTTTGCCATTTTTAGGAACAAAAAACGCCCCTTTAAGTATTTTGCTACTAAATATCATGCACCATCTTTTTCAAGATGTTGCTGGCGTTGAACTGAATCCTTTTAGGGGAGTCGCGTCACTGAAGGGTAAAAAAGCCCGTTATCTAATCTCATCCTCTCAATTAGGAGGAAGCGATCAACCAAATTCTCTCCCTGTCCCGGGATTAATCCAAATATCGAACGAAAAGCCAGATTCGAAGGGGGCCTCAGAAACAATTTCTAGTGTCAATTTTTTTGACGAAGCACAATCAAATCTTCTTGCGCGACGACCATTGAAGCTGTCTCCTCTAGTCTCTAATTCGGCCTCTCAAATTGAATCGATTGGCGGAATGTCTTTGGTGAATCTATTTCTCAATATTCTTCTCATTCTAATCGCAGTGGATGGATTGTTTGGTTTTATATCACTCCTCCGTTCAAGGAGGCGCGTTACATGATACCCGTTACTTTTTCTTGGACGCCTCTCTTCTGGCTTGGGGTCGCCGCAGCTTGCGGTGTAATCTCTCGCGCTCTTAGTGAGCGTGTATATCTCTCATATCGAAGAGCGATAGCTGCGCTTCTTATGCTTGCTGCGATATCGTGTATAACGGTATCGCTCCTTAATCCAACAATTACAAGCACCGAGCGAAAAAGGGCATTAAATGGCCTTATCGATATCTCAGAGAGTATGGAAGGTGCTGCTGCTGATGATCTGATAGGGCGACTTAAAAGTTATAAGCCAGAATCGCTTCGCGCATTCGCAAAAGAGGTGTCCCCAATCTTTACTGGAATCTCTTCACTCTCTGAAATAAGAGCGAGTAATCGCGGTATACCGACATCTCGCTCAGAGCTAGGTAAGGCTCTCGAAGTATCGCATGGAGCGCCGATTATTCTTGTTTCTGATGGATGGATAACAGGCTCTCGAGAAGAGGAGCTGCTCTCTATTGCTAGGGACCAGGGCACAGCTATCTTTCCACTAATTCCCGAAAATGCTGAGCAAAAAAAAGAACCCGCTCTGGAAGTGTCTAATCTGAATATTCCTTTTCAAGCTCCAGCGAAAACGAGTGTCGCAATTCGCACAGCAATAAAAAATGAAACAGAACAGCCTAAACGGGGCACCCTTGTGATTAGGGACGGTGGAAAACCGGTATTCGAGAGTTCAGTTATAGTACCGCCCCTCGAGGAAGTACCATTTTCAGCCAAGAGTAATAGTGAGCAGGAGGGGCTGCATAAAGTTGAAGTTATTTTTACTCCAGACGATAAAAACTTTTTGCCGTCGCAGAGGTCAGCTCTTATCAACAGTCAGAAACGAGAGCGAATTCTTCTGCTCAATAGCTCTGTCGCAGAGGGTGCCACATTACAGCGGCTTCTTGATTCGCAAGCGTACGACCTGACATCACTGGTAATAGGCTCACAAACGGTACCCTCTTTTTCTGAGTTTTCCGCTGTAATTCTGAATAATGTTTCTGCTAAATCCCTTGGAACAGCTCGCCTTGATTCCCTAATTCCATTCATAGAGCGGGGAGGCGGGCTGATTATGGTGGGTGGAAATCAGAGCTTTGGCCTTGGTGGTTATCGGGGTTCAGTGCTTGAACCGTACCTTCCCGTTACCCTCGTTCCGCCCCGTGTCGCACAAAAGAGGCTCAACTCTGCAGTAGCGCTCGTGATCGACAAATCAAATAGTATGGGTGAGCTTCGTAAGCTTGATTATGCGAAAGAGGCAGCAGAGGAGGTAGTTCGGAATCTAAAAGATGATGACTACCTTGGGGTGATCGGTTTCGACCAACTTCCCTTTGTCGTCGTTAAGATGAACCAGTTGCGGGTTAATAGAGCTCAGGCACTCGAGCGAATTAAATTTCTTTATCCGAAATTAGGAACTAATCTTGTACCCGCTATGGATGAGGCACGTAGGCAACTTGCGCGTGCTCAGGCGGGTCGAAAACATATTATCGTACTGACTGATGGAATGCTTCGAGCAAATCAAGACTTTCTCATACAAATGTCTGAAGAGCTTCGGAGTGAAGGAGTAACAACGAGCACTGTTCTTGTCGGACTCTATCAGGACAATACGATGGCAGAGATGGCTCGTATGGGAGGTGGAACGTATCATCAAACGAACGATCCGACTGCATTACCAAGAATTTTTCTCTCTGATATTAAGGTAAATGCGGGAGAAAAAACTTTGCGAGAAACGTCTGATTACGGCGTCTTTCGTAAAGATATAACCTCTCCCATAACAAGCTCACCAACATTCCCGCCGATTCAGGGGTTCGTTGAAACAGCTCCAAAGGAGGGTGCTGCTTTGGAAATCGCAATCGCCGCAGAAGAGGGAGAGCGGCCTCTCTTGGCATCTTGGACCCGTGGTAAAGGACGTGTAGTTGCACTGACAACCGATGCAGCCGGTCGCTGGACTTCCGACTGGGTTAAATGGCCCAAATTAGCTCAATTTTGGACCGATCTCATTTCAGCAGCGCGTGGCGAAAGCGCAACTGACACCGAAATTCGTTACGATCTTTCCGTGAATCAACGCTACGGGATCGTCGAGCTCGATGTTGCTCTCTACACCGACAAAGCGGCTCGAGAATTTTCAGCAAAAGTTAACGGCACACCTATTGTTTTCGAAACTGTAGCTCCCGGTCACCTTCAAGCAATTCTGCGTGATCCTAGCCCTGGAACCCATTTGTTCCAACCATCTGTCGGAAAAAAATCGTTACCCGAATCATCCTTTGAGGTAGATGATTCCTTAATCGGAGAGCAAGCTGATCGTGGATTCAATATACCCTTGTTGAAACGGCTCGCAGAGAGCTCTGGTGGGCTCGTTAATCCAAGCGAAGCTTACCTTAGCCAACTCAGCACCGAGAAAGTTTCTTCGCAATCGTTCTCTTCAATTCTTCTTTTTTCTGCCCTAGCCCTTTTTCTTTCATCGTTCGCGATACGATGGTGGGACACTAAAAAGCGATAACGGTTTGAGAGTTTGGCTACAATGCATAATCACCCATTTTTTCCGAGTAATTAACGCATCTCTAAAATCGCTTTTTTCGACCGCTTAACTCGTGGCTTTTTTTTCTAAACTTGGCTAGGATGCGAGTGAAAGGCCAACCGCCTTCGCTGGCGAGTGCCGAAATTTGGCGCCCGGCGAGCACTCCTTGCCGCCTCGGCGTTACAACGTAACAGCCTCTTCCTGTGATTTTTTCGGGATCGGCTTAAGACGGGCGAAAGGACCAAAGAGCGATGAAAGCACCTTCATATGTGACGAACCAAGAGCTTCTACATTGGGTCGAAGAGGTGGCGGCTCTCACTAAGCCAAAAGATATTTACTGGTGTGATGGATCTGAGGAAGAGTACTCAAATCTCTGTCAGCGCCTCGTTGATTCTGGCACCTTCAAAAAACTAAATCCCGTAAAACGCCCAAACTCTTACCTCGCTTGGTCGGATCCCTCAGATGTTGCGCGTGTTGAGGACCAGACCTTTATTAACGCAATTCGCAAGAGCGATGCTGGTCCAACTAATAACTGGCGCGATCCAAAAGAGATGAAGTCAACCCTCAACCATCTCTTCGATGGATGTATGGCGGGACGCACGATGTATGTCATTCCATTTAGCATGGGGCCGATCGGATCTAATATCTCGCACATTGGGGTCGAGATATCTGATAGTGCATACGTTGCGGTAAACATGAAGATCATGACCCGCATGGGTCGTGCCGTATTGAATGCACTAGGAGATGGATCTTTTGTTCGATGTCTCCACTCAGTGGGCGCACCCCTTGCTGCGGGGGCAAAAGATGTTCCTTGGCCGTGCAACCCAGAGACAAAATACATCTGTCACTTCCCCGAAGAAAAGATGATTATCTCGTACGGCTCTGGGTACGGAGGTAACGCACTTCTTGGGAAAAAATGCTTTGCCCTTCGGATCGCATCTTCAATGGCGCGAGAGCAAAACTGGCTCGCCGAACACATGCTTATTCTTGGGGTTGAATCGCCCACTAAAGAAAAAACCTACGTTGCTGCGGCATTTCCATCTGCCTGTGGAAAAACGAACTTCGCGATGCTTGTTCCTCCCAAGGAGATGGATGGATGGAAGGTGAGCTGTATCGGAGACGATATTGCGTGGATTAAACCTGACGAGTCGGGGCATTTGCGTGGTATTAATCCTGAAGCTGGATTCTTTGGAGTCGCACCAGGAACCAACTACGAAACAAACCCCAACGCGATGGCTACCATCGAGAAAAACACCATCTTCACTAACGTCGCCCTCACTCCAGATGGTGATGTGTGGTGGGAGGGGATGTCAAAAGAGGCGCCCGAGGGATTGATCGATTGGCGAGGACAACCGTACGACAAAGCAAACGGTAAGCCAGCAGCGCATCCAAACGCGCGGTTCACCGCACCTGCGTCTCAGTGTCCCGTTATCGACCCAGCGTGGGAGGATCCTGCTGGTGTGCCTATCAGCGCTCTTATCTTTGGAGGTCGCCGAAGCACCACAGTTCCTCTCGTGTATCAGGCATTTAACTGGAATTACGGAGTATACGCCGCAGCAACAATGGGCTCAGAGACCACTGCAGCTGCGATGGGTCAACAGGGTGTAGTGCGCCGCGACCCATTCGCGATGCTTCCATTCATGGGTTATCACGCCGGTGATTACTTCAACCATTGGTTAAATTTCGGAAGAAACTTGCCAAATCCTCCCCGCATCTTCGGCGTTAACTGGTTCCGCAAAGATGAAAACGGAAAATTTCTGTGGCCCGGCTTCGGCGAAAATATGCGAATCCTGAAGTGGATCGTCGACCGAACTCACGGCCGCGTCACCGCGATAGAGAGCCCATTAGGCTGGGTACCTCGATTCGACGATATCGATTGGCGAGGTTCTCATTACTCAAGGGAGCAGTTTCAGGCCGCAATGTCAGTCGATGCAGAGCTCTGGAAGCAGGAAATCCTCTCACACGAGAGCCTATTTTCGGCGCTCTACGACAAGCTTCCCAAAGAGTTCATTCTCATAAGGGAGCTCATTCTCTCAGCACTATGGCGCTCACCGGAGAAGTGGGTAGTTGCCGCTGAGTAGGGGTAAGGAGCGGCTTAAGTTGTTACATCGTAAGTGGAGCCAAATAGGGGATCTTGACCCTCTATTTGGCTAAGAGCCGAAAGTTCCCCACTAAATCAACACTCCTATCCTCCTCAAGCATCAGAAAAAAATCCGATCCCCTAAGACACTGACAGATCGGAATCCTTGAGCCGAAATTTCAAAAAAATTCAAAAGTAGCTCGATACTTTCCAACAAAAATCCCCGTAGCCACAAGATCTCCTCTCAGCTACCCTAGTGCCATGACTGCTCGCACAAAAAAATCCGCTAGCCACGATTTCCTCTTTCAGCTTCTCTCTACCCCATCGCCAACAGGGTATGAGGTCCCTATTCAACGGGTTGTTCGCTCCTATATAGAGCCCTTCGCCGATACCATTACGATTGATCTCCACGGCAATCTAACAGCGGCTATTAATCCAAATGCATCAAAGCGAATTATGCTCGCTGGACATTGCGATCAGATAGGGCTCACGATCCGACACATTACAAAAGAGGGATTTCTCCTTGTTGATAAGCTCGGAGGAATAGATGTGGGAGTTCTATTTGGGGCGCGAGTTTCAGTTCTCGCAAAAAAAGGCCCTCTGGTTGGAGTTATCGGACGAAAACCAATTCATCTCCAATCGGGTGATGAGCGGGCCAAGGTACAACTTGATTTAGAGAAGGTTTGGATCGATATCGGTGCAAAAGATAAAGCTGATGCTGAGAAATTTGTTCAGATTGGAGATGCGATCATATTTGAGCCGACTCCTATAGCGCTAAAAAATAACCTTATTACTGGTGCGGGGCTCGATAATCGGGTTGGTTTGTACGTTGTTATCGAGACGCTTCGTCGTCTAAAGGGAACACGCCTTCCAGTCGGACTTTACTCGGTAAGTACCGTTCAGGAAGAGGTGGGTTTGCGTGGAGCACGAACCGCTGCTACAGCTATAAATCCAGAGGTTGGAATCGCGGTTGATGTTACCCATGCGAATGATAATCCAGGGAACGATGGATCAAAGTGCGAGAGCTGTAAACTCGGTGGCGGACCAACGATTGCTCGGGGTCCTAATATAAATCCAGTCGTCGAGGAGCGGCTCCTTGCTGCTGCCAAGAAAAGTAAAGTTCCCCATCAACTCGCTCCCGGTGGAGGATTGCTCGGAAACGATGCAAACGCGATGCAGGTTGCAAGAGGCGGCGGAGTCGCTACCGGGGCCCTCGGTATTCCCAACCGCTACATGCATACCCAGGTGGAAGTGTGTCAACTCGACGATCTTGAGAACGCAATAGAGCTGCTATGTGCGTTCATTAAAGATATTAAAGCGACCACTGATTTCACCCCTCGATGATACCGCAGTTGGGTGATACCTCAGAATGTTGAATTATCGGACCGATATTGGATTATTTTCGTGGTCGACGGCGACCATGACAACCTCTGCGGATGTCACTGAGCAGGTCGTAATCGAATCAACTCCTCGCTGTGCTTCAACCTCAACCCGCACTGCTACAGAAGTCGTTCCAACTCGTAAAGTTGACGTGTAGAAACTTACTGAGTCCCCAACAAATACCGGCGAAACAAAATTAACCTCGCGCATCACCTTGGTTACGTACCGTTTTGGAGAGATTGTTCGAGCGTGTTGACCAGCGGCAAGGTCAATAAGACTAAGGATGTGCCCTCCGAATACACTTCCGAGCGCATTGGTATCGCGAGGCATCATTACCGAGCGAATTGCAAGGTAGCGAGACGAGGGGCTTTCAATTGGTGGGGTCGTTGGCTGTGACATATAAAATCAACTCAATTTTTGTCGCAAAAAAATCAATTGTCGGCGTATCTGTATATGATTACGATCTACTCGGAACGGGAATACGTAGCCTAATCAGTAAAATCCTCCCTAACCGATGGAGACACTTCCGATGAGCACTTCACCTTCCTTAACAGCATCGTTTATGCGCGTCTTACTGTCTACCCTGCTCTTGATTTCCACTTCACCATCTGTTGGACTTTGTGAAGAGCTAAAAGATATTCTCAGTCGAGTCCAGAAATTTGCCGATGAAAAAAACTTCCCAAAGGCTCTTGATGAATTGAACTGGGTCCAAAAAGAGCTTCAAAAAGGACATAGTAAAGAACTTGAGCGATTCTTCCCGAATGACATTAAGGGCTTTAAGGGGGATAAGATTAAGGCAAATGCGGCACTAGGATTTTCTCAGGTTGATCGCTCTTATACCTCTGGTGAAAAAACTATAAATGTTTCACTTACTGGCGGATCGTCTGGCGGCGGCCTTGGAAATCTCGGACAATTAGGAAAATTTGCTGCGATGATGGGCTCCGAATCTGGGCAGGAAGTCGTCCGTATTCAGGGGAAAACCGCTCAGCTAGAGGGAGACGAAGAGTCATCTTATTCCCTCTCTATATTTCTTGAATCAGGCGGAATCCTAAAGCTTGACGCTACCTCTGACGTGACGGCGGATCAGCTCAAAGAGTTTGCTGAATCCCTGATGCTTGAGCAGTTGGATAAGTATCTGAAGGGGTAGGGGACCGATCTGGGGTGGAAAAGGAAATTCTAAATTTGGTAGCTATGAATCTCAGAATCTTAACTTTTCAGCCCCACTAGATGCAAAAGGAGGGTTGAACGGATATACTTGAGTTGTTGTCGCCGACATTTTCTGTTGGGGGAAGAGCTAGCCGCCAAAAGTCTAATTAGGTCGCTGACGAGGGAGTTGAGGCTCTCGTAGGTAATCCTGACTACTGAGTTGGCCCTGAAAAACCCCTCCATGGGTTTTTCAGG
>JBIJBT010000001.1:0-67632 GCA_044345055.1 Bdellovibrionota bacterium
TCCAACGCTCGACGCTCAACTAGTGCGACTATACGTTCGAGAAGTGTGTCAATCGCTATCTGTCGGCGCTGTGGCGGGAGATGAAGCCCATCGGGATCGCCAAGCTCCGTGACATCGGCAACGATGTTCAGCAGTGACTGGGCAGCGTGTTGTGCCTGGAGGAGGTGTGCACGTACTGGATCTGCTATTGGTTCGATCAGCGCAAGCTCAAGAAAGCCTACTATGCTAGAGAGAGGAGTTCGGTATTCATGTCCCATCCCCCTCATAAAGCTGTAGCCGAGTTGGGCCGCTGATCCGAATGAATCGTTATCTAATCTGGCTGATGGTGATGCAATTTCTGTTGTTTGCCTTGATACCTCGTGTGATATGGGAGTTGCTGTAAGGAGTAGTAGGACTACCCCCTCGTGGCGGATCGCCTTGAAAGAGAGAACGAAAGGGTGGTCGGTAAGAGGAAGTGTCAGGTTATCGGTAATTGAATATTCAGAGGGCTTCAATTGAATAGAGCGATTAGTCCAATCATCGATTTTTTCGGGAGTCAGGCCAAGATCGGAAAGATGTTGTTGAAGTGATAGAGACAGTTTTGCTTCAGAGATACTTCCCCGAGTTGAGAGTTGGAAGTTCGATGTCCACTCGTTATTTGCGAAAATAATCTCACCCAGTGGAGTTGCAACGAGTGCAGGCGATGATATCGCCGATAAAAAGTCCGTGGCGAGTTGGGTGATACGGGCGCGAATCATTGAATTCCCTTTTGCTACCACAGATAAATGAGGATTTTGTATCCTCTAACCAGGGGAACCATCTTTAAGAGCGTTAAAGTTCCAGTTCGTCGATAAGAGCTCAGCTCAAGCGAGAATTCCCCAAGAGATTCTGAAAAAAAATTGCAGCTGCAAAATAAGCACATCCCTTATTTTGCAGATCCTAAACTATGATGATTGTTGCACCTCTGAAGTTTGAGCTGAGACGCGGTTTCTGCGAAATGAATGCTATCAAAGTGAAAAATAAAGATTAATATCGTTTGATTTTAACCCTTCGCGTTGGTAATCATTACGCAGTTTTAAGAAGTTGTTGTTTTCTTGTCACACCTTAACTCTCGCTTCATGCGTGAGGTAGCCTAATCTGAGCAGTTATCGGAAGGTGATCTGATAACCTTCTCCAGGACTTTTCAGTCAGAACATTTGCGGATATTGGCTCAATACCTCGAATATAGATTCTATCTAGTTTGAGAAATGGGAAGACAGATGGATAGCTGACCGCATGCTCTCCGGTGAGGGTATGAAAAATATCTCGAGCTCCTGTCTCTGACTCTACAATTGCCGAAAGCTTCTCACTCCAATCATTAAAATCTCCCGCGAGAATAAACGGTTCATCCCGACCGATAATCCCGTTGATGCGACTGCACAAAAGCATTACCTGACTTAATCGGGAGCGGTGAAGCAGATTGAGATGAACGCACAAACAGTGAAGGCCTCTTGGAAATTCAGGTAGAGAAAGAACTACATGGAGACAACCTCGTTGTTCCAGTTTATTGGTCGAAAGATTTACGTTAGCCCAATAGAGTAGAGGAAATTTGCTGAGCACCGCATTGCCGTGATTACTCTCAAGATATGTAGCATTTAATCCGTATACTCGGTGGGGATATACCGAATCAGCAAGGTATTCGCAGTGTTGAACCTCTGGCCATGAAGAGATCCGTTGCGCATGTTTGCGATGTTCCCCGATGACCTCCTGCAAAAAAACAATATCAGCCTCTGTTGAGTGAAGAGCTGTTCTGACCGCAGGTAGACTAAATCGTCTCCCGAGTGAGAATCCCTTGTGAATATTGAAGGAGAGGATCTTCATTTAACGGTGTATAGTTCGTTCTTTTCATTAGGTGAAGCTGTTCTTTGAGTGCAATTCTGGGAATCGAACAACTATCACATCCATCTTCGCAGCGGCCACAAAAGTGTGCCCATCGTTCTAGACCAAGCCTTTAGCGGTTGAAATGATTGTATACCAACCTCTCTAGATCGAGACCGATCAATCTCAAACTGATTGCTAAATAGAGCAGTAGTATTTGGATCAAATACTACTACATCCGTTTCTAGGTCGTGCAAAAAACTGCGATGATTAAGATTGCTCGATCCGAGCATCACCCAGTCATCAATAATAATGCTTTTAGCGTGCAAAATTGAGGGAAGATACTCGAATATCTGAACACCCGATTCAATCAGCTCTTGTTGAAGGGTGGAGGTGACCCAAGGAATAAAGAAAACGTCAGAGATAGCCGGTAAAATAATTTGAACATCACACCCACGCTTAGCTGCCCGCTTGAGCGCAGTAAGTAATCTGTTTTGCGGTACAAAATAGGCATTGGTAATCCAAATCCGACATTTTGCACCATTTATGTCAGATAAAAGTCTAATCAAATTTCTCTTCCGGGCAGAGCGAGTTAGGTTGTGCCTAATTGAACCATTCGGCGGACCTGGCAGCGAACCATTCCGTTTAAATCTGCGAAGCAACCGATGAGAGTTCCACACATAATCAAAGTGCTCAGCAAGAATACTGACTCCCGGTCCGTGAAGCTGTATTGAAGAATCTCGCCATGTGTACGAGCCCATGACTGATTCAGCGTGAACAGCTGATATATTTCTGCTTCCAACAAGGGATATTGTTCTATCAAAGATTGCGATTTTTCGGTGATTTCGACGATTTAGTATCTGAATCCACGATAAAAAACCACGAAGTTTCTCCTGAATACGTGGCCTATTCATCAAAAAGGATTCAAACCATAAGTGATGATAGACTCGATATTCGATGCCACTTTTTTGAGCGTCGACTCCAAAGTAGGATGGCCACCATACTGACCCGAATCCATCCACTATAATGCGAACTTTGACTCCCCGCTGTTTGGCAGCAGCTAGTTCAGCAAATATTTGGCGACCAACTACATCATCCTCGAATATATAAAAATCGATATCTATTGAGAGCTGAGCTGCTCTACACATCTCCGCGAATCGTTCGAAAAATAGATCGCCCGAGAATATCGGTTCTGCATATTCCCAAGGATAAGGGGCGTGGGCTCCGTCACGGGTAGGCTTCATGCGGCAATCTTCCACCACTGAGGTCCGTAAAGAAGAGCTGATTCATCGAGTTGGTCGCGAAAATGATCTTTCAGGGTGCGCTTGAGAAGTGTTCGCGCCTGATGAAGGCGGGACTTGACTGTATCCTCCGATATGTTGAGAGCGTGGGCTACGGCGCTCGTTGAGAAGGCACAACACAATCTCAAGATACATACGGCGGAATAGTCAGGTGGAAGAGCATTGATTGCTGATTCGATCGCGAGTCTCAGCTCCGCTACTGAACCAACTCGCTGAAGGTGACTTGTCAATCCTGAAGGAAGGGAGAGCTGTGCTTGAGTGACTGCATATTCTAATCGATGACGGCGGCGACGTTCTCTCAATCTCATTAGTGCAGTATTTGCGGCAATCCGATTGAGCCAACTTCCTAGCGAAGAGCGCCCATGAAACGACTGTATCTTTAGGCAGGCAGCAAGAAAAGCCTCTTGAGTAACCTCTTTAGCATCTTCTGGCTCTCGGCAGTAATACAGCGCGGTTCTGTATACCGGTGGATACCACCGCCGTATCATTTCCTCGAATGCATCGCGGTCGCCCGCCCTGAGCCGTGCCAAAAACAGATCCGATCCCTCGATTGCCGGTGCATCGTGGTTTTCTTCAGAAACATAATCATTTACCATGATGGTCACCCATTATGATACGACCGCGTTGCTACTGAGGCACTCCTTGTTAAAAACAGTTTATCTCTCGTTTCTCAATTGCGCACGGGTCAGTCTTGAAATGATAGTGGGATTTGGAACAAATATTCGATTTGCACGGTCTATCGAATCAGTCGGAATTTAGAGAGGAAAAATCAGATATGAAGAGAACTGTTTTGTGCACAAAGTTTCAAGCTGAGAAACAAGGGTTGGATAATCCGCCATTCAAAGGCCCAATCGGGCAGTTGATTTATGATCGAGTATCGCAGGAGGCGTGGGCTCAGTGGCGCGATGATATGCAGATAAAAGTTCTTAACGAGTATCGACTCAACATGGGAGATCCGAACGATTACGCGGTTCTTGTAAAGCAGATGTGTCTTTTCCTAGGGCTCGAAGAGGGGCAGGGGGTCTCGGTGGGGGATGAAGAGAAGGGGAGAAGTGGTCAATGAAACGTTCGATCGTGCTCATAGGGGGAGGTAATCTTGGTCTTGCTATCGCGCGAGGTCTCCAAGAGGATCCCCCTCCGTTCATGGAAGAGCTAATCATTGTCGAACGTAATAGTGAGCGGCAAAAAGTAATTGCTGACTCTGTTGAGGCGCGGGTCGTAGCTGATATACCGACCGTATCATCGACCGCGCTGTTTCTTCTTGCGGTAAAACCAGTAGATGTTGCACCGCTCTCCTTTGAGCTGCGTGGAAAGATTACCGATCGGAATCTGGTTGTTTCGTGTGCCGCTGGGCTCACCCTTGATCTACTCTCAAATCTGCTCGGAGGACATTCTTTAGTTTCCCGAGTTATGCCCAATCTTGCTGCATCAAATCGGCAATCGATCTCTGCGGTGGTATCCTCGTCTTGCATAACAGCGCAAGACAGGAGAGTAGTAGAGGAGCTATTTTCCCGAATCGGTGCTGTGATAGAGCTTCCGAACGAGGATATGATGCATGGAGTCACGGCACTTAGTGGTAGTGGCCCGGGCTACCTAGCTTGGATAGCTGATGCTATGGAACAAACAGCAGCCGATTTGGGTATTCCCGGAGAGATCGCCCGATTGCTGGTTGCTCACTCATTCTCCGGTCTTGGGTCTCTTCTGATATCCGGGGAGAGCACTGCACAGCAAATTTGTGAGCAGGTTTCATCTCCAAACGGAACAACAATCGCTGCGATTCGGGAGTTGTCGTCTGGACAGGTGCATGAATCGGTTCAACGGGCGATTATGAAAGCAGCTGATAGATCGAGAGAACTATCAGCAGAAGCTTCTTGCCATCAAGTATCGGCGAAGCAAGCTGTGTAGCGATTTTTAGTAGACCTTCAGTCGGCACTATCACACTTTGTCTACTACTTGTACACTGTTTTTTTCGGTGTTAAAGCTGTTTATAGAACGCCTTTTAGCTTAAATTTTTAAATTCCCTTAAGCCTCTCATAAGAGCATCTTTCTTTTCATATTTAAGAGTTTATCTAGTTTTTTATTTCGTGTTGACCTCGCTTAGTAATCAAAAGGTGTCAACTACTTGTAGGTCAGACTAAAGATTCCGAGCAGGTTGACCGACAACCTGTAGGCACTCAGAGGAAGCCGTAATAATCGGGGATAGCTGAGTCGTTAATTAATCCCGCCGCATCGGATTTTAGCGATTGGGTCGGGAGAGGCTACCAGAAAAATTGTATTCGTTAGCCAAGGGTCGTGGCGTATAAGGCAGAGTAATTTTAGATCGGTAGGAGCAGCTGCATGTACGGGAAGAATGCGTTATCAACGTATAAATCGGTTCAGGTAACAACAACTGACCGAGGCCGACTTCTTGTTATGTTGTATGAGGGAGCAATTACCTTTTTCAAACAGGCGATTCAGGGTCTTGAAGAGAAAGATATCGGAAAGTTTTGCCGCTATCTTAGCAAGGGACAGGCGATCATCGCTGAGCTTATGAACACTCTGGACGCTGAGAAAGGGGGAGCAATAGCAGGCGACCTCGAGCGGCTATATGAATTTATTCTTTTCTACTCTACAGAAGCTAACCTGCATCGTGACGGTACACGTCTCCAAAAGTGTATCGATCTGATTACTCCCGTTTACGTCGCATTTAAAGAGGTGGTCGATAGTGGTCTCGATCCTAGCTCTTCTGCGCCTTCTGCACCTCAGAATACGGCTCCAGCGCGGCCGACCGATGGTGGAACAGCAGTTCCTCAACCAGGTGGAACATTTCGAATGAAAACGTAAGGGCTATAAAGAGCTTTTACTAACCCTTTAAATCTCTATTTCAATACTTTTTGAACACCGCTCGTCACTGCAACCGCAATTGCGCCAGTGATTATTCCGACGATACTTATAAGGCATATCTCGATCACTGCGTGAGCTAATGAAGCCCCACCAGCAATAAGTGCGGTTGAGCCCTCGATAAAATGATGAAGAGGGCTAATACCGTGAGCGATGATTCCACCACCTACTGAAAACATCGCGAGGGTACCGACCACTGATAAAGCTCTCATGGCTCGCGGAGTCGCCCTTACTATACCGATTCCAAGCTTTCTGCGGAGAGGCCCGAGGCGATGAGTGGAGGCGCTCTCGATAAGATAAAGACCAAGGTCATCAGCTTTTACGATCGCCGCCACCAGTCCATACACTACTACGGTCATGCCCAACCCAATGATAATGAGTGTAGCTGCTTTCGTAAAAAATGGCGCTGATGCGGCAGCGCCGAGTGTTATCGCAATTATCTCTGCAGATAGAATAAAATCGGTCCTGATTGCACTCTTGATTTTTTCCTGCTCAACATTGTCGGAGGATTGAAGCTGTGCGTCGTTCGGGGTCGTTTCGTTCGTTGGTGAAGATTTCTCAGATTCGCCTGATTGCGTCGATGACATCGAGCTGTGAAGAATTTTTTCTACCCCTTCGTAGCACAAAAATGCACCACCAATCATGAGGAGTGGAGTAATCAGGAACGGTGCAACCGCGCTTATGAGCAGTGCAAGAGGAACAAGGATCGCCTTGTTCCGAAGTGAGCCTTTTGCCACTGCGTATACGACCGACAACTCACGATGAGCCTCAACATTGATGAGCTGCTTTGCGTTGAGCGCAAGATCATCTCCGACGATCGCCGAGGTTTTCCCAGCAGCAATCTTTGTCATCGAAGCGATGTCATCGAGAAGGTAACTTACATCATCAAGCAGTGCTAAAAATCCACCGATTGGCATAGTGGTAGCTCCTTTTTGGTCCATTTTTAGGCGATATTTGCTTTTTTACTCAGATTGGCCGCTTTCAGAGCATCTTCTTTCTGCGACTACACGCTCGAGAGCAAGAGTCGGTGAACCGAGAGATTGCTTGAGAGATCGAAACTCATCCTGGGCAGATTTAAGATAGCTACCAACTCGAACTGCCGTGATAAGACGGTTCTTTGGAGTGTGCTCGGATGGAATAAATTCAGTCGCGGTCGTTTGATAACCATGACCTCTCAAGAATAGGATTCTCAACATATCGGTAAAATGAGCCCCCATTTCGCGACGAATGTGCGCTGTTTGAAAGATCGGGCGCAAAGGATTGTCGCTACACTCCTCCGTATTTTCCTTCCACCATTGAGCAAGCTCTGCCTGACAACAGGGTGCTATCGCAATTAGGTCCGATTTAAGCGATAGAGCAAGGGCGCACGCCTCATCACTTGCAGTATCACAGGCATGTAATCCAAAGACAGCGTGTGGTCTTCGAGGAGTATCATTAGTGGATTTTGGCGGCGGCCACTGAAAAGAGCTGATCGATTCGTTGTGAAACGAAAGCGAGGAAAAACCAAGGTCCTCGGCTGTTTGGGTGCATCCAGAGATGATAGCGGGGCGTTGATCTATTCCGTGGATCTCTGCGGGATGTTTAAGAACCTCCTCAAAGTACCAAGCCAAAAGAAAGGTGAGATAGGATTTCCCGCATCCAGCGTCTATCATGACCACCGGCGAAAATCGGTTTGCAAGATCCTGGAGATGAGGTTTTAAGAGGCTCATTAGGTGATTAATCTGCAAAAACTTTCGTAGACTTTGATGATTCATACTTGAGTCTTTGTTCAAAAGACCCAACCGAAAGAGAAGAACTGGCGCATTGACAGGGGTTATTGTGAGCCGTTTATCCCCAAATGACTGAAGAAGTCTCTGCGGAGTCCAATAACGGTGTGTTTGGGAAATGAACTGATCTGGTATTGGTTTCATGGTAAATGCTGCGGGACAAACGTTCTTCTAGGTCCCAAAAATAGTGATCCCTGAAAAATACATCGATGGATTTTTCAGGGCCAACTAAATAAGGTAGCTGCCGTCTCAAGAATTAGTGTTTCAGGATAGCTGGGCAGCAGCGGGGAGCCGATAAAACCAACGTGCCCTCCCCATTGACTTAGTTCAAGATCAACCCAGTGATTATGGCGACACTCCTTTTCGGGAAAAGAAGCGTTGGAAAAAAAAGGGTCGTCAAGAGCAGAAATCATCCGACATTTTACCCTGATTAGCTCAATAAAGCGACAGCAACTATTTTCCTGCCAATATTCCTCGGCGGATGAATACCCAAAAAGTGGTGCTGTAAAGCGCGAATCATAGTCATAAAAGGTTGAAATTGATGAGAAATCGGCAAACGACGGCGAGGCAATACCACTAGCGACCTTGAGGCGGTGTTTCCGATGAAAGGCAGAAATAAAATAGCGCTGGTAAATCGGATTTTGAGCTATCGAGGCGGCCGTCGCTGAGAGATTTCCGGGTGTTGAGATAGCGATTGCGGCGGCTACAACGCGGCTGGCAGATGAGCCCTCTTCACCGAGATATTTAAGGGCGATATTCCCTCCAATACTAAATCCAACTAGTAGGACAGGTTCATCTTGTAAAGATAAATAGCTGCGAAGATCGTCGGTAAATCCCGAATGGTAGGCCCGCGCAACTCTATTGATCGTAGTGCCGCATCCGCGAAGGCAAATTACCTCAACCGAGAAGCTATCGATGCGTGTTAAAAGCCGGATGAGGCTTCTTAAATATCCGCTTTGGAGAGATCCCTCGAGCCCATGCAATATTACGATTCGTCCAAGAGGTCGGGCCGAGGGGGACCAGGTTGCAACCTCAAAAAAATCGTCGCCACTTCCTTCGTGGCGGGTGATGGAGGGGGGCGGAATTGAAAGCCGCCGGCCAGCAAGACCACCCCAAAATGTCTGTAGGTGAGGATTCTTCAGGTAGAAGGGAGGGGAGAAGGTGGAGGAGATTATCATTAGAGATTTCGCAGCCTCTTAGAAAATCGAATCTATGCGCCGTAAAAAGGCATCTTCAATCTGGGGGGCAGTTTTATATAGCTGTCTCTAAAATGACCTTGGGGTAACTACTAACGGACTCATGAGGTTACATCCGGTAAAGCAAGATTCTACCTAATTTTGATGGTTCATCCCCGTATGTCACGATTTTTTGAACCAAATCTGAGAGCTCTTGCTGAAAAGTTTCCGTCAGTTGCAAATCAGCTCGAGGCTAGGAGTGCACTAGTTTCTGGTTTACAAGCTGAGGAAACCAGCGAAGGCCCGATAGTTGTTATCGATGGCCGACCGCTCGACCACCCCAAATTGCCCCGTCAAGCTGCGCAGCAGTGGGCGGTTCGATCGTGTGCACCCTTGCGTTCACGCGATGCGCCGATAATCGTTTTTGGCTTTGGCGGAGGTTATCATCTAGAGGCGCTCCCTGACGAGGGGTGCAGTGATGTCTCGGTCTATGAGCCGAGCATTGCTGTATTGAGAATTGCCCTTGAGATGCGTGACCTAAGGGGGCTAATTCAAACTCTCTCCTCTTTATCCGTCGGCGAGCTTCCGCGAGAAATCCCTCATGATGCCGTTCTGATGACCCGCTCACTCTCACAGGCGGTGTTCCCCAGTGAGTGGGAGGAGCTTAGACGGGTTGTTTACGCAGCGCGGGGTGCGGAGAGCTTAAAGCCGACCGTTGCTGTACTTGGGCCGCTGCAAGGGGGAACTCTTCCGATTTTACCGTACGTACATCACGCTCTCGTAAAGCTTGGTCTTCGAGCCCGACCCATTGATGTCAGCCCGATGGCGGCGGGATATCACCAGGTAAGCGCTCTAATTCGAGATCCGTTTCGCCAAAAAATGGCAGAGAGTGGTTACGTCGACTATATCTCAAATCTTGCTGTTGAAAGTATTCAAGATCGCCCAGTCGATATATGTATCTGTCTTGCGCAGGCACCAATTACCCTCAAAGCACTACAGCAGCTCCGATCGATGGGTGTCGTGACGGTTCTATGGTTTGTAGAGGATTTCAGGCGATTCTCATATTGGCGCCCCTTTGCTCCCTATTTTGATTTTATATTCACCATTCAAAAGGAGCCGTGTATCTCCGCAATGAAAGAGGCAGGAGCTGCACAGGTACATTATCTTCCCGTAGGATGCGATCCTGCCGTCCATGCGCCGTGTGTTTTGTCACCAGAGGATCGGGCTCGGTGGGGTAGCCCAGTATCGTTTGTTGGTGCAGGCTATCATAATCGACAACAAGTATTTGCTGCGCTGTCTCATTTGCCCCTAAAAATATGGGGAACAGAGTGGCCTCATGGAAAGCCATTTAATCGCTTGGTACAGGAGGGAGGAAGGCGACTTACTCCCGCTGAATACACCAAGATTTTTAATTCAACGACAATAAATCTAAACCTTCATTCATCTTCAGAGAGAGATGGTGTCGATCCATTCGGAGATTTCGTTAATCCACGAACGTTCGAACTAGCCGCAACGGGAGCGTTTCAGCTTGTTGATCAACGCTCGCTACTTTCCGAACTCTTCACTCCAGGAAAGGAGGTAGTTACCTTTAAATCGGTCGCCGAGCTAAAGGATTTAATACCGTACTTTTTAGAAAATCCTGATCAAATGTCTAACTTCGTGAATCTGGCTCGTCAAAGAGCAGTTACCGAGCACACCTACGAGCAACGTATTCGGTCGATGTTAGGTACTATTTACGGCGTTAAATACGACCATCTCGCTGAGCGTCGTCGAAATCATCCATGGACTCAGCTGCTTGAACGGGGAAAAACGTATCCGGCGCTTAGCGAGCGATTAGAGCGGGCTCATAAAAGAGGTGATGATCCATCGCTCGACTCTCTTGTAGCTGAGATAGGAGTCGGAAAGGGAAAGCTAAACGATTTGGATCAGGAGATCCTTTTTCTCCATCATGTAAAACAAAATATGATCCTAAAAAAACCTGGTGAGGCGTAACAAATGAGACGTCGATATCCTGAAAAATCAAATGTGCTTCTCGTGAACATTACTCGACTGGGCGATATGCTCCAGGCGACTCCAACAATTGCGGGTATTAAGCGCGAAAATCCAGGATGTAAAATTACAGTTGTTGTCGAAAAACAATTTCAGGAGGTATGTAGGTGGATTCCTGATATTGATGAGGTCATATCTCTTGATTTGACGTATGTGGTTAAGTGTCTCCACAGAGATGGAGAGGGAGTTGTTGAGGCCTATCGCTATTTCCACGAAATTATAGAGGATCTTCGGAGCCGTAAATTCGATTACTCACTCAATATGGCCTCATCCGCCTACACTGCGCTCATTCTTTCACTCGTTGGCACGCCGAGGATGGGAGGTTGGACGGCGGATGAAGAGGGACATCGTCGGATAGAATCCGATTGGGCTCGCCTCTTTGCAAGCTCAGTATTTCACCAGAATCGACATTACACGGCGCTGAATCTCGTTGATGTATTTCGATTGAGCGCCGATGTGATAGACCACCCACATAACCTAGTGCTCCGGGTATCCGATGAGGCAAGAAAGAGCGCGGCTGCTCTTGTCGAAGAGTTCGCTTTCACGAATAAAGGCCCTCTTATAGCGATTCAGGTAGGTGCAAGTCAGGCAAAGCGGCAATGGCGAACCGAAAAATTTGTGTCACTAATTCAGAAGTTGCTTGATGACACAGGAGCGCGAATTGTTCTAACGGGGACTAAAGCGGAGTTGGGAATAATTGACCCGATTGTAGCAGCGGTTGATTCGCCTAATGTCGCGGTTGCTGCGGGAAGAACGAGCATCCCTGAGCTCGCAGCGCTTCTTGAGATGAGTGATATTTTGATCACCGGTGATACCGGAACGATGCATATTTCGGTTGCAGTAGGAACGCCCGTTATCTCGATGTTCCTCGCATCTGCTCTCGGGTATGAAACAGGACCCTACGCAGAGGATAGTATCGTCATTCAACCTTTCATCGGATGCGGTCCGTGTCATCCGGGTAAGCCGTGCAGCACTATAGAGTGTCACGATCTGATTCCACCCTCTGTAATTAGCGAGCTTACGCGATTGCGATTGCTTGGTCCGATCGACTCAATCCCACGCGAATTGAGCGAACCAGCCTCATATCGGATATTTCGGACAACTTTTGATGAACACGGTGTTTGGGATCTCGTTTCTCTTGATCCTTTTGACCTAGATCCTGCATCTCCATATCGAGAGGCTTATCGCCGCCTGTGGTTGGAGGACCTGGGTGGACTTAAAACAGGCCGTCGTTCGAGACCTTCTCGGCGAGCCCTACGCACCATCGATGGTACGTTCTCGTCTAGCGGAGAGCTTGAGGAGCTGCGATTATGTGCTCTTAAGGGTTTGTCGCTTCTCGATGAGCTGACTCTAGCTGTGAACGATCTCTTCGGGGATCCGGAGCGTCTAACTGAGGTAGCAGATAAGTTAGAGGGAGTTGACCAAGAAATAGAGCGGCTTGGATATCACCATTCCTATTTGGGATTGCTAGTTCGGATGTTTGTTTTTTCGAAGGAAAATTTGCAGGGATCTGAGATAGTCGATCTCTCTGTTCAGATGCGTTCGGTGTATGAAGATCTGATTCGGCGCTCCGAGCTTTTGGGCGGCTTTATTGTTGATGAGTTAAGGGGATAAGACGATGGTATCAGTGCGTATCGATGGTGAGCATAGTTCGATAAACGGAGAGCATTTACCCCGTCTTATTGATCTAGTTGAGGTGATTAAGGACTGTATCGTCCCTGGTCACATGATTACGGGATTATTAATTGATGGCCGCGTTTTAGCTGATCAAGACTGGGATCTTGCACCACGCCATTTTGGAAATGTAACTCTTGATGTATCGACAGGTTCCCCAGCTCGTTACATTTACGACAAAATGTCCACCGCCCCAGAGGTGATCGATAACTGCTTCTTAGTGTTTCGGGAGACCCGAAAAGCATTTGTCGAGGGAAGCAGTCAGTCCGGTAATGATCTTTTGCGTGCGGCTGTAGCTAATATGCAGGCTTTTGTTGGATGGTATCGATCAATGTTGGAGTTAATGCCCGACGACCAAAAGCGCAGATTTTGCATCGATGATGAGATTACGGCGATGATCGGGACTCTCGAGCGAATATGCATGCAGCAGCTCACTCAGTCATGGAAAGCCACTGGCGATACAATCGGAACTGTTCTCGAGCCGCAGCTCGACACGCTTCATACTAGACTTCGTCTTATTGTTGCCAAAGAACCGGTGGTGACGGTTCCATAGTTGAAAAACCGCACTTCCTGAAGGTCTTCCTTGAGCGGTCTTCTGAAAGACTAGAGCCTTGTAATAGAACGCATATTGATTCCTGTTAGTGCTATTTAGCTTGGGTGGGGGTTGTGCGGTCTCCCCATTTTGCCTGAAAATGTAGGTGATTTGAGCCTGTCGCTGGTGACCTTAAGGTTTGATACCTCGGGGTAATTTATCAGAGAGGCTTTGGATCTTGTTCTGATTTGATGGAGGAATTGCGATGCGATGCGAGATAAAACTAGGAAAGAATCTGAGTTCAGATCCTGTTCGTGAGCACTTTGCGAAGCAGCTCAAGGAACTGTCCCCCCGCTTTGATCGGATCGTTCGTCACCTCATCATATCCGCCAAAGATATTAATGGCCCACGGGGTGGTCTCGATAAGGAGTGCATCATTTTTGCCTATTTAAACTCCGGTAAATCGGTCCGAATTTCCGCTCGGTCCTCGGATCTTTATCAAGCCGTTGACCTCGTTGTTGAAAAGGCAAAAGTACGCTTGGCGTCCCTGAAGGTCTATGCGATATCCCAACGTAGACCAGTCCTTCGTAATCAGGGACCTGAGCAGTTTGCCTAAAGTCTTGGCAACGACAATTGCGGTTTTTAGCGTAATTGCAATTGGGAGGTAGTGGGGTAGCAGTATTACTCCCTTCCTCACTCCCTCCCAAAGTACCCATCCTCCTTCCTTCTGTCCCCTCCTTGTTAGCCCCCCCAGATCTCCTCATTCGGCGTTGCTGCGCCGCTCCGATAATGTTATCCTCCCGCCCAACTTCGCACCCGCACGGGTTTGGTCTCTGACTTCTCCTTTTTTGGAGGCCGAGACTTAAGCTCAGTCTTAGTCGTTTCGCACCGTTGCCATCGTTAGAGGCTCGGGTAAGGAATGTCGACGCGGGGAGGATTAACTAAGACAACAAATAGAAAAGGATTGTTATGTCTGAAACAACTACAAATGCTGAATCGTCGGCTGCTGGAGAAGCTTCTGGGGCGCAGGTCGCCTTTGCTCAGGCTCTCGAAGCAATGCAAACAACCTCCACACCAGTTAGTGTCCGCTCACTCATCGAGGTAGGGGCTCACTTTGGACACCAAACTGAGCGGTGGAACCCGAAGATGATGAAATACATCTTCGGAGAAAAAAACGGCGTACATATCATCAACCTTGATAAGACGATTGAGGCGTGGACTCGAGCAAGCAAGTTCATCTTCGAAACGGTTGCACGTGGGGGAAATATCCTTTTCGTGGGAACAAAGGTGCAGGCCCGAGAACCGGTTAAAGAAGAAGCTGCTCGATGCGGGGGGCACCACGTTACTTCGCGATGGCTCGGAGGAACTCTCACCAATTTTCAAACTATCAGAAATTCGCTGAACCGCATGAGCAAGCTTGAGGAGCTTCTCGCTGCGGCTGAAAATCCAAATTCCGACGTTAAGCTACGCAAAAAAGAGCGTTTGACGATATCCCGCCAGCTCGAAAAACTCGAAGCTAACCTCGGCGGTATTCGTTCGATGAAGAGCGCACCGGAAGTGATGTTTGTGATCGATCTCAACAAAGAAGACATCGCGATTCGCGAAGCACAGCGGCTCAACATTCCGGTCGTTGCTCTAACTGACACAAACGTGGATCCAGGGACAATCGCGTTCCCGATACCAGCAAACGATGACTCTTCCCGGACCCTCCGATTGTTCCTATCCGCAATTGCAGATGTCGTTATTCATGCCCGTAAGGTTCATCAATCCCGCAGCGGCCGAGGTGATGAATCGCAAGGCGGACGAGGTCGCTCCGGTCGGGGTGGCGCAGGTTCTGCCGGTCAGAGCAACGAGCAATCGAAAGAGAGCTCTGACGCAAGCCAAACCCAGCCTTAAGGGTTTAAGTCCGACCCTAAGTCTCGCTATCGATTGTTTAGGCAATGTAGGTGGTACCTAGTGTGGGCCCATCTACATTCCGATAAATATTTTAGAGGCGCACGTTTAGGGCTAAGAAATTCCAGAACAGACGTTCAGGGTTCAAACGTTAAAGGATAAAGAAGATGAGCGAAGTAACAGCATCGATGGTAAAGGATCTCCGGGAAATGACCGGAGCGGGGATGATGGATTGTAAAAAAGCGCTCGCCGAAGCAAATGGTTCGCTCGAGGCGGCGGTTGAGGTTCTCCGAAAGAAGGGGCTCAAGGATATCGGTAAACGAGCGGGCCGTACGGCAGCAGAGGGAACCGTTGGTACCTACGTTCATGCAAACGATCAGATCGTTGCCCTTGTTGAACTAAATTGCGAGACCGATTTCGTAGCCCGTGGCGATGATTTTAAAGAGTGCGCTCGCGGAATCGCGATGCACGTTGCCGCAATGAAGCCGCTCTACCTCTCGAGCGAAGAGGTACCTAGCGCAGTTATCGAGAAAGAAAAAGAGATCTTCCTCGAACAGCTATCCGACGCTCAGAGAGCGAATGCCGAAAAAATTCTCCCTGGTAAGTTGGCGAAGTTCTTTGAAGAGAGCTGTCTCCTTGAACAACCTTACGTTAAGGATGATTCAGGTAAGAAAGCGGTCAAGCATATCGTTGAGGAGCTCAGCATCAAGTGTGGTGAAAAGGTGACTGTGCGACGGTTTGTTCGATTCGAAGTGGGCGAGGGGATCGAAAAGCAGAAGGCTGACCTAGCGAGTGATGTTGCTGCTCTAACAGAGGGGGCGTAACACCGTGGCAGTAGAACAGACAACGACCTATCGCAGGATTCTTCTCAAGCTGAGTGGTGAGATCTTAGCTGGAGATAAGGGCTTTGGTATAGACCCGAGCGTAATCGGCCGTCTTGCAGACGAGGTCGTGTCTGTTCATGGAATGGGTGTAGAGATTGGACTTGTCATCGGGGGTGGAAATATCTTTCGAGGAGTCCAGGCAGGAGCTCAGGGGCTTGATAGAGCCTCGGGCGACTACATGGGGATGTTGGCGACATCGATAAACGCACTTGCGATTCAGGATATCCTTGAGCAGAGGGGAGTCCCGACGCGGGTATTATCAGCGATAGAGATGAGGGAGATCGCTGAACCATATATTCGTCGGCGTGCACTGCGTCATCTTGAGAAAGGGCGAGTCGTCATATTTGCCTGTGGAATAGGAAATCCCTATTTTACAACAGATACTGCCGCCAGCTTGCGAGCACTTGAGATTGGTGCTGAAGTGCTGCTAAAAGGGACAAAGGTTGATGGAGTTTACGACCGTGATCCCAAAAAGGATCCATCAGCGACCCGCTATGAAGAGGTCTCTTTTATGGAGGCACTGCAGAAGGGGCTCAAGGTGATGGATGCAGCGGCTATTTCGCTCTGCATGGATAACGACCTACCAATAGTGGTGTTTGACATCGGGGTCGAGGGAAATCTTAATCGCTTAGTTCGTGGTGAGCGCATCGGTTCGATGGTACGGGGACCGAAGGGGAGCACTGCATGAGTAGAAATGCATGAGTTGAACTGTATGAGTGGAATTGCAAAAGAGCTTGAATCACAAGGGAAGGCAACAGTAGAGCATTTTCGGAAGGAGCTTCAGAAGGCGCGGACTGGTCGTGCCCAATCGAGCCTTCTTGATGCTATACACGTTGATTATTACGGATCTAGTGTGCCTCTTATTCAGCTTGGATTAATTAATACTCCAGAGCCGAGAGTTATCACTGTTCAGGTATATGATGCGGCTGCGGTTGAAGCGGTCGATAAGGCTATCCGGCAGGCGAATATCGGATTGAATCCTCAAAGAGAGGGTTCGCTCCTTCGAATGAATATTCCAGCGCTAACAGAGGAGCGTCGCAAGGAGATCATAAAGGGTCTTCATAAGTTGGCGGAGGAGTCGCGGGTGGGGATACGCTCTCACCGTCGCGAGGCGATTGATGGGATTAAGAAGCGGGAGAAGGCTAAGGAGTTCTCCGAAGATGAGGTTCGTCGGCTTCAGGATGAGATACAGAAAGTCACCGACAAACAGATAGCTGAGATTGATACGTTGCTTTCGGCGAAGGAGCGAGAGCTTACTGAGGGGTAATGCGCAGCCGATAGAGGCTCGCTCGTGGTCCAGATTGGGGATGAGAAGATGACTGTGGTCCTTGACCCTGAACGAATACCCCAGCACATCGCTTGCATCATGGACGGCAATGGGCGGTGGGCGCGTCAGAGAGGGCTCCCTAGGGTTGAGGGGCATCGAGCGGGAGCCAAAACCGTACGGATGGTGGTAGAGGAGTGTAGGCGTCTTGGGGTTAAGTACCTCACCCTATTTGCGTTTTCCTCAGAAAATTGGAAGCGACCTGATCAGGAGGTCGGCGCCCTCATGGGGCTATTCCATCGCTATTTGAATGCCGAGCTTGATAGGTTGTGTGAAAACGATATCCGGTTGCGGGTGATCGGGGATAGGACGCGACTACCGGAGTATGTGCTTGACAGTCTCGTTCGAGCAGAAGAGCGGTCGCAAGTTCATGGCGGGATGCAGCTAATTCTCGCGGTATCGTATGGAGCGCGAGACGAAATTATCGGAGCTGCTCGATCGCTTGCTGCTCGTGTTGAGCGGGGAGATATTCGGGTCGACGAGATCGATGAGGCGATCTTTTCTTCGGCGCTCTATACCAAAGACATACCAGATCCTGATCTTCTAATCCGAACCAGCAACGAGTTTCGTATCTCTAACTTTCTATTGTGGCAACTCGCGTATTCCGAGATCGTCGTGAGTGAGCTATTGTGGCCTGAATTTTCGGCCGAAAAGCTGCACGAGTGTATCTACGCATATCAACGTCGAGAGCGGAGGTTCGGTCTTACCTCAGAGCAAATAAAGCGCTAATAACAGAGGTTTTATGACAGATATTGCTCCCGCTACGGCCTCGCCGCATTCATCCGACCTCCGCATCCGAACAATCACCGCAGTTGCCATGGTGACTGTGATCATTTCGTTATTTATTTTTGCGGCATTTTCTCCCGAGCAAGGTGGAGTGATACTTTCAACGGCGGCGGGAATAGTTGTTGCTCTTGCTGCGGGGGAAGCTTCGGTGCTAGTCCTCAAACGCCACGGCGGTGCAGTGGGATGGTGGTTTGGCCTCGTTTCTTTGCTCGTTTTTTCTATTCAGCTCACCCGCATTTTTCGTGGAGAGCTGCTATTTGGTGAGGCAACAGGAAGGGAGAGTCTTGTTGTGGGGGTATTGAGCGGCATTTTGTGCGCAGTTCCTGCTATCTGTGCGCGCTCTAGGTCCATAGTTGATATTGAGGCGATAATCGCCGCTGCCGCGATTCAGGGACTTCTTATCATTGGCGGAGGGGTTCTGATGATCTCTCTGGTTGGTAATGGAGCAATCTTTTTTCTTATGATTTTTTCTGTTGCAGCGAACGATATTGCTGCCTACGCGGCGGGAAGAAAGTTTGGTGGCCCCCGCATCGCCCCGGTGGCATCTCCGAAAAAAACTTTCTCTGGAGCAATTGCTGGGCTTCTTGGTGGTACGGTGGTGTGGGGATTTGGGGTGTTTCTCCTCCCCTGGATCCGATTTGGAGAGGCGTTTGCCGCGGCTCCAAATCTCAACTCTTGGTGGGTAGCTATACCGATTCTTGTTGGAGCTCAGCTTGGCGATATCGCAAAATCGCTTCTCAAAAGAGGAGTGGGTGTGAAAGATTCAGGCTCGCTTTTGCCCGGTCACGGAGGTTTTCTCGATAGGATCGATGGAATACTTGGCGCTTTGGTAGTGGTCAGTCTTTTGTGCCATCTTTAGTGCGACGACGAATGGGTCGAGGTTGGTTTGGATTTCCATCGAGGAGGAGGGATGAAAAAGGTTATCATACTTGGAGCAACGGGCTCGATAGGCTCCTCAAGCCTTTCGATTATTAGGCAATTTCCTGAGCAGTTTTGCCTATTGGGAATTAGTGCACATACAAACAGCGAGGGACTCGCGGGTATTGCTGGTGAGTTTAATCCTCCCTTCGTTGCGTTGGCTGATGAATCTCGGGTGTCTGTTTTTCGTGAGCGTCTCCCCTCGTATCAGGGAGAAATTCTTGTTGGAGAAGCGGGGCTGTGTGAATTAGCTTCGAGCGATGATGCAGATATCGTGATCGCAGGTATCGTGGGAGTTGCTGGACTTCGCCCCGTTGAGGCTGCGTTGCGAGCGGGACGGCGGGTTCTTCTTGCAAACAAGGAGAGTCTCGTGTGTGCGGGTGAGCAGCTCACGAATATCGCGAAAACTTGCGGAGGGACACTTCTTCCGATTGATAGCGAACACTCGGCGATTTTTCAGCTCCTTGAGGGGCGAACTGAGGGCGACCTTGCCTCGATAACATTGACTGCCTCAGGAGGACCGTTCTGGCAAAAGGATCGGCAATTTCTCGCGGGAGTTACTCCAGAGCAGGCGGTAAGGCATCCGCGATGGAGTATGGGTGCCAAGATATCAATCGATTCGGCGACATTGGTTAATAAGGCGCTCGAGCTGATTGAGGCGGCGTGGTTCTTTAATCTTACCGAGGACCGAATCGGAATCGTCATTCACCCCGAGAGCATTATACATTCGCTCGTTAGTTTTCAGGATGGAACCCAGTTTGCGCAGCTATCTGTTCCCGACATGTGTGGACCAATAGGGTATGCAATGGCGTATCCGGGGCATCGCCTGCGCGGAGTGATGAAACCGTTGCGTCTTGGGGAGATAGGTGCTCTCACCTTCGCGCCGATCGATAATGAACGATTCCCCGCACCGGCACTTGCAAGAGATTGCCTTCGCTCCGGTGGAAACGCCTCTGCTGTATTTAATATCGTTAATGAGGGTGCGGTTGCGCTCTTTACGCAGGGCTTGTTGCGATTCGTTGATATTGTTCCTCTGATTGAGCGAGGGGTCGCGCGATTTTTCGAACCATCCGCACCCTCTGTCGAGGAGATTATTGATCTTACTCGGCGATTGCTTGCCTGGGTCGAAGAGGAAGGGCCTCGACACACGGGGGGGTCACTTTCGTGACCCAGAGGGGTGCGGCATACTTAAAGGGAAGTTTAGATTTCGGCCTAGAAGGAGTATCGAGGGGCTTTGCCCTTTAGATCCGCGACGGCCATTTTTTTGTGTGAGTATTCATGATTAGTGTCGTTGCGAATCCGGTAATCGTTCTTTTTACGATCGGCGTTATCATCTTTATCCATGAGCTTGGCCATTTTTTATTGGCACGGTTCAATAAGGTGGACGTAATTGAATTTGCAATTGGCTTTGGTCCCCGTTTGTTCTCATGGACACATGGCGGAACCATATACGCAATTCGGGCGATTCCTTTTGGGGGATTTGTTCGGATGAGTGGAGACGATCGGCTTCTTATGTCGGAGATAGCCGCGATAAAGTCTGGTGGAAAGCAGGAGCCAGCTGATAAGGCAACCGAAGAAAAGGCCGCGTTAAACGCTGATAATCAATCAATGGAGGGGCGTGATGAAGAGATTCGTGCGCTACTGGAACGCCCCGATGGATGGTTTCTCTCGAAGGGGTACTTCGCGAAAAGCGCAATCGTCATCGCAGGACCGCTATTTAATGTGGTGTTTGCCATACTTTTGGCGATCGGATCTTTGGTAATCTACGGTGAAGCGGTGATGGAGGAGGGGCCGGTTATTGGGGATGTTCAGGCTGGACATCCAGCCGATAAAGCAGGAATCCGTCCAGGGGACCGTATAATTTCAATTAATGAAGCACCGATGTCGAGCTGGCAAGAGCTTGCATCGACTATTCGTGGCAGCGGTGGAAAAGAGCTAGAGTTTGTGATTGAACGAAAGGGAAAAGAGCTCGAGGAACCATCCTCAACTTTGACTGTTCGCGTTCAACCGTTACCTGATTCGGCTGAGCTTGAGGTTGTCACGGGAGCCGCTGCGAAGGGTCATGTTATCGGGATTATTCCCTCATTTACTTACAAGCCGATGGCGTTCGGTGATAGTGTTTTGGCTTCATGTGATCAGGTGTGGCGTTTGAGCGTTATGACTGCCCGCAGCTTTTGGGGACTCGTCTCTGGGAAATTATCGCGCAAACATGTGGGTGGGCCTATTCAAATGTTTCAGGAGGCATCACGCTCAGCGAAGCGGGGTGGAGGCTCTCTTCTCGGTTTTATGATATTCATCAACGTAACACTCGCTGTACTCAATCTTCTTCCGATTCCGATACTCGATGGAGGCCATCTCCTCTTTTTCACCTATGAGGCGATTAAGGGTTCGACGATCTCGGTGGTTGCTTATCAGCGAATGACTGCGGTCGGGATGATACTGATTATGAGCCTCATGCTGTTGGCTTTGACAAATGACATCGGAAGAGTTCTTGGATTCTATTAATGGGTGGCGATAGCTTTCAGCGACAGGGAGAGAAGTATCTTTTCCTTGACTCGGCGGATGGGCCTCTTGAGCTCGGCATCGGGGATCCTAGCTCCAATACTCTGATTGCGCGGTGGAAGGGAGCAGCATCTGGCTCGACCGTTGAGGATCTGCAGGACGGATTAGCCGAGATGGTTGGAATCTGCGCTCCGTCTGGAATCGCCGGAATAATTATTGCGCAAGGCCCCGGATCTTTCACCGGTCTTCGTATCGGGTATAGCTTTGTTGTGGGGTTGGCGAGTGTTTGGGGTTGTCCGCTCATCGAGGTGCCTTCGCTTGATGCCTACGCGGCTGCTGTTCCCGCAGGGTGGGGAGTTGTGATCGGGGATGCGCGGAGGGGAGAGTATTTCTCCAAATGTTTCCTCTGGCGCGACGGATTGCTGCTCGGAGACGCGGAGCCCGTTATTCGCTCGCCACAAGAGATAGGAAAAGCACTTCGTGATTGGAGTGAGCAATCACCAGAGCTTTTCAGCTCAGGACAGCTATCTCCATTTGTTGTTGGAACTTGTGAGCTTCTCGGCTTCGGTGGTGATGGAGAGCGGAATGAGACTTTGCCGCCAACAAAAGAGCGTGAAGGGATAGATGCTCTTCTTGCGGAGTTACAATGCTCGTTTCCACTCATCAGCGGTAAAGACACAGTTCCAGTCTCATCGCGAGTAGGAGCGATGGCTTGCCTCTTGAGCCGAACAAGCCGCTCAGCCGAGCTGTATCCTCACCGACCTATTGAAACGGTCGCTCCCCTCTACGTTCGTTCGATTGCAGCAAAGACTGTTGCAGAGAGAACAAGATAGAAGGTGGACAAGATAAAAGGTGGAGAGACAATTAGGTGGAGAGGCGAGTAGGCATCTTGAGTGTTATGAAACCTCCCTCCAAGGGCAGTGGCGGCATCCGTTTCCGCAGCACGAGCCGCGATCGAGATGATATAGTTTTGTAAAGACGGTATAGCCGGTAGTCGGGTCGAGATAGCTTCGTTCTCCCCGTTCGCACGCGACGTCATGGAAATTAGAATAGCCGCGATCTTCTCCGTCACCAGGGTGATGGCTCGGATTTTTGTTAATCATATCTTTATTCAGTGAGTCGTTCATCCGGCCCACAATCATCGGCGATCCCCTTTATCACTCGATTCGAACTAACGCATCACCAAGGGAGAGCTCTTGGCCGACCGCTACGAATACCTCCTTAATTATACCAGATTTCGGCGCAGGAACTGTATTTTCCATCTTCATCGCCTCAATTACCGCCAAAGGAGCTCCAACCTCGACGTTTTGGCCGACAGTAACCAGAATAGCAGCGACTAAACCGGGGAGGGGAGTCAAAATACGGTCTGGAGAAAAGGGTTGTTGAACAGAGCGCTGAGGAGCGGGAGCAGGTGCGACAGTTGATGTTGCTGCAGTTGATAGAACCTTTGCGCCCTCGTGAGGAAGCTCAGGATTAACCTCAACGGTATAACGCTCACCGCTGACCTCAAAGGTAATGCGCGGACCCGTTCGTTCAAGGAGAGTCGCTCGAACGGTTTTTTTACCAAGTTTAATAGAGTAGCTATGTTTCACCGAGACCTCCGAGCTGTTTTTTCTTGCCTCTTAAAATCGGCCCCGCAGAGCGGCGATGGCTGATGCGTTTGCCCAACCAGAGCGATTATCCCTCTTCGATTCATCGAGAGAATCGGAGGTCGTTAATGCAAGAGTAACACCGATAAGCGCAATTTCATCTATAGAGAGTGTTGAGTCATTGCATTCTATCATCACCGATGGAATATCATCGTCGCTGAACGAGACAGAATGTGGAACTGCTCGAGTGAAGAGGGGTTCCGTCTTCGGGGTGATTGGTGATTCCATGCAACCTCGTCGTGGTTCTAAGTCTTTGCAGAAAAAATATAAAGCGCTGGCTTTAGAAATCTCTTCACAACGGAATATTTCCATGACGCTTTGGCGGATTACTAAGCCTCTTTCCACGAGTCATTGAAAAACCCTCTATTACGCGCTGTCGAGTATTTTCGGGAAGTATTACTGCATCGATAAATCCGAGTGCTGCGACCTGCCACGGATTTGCAAATTCACGCCGATATGAGGCAGCGAGCTCATCTCTCTTTTTTGTAAATTCGGCAGGATCGTTCATCTCATCAAGCTCTCGCTTGTGAAGGATATTTACCGCTCCTTCTGGGCCCATCACTGCGACCTCTGCGGTTGGGTAGGCGAGATTAATATCACCCCGAAGATGCTTTGAACTCATCACATCGTACGCACCCCCGTAAGCCTTTCTGGTGATGACGGTCACCTTTGGAACGGTTGCCTCTGCGTAGGCGTACAAAAGTTTTGCGCCGTGGCGGATAATTCCGCGATGCTCCTGATCAACTCCGGGCAAGAAGCCGGGAACATCAACAAGAGTCAAAAGCGGTATACCAAATGCATCACAAAAGCGGACAAAACGGGCAGCTTTTACACTCGCATCACAATCAAGACAGCCAGCAAGAACGGATGGCTGATTTGCTACTACTCCAACTGGCCAGCCATCGAGCCGAATAAATCCAGTAATAATATTTTGCGCAAAGAGAGGTTGAGTCTCAAAAAAATAGTTATCATCCGCGATCTCTTTGATGATGCCCTTCATGTCGTACGGTTTGTGAGGATTCTCAGGAATAATTGATGCTAGGAGCTGAGATTCCCTATCAACGAGATCGCCCGTTGGTTTGCGGATTACACCATCGGTGTTGTTTTGGGGGATAAAGGAGAGAAGCTCCCGAGTGTAGGCGATAATATCTTCATCACTAGGTGCTGAAAGATGGGCTATACCGCTGATTGCGCTGTGAGGATAAGCACCGCCGAGATGCTCCTTTGTTACCTCCTCCTTGGTTACCGCTTTGATAACTTCGGGACCGGTGATAAACATGTAGCTGTGGCTTTCAATCATCAACACAAAGTCGGTGATAGCCGGTGAATACACAGCTCCTCCCGCGCATGGGCCCATTATAAGCGAGAGCTGTGGTACAACTCCGGATGCGAGGGTGTTTCTCAGGAAGATATCTGCGTACCCTGCTAGGCTCTCAACTCCCTCCTGAATGCGGGCTCCTCCCGAATCGTTAAGGCCGATAATTGGGCATCCCGTTTGAACGGCAAGATCCATGACCTTGCAGATTTTTTTGGCGTGCATCGTCGCGAGCGACCCACCGAAAACTGTAAAATCCTGTGCAAAAAGGAATACCTGTCTTCCGTCAATTAATCCACGACCTGTAATTACACCATCACCAAAAAATGATTCCCCTCCATGCGATGATTGGTTCGAAGCGAGCTGATCGAATTCGACAAATGAGCCTGGATCGACGAGCAGTAAAATTCGCTCACGCGCGGTAAGCTTTCCCGCGGAGTGTTGTTTTGCCACCCGCTCAACACCACCACCCTCGAGCGCGCGTTGCGTTTTTTCGAGTAACTCTTCTCGGAGCGTCATGATATTAACCTTCGTTTTAGATAATGCATCACCCTTTTAGATGCCTTCGGGAAATGAGCTAAAAAGATTCCATATCCTTTGGCGGTTTCGGAGCTGGAAGCTCGGGAGGTGCCTGTTCTTCGAGCGTTACGATCTTCTTTGCAAGTCTGTCGAGCGCAGAATCAAAGAGTAGCGGATCGAGCTCTCGGTGCGTTTGGAGGAGATGGAGCGCCTCACGCGGTCGGCCACGCTGCTCAAACCAGTTCGCAAATGAACGCCACCGATCCGCAATAAGAGTTGCATCAACTCCCTTTTCCTGAGCCTCTGTCAGAGCTCTTTCAGCTCCCTCAATGTTGTTGCGCGCCAGTTCAATATCAACAATTAGCATGAGGTAAAAATGCGGATTCTCCCACGACGGCCTATCCTTTACCGCCAAACGGCGCTCGATATGTGCTCTATAGCCCGCGATCGCTTGATCGTAGTTTTTAAGACGAAGCTGCTCTTCTGCTTCACTCAGATTAAGCGATCCACGTCCGTAGCTACATCCGAACAAAATTATGGGAAGCAGTAGCGTTGTCGCGATGCTGATGACACTATTTTGTTGGTGGCTAGTTTTTATACTTTTTTGGGGTAGCATAAGAACCATAACTGAAAATGTTTTTTAAGAAAGGTTTTATCAGTTATCAAAGCAATAACGTTCACTAATGGGAAGTAGAAGTCCGTTCAGAATCTCCTCCCTGACAAAGCCACGCAAGATACTCTTCCGAAGACATCGCTTTTGACTCGTTCGGGGAACGCCATCGTTTGTGAATCCATACCCATTGCTCTGGATACTGCCGAACGAGCTCCTCGAGATGGGCGTGATACTGCTCAAGGACTCGCTGGATCGAAGTCCTATCGGTAATTTCGCGAATACTTACCCGATACGCAAGAGGACCAGTGCGAACAAGGAAGCTTGAAACAAGTGCTACATCATTTCGGAGAGCTATTTCAACAAGGGTCGTCGGGGTCTTTGCAGGATGGCCAAAAAAAGGAACCCATGCACTGCGCACCGTCGTATCTTGATCGATGAGCGCCGCGATAACCCCGCCCTTTGAAAGGATGCGGGCGATCTCTCTACCTCCGGCGACACCGGTTCGCCACAACATTGTAACGCCCGAGTTGTCACGGAGCCGCTTGACGAGCTGTTGGAGAAAAGGGCTTTTAGTCTCGCGGCCAATCGCGTGAAGGGGCACCCCTTTGGTGCGAGTATATGCAGCGAAAAGGTCCCAGTTGCCGAGATGTCCAGTTAGCGCAACAATTCCTGAGCCAGCGGCCCGAAGCCTTTCCACTATATGCCAGTCATCACAAACAACCGATGCGTGCTTGAGGAGTGGTTGACTGAGTACAGCCTCAGCGAACGACCTTCCCAAATGATCATACATCCGTTTTATCGTTTCCGTCCGTGCGTTGGGGAGAAAACGTGCAAGCTGCCGTTGGGCAATAGCGCGTTCTTTGAGCGGTAAATAATACGCAAGGATGCCGAGCCGCCCGCCGAGCCCTATCGCGCATGAGATAATAAATTTTATCATAGCGGCTCCTTGGCGGTGCGGATATGACGATAGTTTAACGAGGATGATTGTGAAGAAAATGGCTCTGGAGGTTTACCCCCTTTCCGATTAACCATCAAACGGTGTGAGTGGGGACTCGTCATCGGGGGGTTCCTCTTTGTGGAGGGCGCCAACGATAAGCACATCGCTTAGGCTACCCGGCAGAATAATTCCCTCAAAATTGTTTTCAGAGGCAACCACAACCGCAGCACCCTCTGATGAACCCACTGCAAGGATATCTGAAACTGGGGTATCCGGATTCACCACATGTGCTGGAGGCGATGCTATTTCAGTTACGTACTGCTCCTCGTGATCTGCCCGAGCCGCCGCAGCAAGAAGAGTACGACGATCGACAAGTCCAACGACCCGGCCCTGCAGAATGACCGGAAAAACATCCTGAAATGATGATCGAGCCGTCCGGAGAGCAGAAGTTACGGTAACTCCGTGAGTAAAAAAGTCCACTCTATTTGCCGGACGCATAACCTCTTTTGCCTGCAAACCTGAAGCTGCAAGAAGAGCGGTCTCCTCCATCGCGATGTGTATGGACGCAGCAAGGATCATTAGACACACGAGGAAAAGAGAAAAGGGTCCCCACCAAAGACAAAAAAGAGCTACGCCCATCGTGATTAGTTGCCCCGAGCGGATTAAACCAAGCGATGAGAGCGAAACTGCTCCCGGTTTTTGAGGCATCCACTGACGGAATACGCGCCCCATGTCGAGCGGCTCGAGCGGAAGGAGATTAAGAAGTCCGAGAGCAGCCTGTATTACAAAAAGGTGCATTATCGGGTCTTGCGCAAACGGAAGAGCGGGCCGGGACTTTGAACCGATGAAGAGTGTATACAGGAGTGATGCGGCGATAAGGTGCACAAAGCTGGGCATTAGATGATACGCGACCGCTCTTACTTTTGAGGAGGATACCGGAGGAAGCACTTTCCCTCTTGAAAGCCCCATTTCACCAAACGGCATCAGAATAACTTCGCGGGAGAAATCAGGGATACCGGTTAATCTCCCCACGGCAAGGTGCAAGAGGAGATGAATAATCAGCGATGCAACAACGGCAAGTCCAAAGAGAAGGGTCTGCTGGCCCGAGAAATTCGATTCTCCCGCTATAACAAGCACTAGGAATACAACCGAGAGGTTAAGACCAATCGAGGTGCCAGCAATCGATCCAAGAGGAATGGAGGGTAACGGAATTCTCATGCGTATATCGTACCGAAATATGAGAAACGAAACAATCAGGAGGAATAGAGTTGAAGGTAGACCTCGGATAGGAATTATATGATTTTTGGGCGAATTGTTTATTAAATTCATTGAGTAAAAAACGGGTGGTGGCTGGGTCGGAATAAAGAGTTTGATCAGTCCATCTCCTGTTCCAAAAATGGCCCTTTTTAGCGGTTTTTTCTCTATTGACCCATTTATTCATACTGACTAATTAGAGGGTGGAAGCAGCTTCTCGAAAAGAATTGTTCCGCACAGTTGTAGTGGTTCTCGATGGAGCTGTATTCCGGTCGTTTAACCAACCTACATCGTACAGGAGGCATTATGAGGCTTCGTGATTTGGTACCGTGGAGAGAGGAATCAAAGGGGCTGATGCGGTTAGATCCAGTTACCCGATTGCAATCAGAGATAAATCATCTATTTGAGGGTTTTATGCCGGGATTTTCGACCGATCTGCCTTCGGCATTAACGGAGGGTCGTACTCGTTACTCTCCTCGAATCGATCTCAAAGAGAGCGATAAGGAGCTGATTGTTCGGTGTGAATTGCCCGGGATGTCAGAGAAAGAGATCGATATCTCACTTGGTGATGATTACCTCACCATCAAAGGGGAAAAACGTTATGAAGAGGAGAAGGTCGAAGGGGAGGTGACTTACCACGAAACAGCCTATGGGCGATTCGAGCGTGTTATACCCCTTGCATATGCGATTAATCAGGAGGCGATTGATTGTACTCTTCGTCACGGCGTGTTGCGGATTGTGCTCCCGAAAAAACCGGGTGCAGAAAAAGGAGTTCGCAAGGTTTCAATCCGTGCGGCATAGATTGCAAGTGCTTCCGCAGTTAATCGTGAGTGCCAACTAAGCACGAGCATAGCAAAATGTAGTGGCAGCGCAGGGGGAGGAGAGGAGACTCTTCACTTCCTTTGCGCGAGCGTGAGAAAAAAAACGGAATTGCTTTTTGCTTTACCCTCAATGATGCCCATGCACCATGGGCACAAATCGAACAGAGGAGAGGTTTTGGCGAGTGAAGGGGGGGAGCCCGTTTGGATCGAGCGGTTCGTGTGCGCGCTTTGTGATAAGGGCGAGCTGCTGCCAATCACTCGCAGTGCTATCTTCCTCGTCACTGAGCGGAATTATCATCCGAGCACCGCTCTTCATCTGTCTGAGAAGGGATGGAGCAAGTCGCTCCGCCGCACACGCAACATTTATTGCATCATATGGAGCGTACTCGCCCCATCCGTCCCACCCGTCACCACAGCGGACATATACATTGTCGCACTGTGCAGCTCTCAGCGCAGCTCGCGAGCGCTCAACCGCATGGGGCAGCACCTCTACACCATATACGGTACGACAAAGACGGGACATAACTGCGGCGTGGTATCCACTTCCGCTTCCGATATCAAGAACGACATCATTTGGCCTAAGATCTAGCCATTGAATCATCAAGCCCACTAATCCAGGCTCCGAAAGGGTGTATCCATCAAGAGAAATCACCGCAGTATCATACGCCCGCGAACGGAACGATGGTGGTACAAATAACGCTCGATCCACCGAGGCCATAGCTCTAATAACCCGCTCATCGGTCAGTCGCGGCGTTTCTCGAAGAATAGAGGAGATAAAAGTGGAGTTTCGCTCAGATGTGGTATTCATGGCTGCCTCACAGATGTATTCACGCGCGGTTGATGGCGACCGGCAGATGGCTTTTATCCAGAGGAAAAGACCTGATTGTAGGGGCAGTATACGAACGAGTGAGAATAAGCGGGAGGGTGAAAGTGATTAATATTTTTTGGAAACATACTGCTCCCAAAAAAGCTTGAGCTTATAAACTATCCTCGGCGCAGATCATCAACTATATAGAGTGGTCGTCCCTTAACTTCCTCATATATTCGTCCAATATACTCGCCGATTATGCCGAGGATAATTACCTGTAGGCCGAAGAAAAAAGAGATAAGAACGACTATGGCGGTAAAACCTTTCGGGGAAGTTCCGAGGAAAATGCGCTCTAGAATTGCATAAAATGCATACAAACTTGATGATACCGTTGCAAAAAAACCAACCACCGTTGCAGCTCGAATTGGTGTCGTTGAAAATGAAAACACTCCATCAGCTGCGAGTTTTATCAATTTATACCAAGAGTATTTGCTCTCGCCGTGTTTTCGAGCGTCGCGAGGAAGGGCGATTCCTTTTTGACGGAAACCAATCCAGGCGCGAAGCCCCCTTATAAATCGGCGGTGTTCACGATTGGCGCGAAGCTGTTCAACGACTCGCCGGGTCATTATCGAGAAATCTCCCGCATCGAGAGGGATTTCGGTATCAGAAAGAGAGCGAAGGAGCCGATAAAAGGTTGCGTAACAGAGCCGCAAAAGAGGTGATTCTTTTCGGTCCTGTCGCTGGACAAATACAACATCAAAACCGTTTTTAGCCTCTGCAAAAAGAAGTGGAATAGCCTCGGGAGGATCTTGAAGATCTCCATCAATCACTGCGATGTAGTCCCCTTCGCAATGGTCGAGTGCTGCTGTAACCGCGGCCTGATGGCCAAAGTTGCGGGAGAGAGCAAGCAAGCAGAATCGACTATCGCCCTTTATTAATTGATGGACCGATTGTTTGGTATTATCAGAGCTTCCATCATCAACGAGAATTACCTCGTGGCCTGTTCCTTCAAGCCCGTCGAGAACCGCGCGAAGGCGATTAATCAGCTCGGGCACACCAGCTTCCTCGTTAAAGAGCGGGACCGCAATCGAGAGTCGTGCACCGATCGTTTCGCTACTCACTGTCTCGCAACTCACCGTTTCGCCTCAGCCATGAAAAATCGCCACAGTGGAAGTGGCCCGATTCCGACATCGTATCGCTGAAATAGTTGTGGATGAATTGTTTCGTCGAGGAGCGCTCGCCACTCTTGCTCGGGGCGCGGAAACTCACCACGATCAGCTTTTGCGAGGAAATGGGCAACTTTCTGCTTTACGGCGGGACACTGCCACAACGCATAAGGAACTGGATTTTCCAAAAGCTGCTCACGAGGGAACTTTAACGCCATAATACCACCATTTCATGCCCCGTTACGCGGTTAGGAAAACGTTCGCGGAGAATCGTGTCTAAGTATGCTGCTCCTGGATCTTCAAGAGTTGCAATCCACGTTACAACGGCCCGCACCCGATCGTCTTTAATCGGCGTTATCAGGTCGGCTTCAGCACGTCCCGGTGAACCGAGTAACTCGTATAGAATAGGAGTAATGTTTTTCTTTTCGGCAAGGAAATATATGTGAGGCTGCTCGGGAAACGCCACGACAGCACCGTTTCCTGCCCTTTTCTGTACCTCGGGAATGAGCCAATGGTATCGATCAAAATCTTCCCTTGATACTAGAATCGAAGCACCTTTCATTGCAAGGGGAATGTGAAGGTCTCTGCCGGGTTCGCGAAGAGGCAGAAGAGGCGTTATACGCGGAAGCACCCCAAGCATCATAGCGACCGTCGCCGAGCCCCACTGGATTATTGCGATAGGACGGGTGCCCCATAAGGTATCTCTAGAAATTGCCGCTATCGTGACGAGTATCGGGATTACTGAGTACAGAAGGTAGCCAGAACCCGTGTAAGGGTATTGATTTAGATTCCAAAACGCTGCCCAGCAACAAATTGCAAAGAGGTATGCCCGTTCGTGGGGTTGTCGATTAGGTTGATTTCTGAGGTCAAGGACAATCCAGCAAGCCCGAGCTATAATCCACGGAATTATCCCGAGCATTAGAGGCCACAAGATTTTTGGATAGGTTGAGAATTGTTCTTCCCCCCATCTTGGTTCGATGCTCACGAGTGCAATCATCACTATCCCGAGGATAATCGAGATTATCTTGATATCACGACGCGAAAATCTTCGTATGAAAAAAATAAGTGGTAGAAAGATCAGAATAAGATCTGGTGGAGAAACAGCTGCGGTCGAAAATCTGGCCTGAGGTGATACAAAAACACCATACAACCAAAGCCGAATATCCCCATATATCCCAAAATAGAGCAAAAAAGGGACCCACACGAGTACAAAACCAAGCAGAAGGGGGAGTACTTTCTTGCACAATATCTTTATGGAGGGTGCGCCGTGTCGGTACCACCAAAAAGCCGAAGCTCCGCATACTGAGATAACGGGGAGAAAAAATAGGTAAATAGTGCCTAGTGATAATCTGGGGGAAATGAGTAATCCGATTCCTGCAATTCCTGCAATCGCAGCTAAAGAAAGTGCCCAAAAAGAGAGCGATTGGGTTGGATTTGAAGGATCATGTCTTTCTGCTGGTTGAAATATTATTGATGTTGCAAACAATACCGAAAGCACGGCTCCATAGGTAAAAAAAAGTGCGTTTATCTTTATCTCTGTTGCTATACCCAGAAGGACGCCAGCACCAAATAATAGGAACGCTCGGTCTGTTTGTATCCACCGCACGATAAGAAAAAAAGCAGCTCCAGAGGTAAAGAGAAGATACCAAGAGGGAAGTGCGACGAAATAGTTAGGAACTGTGGCCATTAGGGAGCCTGCTGTTGCCCAGGCTGCCGAAGGTGGAGAGAGGAAGAGTAAGAATAGTCGATAGAGACAAAACGTAAAAACGACGCACGCAGCAAAGAGCGGCCATCGAAGGTAAATTAGATCAACCCCAAAAATCCGAAAAATGGCAGCGTTACCGAGAGTGAGTAATCCTGTGTAGGGATCAACAAAATCTCGATGGGGAATCTCTCCCTGCAAAACTCGGAGGGCTGTTTGGCCGAGCATTCCATCGTCCCACGGCAACCACCCGACACCGAGAAAAAGACTAATAAAAAGAAGAGCCATACCTAATGGCAGCCAGATTGAGAGCCGTGAAAGGGTTGAAGTAGGTGTCATAGAAAAGTGGTGCTCCCGGAGGATGGGGAATATCCTTTTGTGCTGTTACGGTGTGCCGAGGTGACCATCGCCCACAACGCCAAAAATCCTAACACTCCTACCTTAATCACAAAACCGATCACCATCGGCTCCATCTTTAAGAGGGCCACCTCAAGAATGCCAAAGATTGCAAAAGGCATCCATCGGCTGTATCGAATATCTGGATTGATCGCTGCAGTGAGGGGGAGAAATATTAATATCTGATCATAAAAACCAACGTACGGCGAAAAACAGAGATATACGCCACACACCAAAGACGCAGTCGCCACAAGACGCGCACGGGGTGCCATCTTTGAGCCTCTCCAAAATAGCAGCGCGTAGAGAAAACCTCCAATTCCGACTGCAGCTGAGTTGATCAGAAATCGCACATTGTCATCTAAATGGTGAGCTGAAATTGTAAGCCAGGTGGGGGTGTCTGATCCAAAACCATCCCATAAAAAACCATCTGAACCGATCTGGCCTGATGAATAGCGGCGAAGGGTTGCGATGAAATCGAGAATAACTCTGTTATGTCCGAAGGGATCAACGAGTATCCCTCCGCCAACGGACAATATTATGCCAATCGAGAGTGCTCGCCACCGTCGTTCCATGAAAAGAAGCGCAGCGCCGATCGCAAAGTAGTGTAATTTAAGGGAGAGGGTAAAAAGAAGAACTCCATCGATTAGTGGATCTATTTTATTTTGTTTTCCTCCAATAAGCCGCTGTAATATCCATCCGCTAACCGCGAGTGCGAAAATACTTGCCTGACCAAGATGTAAACAGGTAAGTCCGGCGTGCGAAAAGATAGTCCCGAATGTTCCAAATAATAAACAATCACGGGAAAGGGGACCGGCAGAGCGAATCTGCATCCAAATTCTTTGCAAAAGGGTAAGTATCGCTCCGAGCGATATCCCAAGCCAAGTTGAGAACGCAAGACTCATCGAGATACGAACCGGAATAAGAAGAGGTGCCCAGATAAGGAGAACCGTCGGCGAAAAAGCGTTCGGCATAACAGTCGCACCTTGCGATACCTCCATTCCCACAACCTGCTCGAACGCTAGCGTTATCGCCTCTCGACTCGCGATTCCCGGAGCGCCGTGCCACCAATACGCCACCACCGTCGAGAAAACCATGATAAAATCTCTCACCTTTGATACCCCTTCCTCAACCTCAAAAAGAGGCGGCCGCCCCCATGGAGTGATAAATAGCGCAAGGGTGAGGATGAGGCTGGAGGTGAAAAAGAGGGTGAGGGGGTGTTTCATCGGTTTGGGAAGTGTAAATGGCCCCAGTTTGCCAATTTAAAGGAGAAATTTACCTAAAATAGAGGGACTATGAGGTTCGATTTTGCAACGTTTTTTTCAGAGAGTCGAGCTGATAAATATTGAGGGAAATTAGGTCGATATTTCGGTTGTTATATCGGGTAAACTGAAAGCCGTTACAATCTATAATAACAGAGACACGTTTTTTCCGAAATGAAAGCTCAATAATCCCGTTTCTTGGTGTAATTGTTCTTTTATTTGCGGTCCCTCTCTTCACTCCACCTCAACCACCACAAACCGCAAATACTGCAGGTCTTCACACGCCAATGGATAGGGGTGGTCGGGTGGTTGGGTGTTTATTGCGAGAGTACGGGCGCGGCGCCGGGCCAGCGATATAGAACGTCGAATTGTGGTTTCGAAGGCAGGAATTGTGATTTTGCTCGAGCAGGAGGCAAAAGCGATGATGGCGTGGGGTGCTGCGACAAGAGCGGCTGCGGTAAATAGTCGTTCATAGGCAGCAAGGGCTGCTTCGACCTGTGCTGATTGATGAACAAACGACGGGGGATCGACGATGATAAGATCCCACTGTTGACGGGCTTCTTTTGCGTTTGCGAGAAAATCAAATACATCTGCTACGTGGCCGTTGTGAAGAGCTGGAGGAAGATCATTGAGCTTCCAATTGCGCTCTGCAAGAGCGATGGCGGGCGCAGCTATATCGACCGTGTCGACCGAGTGTGCACCGGAGCGACCTGCGTAAATTGAGAATCCGCCGGTATAGCCAAACAGGTTAAGAACTCGCCGACCAGTTGAAAGTTGGCCGACCATCGCTCTATTTTCTCGCTGATCAATGAAAAATCCCGTCTTTTGGCCGGTGACCACATTAACTATAAATTTATGTCCTCGTTCGAGAATAGTGACCTCAGGTGAGGTTGGCGATCCGACGAGTAGGCGAGCGGGTTCTTTTTTATCGGACTCTCGGTTGCGGAGATAGACAGTATCGATCGAGCGGTGCTTGGTGAGCCAAGAAGCGATCGCTTCCGCATTCCAAAATGCAGCTGGACCAGCACCATCAGTTTTTATCACTGTCGTAGAACCGTATTGATCGATAACCAGCCCTGGCAGATAGTCTCCTTCGCCATTGATTAGTCGGAATGCGGTGGTGTCAGCAGGGATAATCGCTCGTCTAAGATCCTCTGCGCGCCGAAGACGAGCTATGATGACATCATCATTAAATGGGGGCTTTTCAACGCTTAAAACTCGAAATGCGAGGTGAGATTGAGGGTCGCAAAATCCTTTCGCGAGGATATTTCCTTTGCCATCTTTGAGGAGCGCAAAATCCCCCGTCCTTGCGTGAGGGGGAATAGTTACTGCAGGGGCATATATCCATGGAAACCCACTCTGGAGCGCCCAACGAAGGTCGTGGTTGAGGATTAGGTGGATTGGTTTGGGTGGGGGTGTGAAGAATGTCATGCTCTGTAATTTCCCTTCGCTCGCCTGAAGATTGGCAGATACGCAAGGGTACCCGATTGCGATACTTCTGCCTATGGTGAGCTATTTTCCCCTAATCTTGCCTCTCCACCACTTCCAAACCCCATCAATTAAGATCAAAACTATCGGCGATGCCAGCAGCCAAAGCCAGACCGTAGATGAAAGAGGGGCGTTTTTGAATAGTTGGAAGCCTACGGGAGAATAGCCGATAAGGAGGAGGATGAGAGCCTCCATCCCGAGCCCTCCCCAAAGAAGCCAGTTCGTTGGAGGATATTGGTGCCAGGTAGCGAGACTGTCTGAGCGACATGCAAATACATTGCCCATTTGACAGCCGATAATGGTGAGAAAGGTTGCAGCGGTTGCTGTTGCATAGAGAGAGGTTATCTCGGGTGATGCTGTTCCTCGGATGATGCTTGGGGTTGCTGCACGCATCTCTTCGAGAGAAAAACCGGCCGAAAACCAAACTAGAAAAAAAGCACCCATCGCAGCGACTGATTCTACAACACCGAGTAGGCCGTACGCTCTGCCGACAAGGGGCCAGTTTAAGAGACGCTCGTCCGGAGCAATCGGCGGACGCTGCATTGTATCGTTAGCTGGTCTCTCCATACCCAGCGCAACAGCTGGCGCTAAATCGGTGCCAAGATCAACGAGTAGGATCTGAATAATCGTGAGGGCCGGAGGGATGCCGAGTGCGGCCATGCAGACGAAAGGAACAAGCTCGGGTATATTTGATGCAAGGATGTAGGTCAAAAAACGCCGAATATTGTCGAATGTTGCACGACCCTGTTCGATTGCCGATACGATCGTAGCAAAATTGTCATCAAGAAGAACGACATCTGCGACCTCACGAGCAACATCAGTTCCCCGTTGACCCATCGCAAAACCGACATGCGCCGCTTTCAGGGCGGGCGCATCGTTGACGCCATCTCCCGTTACGGCGACTACATGTCCGAGATCGCGGAACGCTCTTACAAGACGAAGTTTTTGTTCAGGATCCATTCGAGCAAAGATAGCAGTCCGTCCGGTATGCAGAACATTTCGGAGCTGACTATCGGTCATCGAAGCGACCTCGTCGCCGGTAATTGGTCTACTCTCAATGCCGTGAAGTCCGATCATCTCCCCGATTGCACGAGCTGTTGCGCCGTGGTCACCTGTGATCATACAAACCGATATTCCTGCGGTGCGACACTTTGCGATGGCGGCGGGGACTTCGGGTCGGATTGGGTCAAAAAGGGCTATAAAACCAAGAAGGATTAGATCTCGCTCAAGATCATCACGTGATGTGGTCGCTGGTGTAATCGCTGCCGCTGGCTCAATCGAACGGAGCGCTACTGCGAGCACCCGAAATCCCTCCCGAGCGATCGTGTTGTATCGTGATTGAAGCTCACCTCGTAGCTCTGCTGATATCGGTATCACTGAGCCATTTGAAAAGAGATTGGTGGAGCGATGAAGTAGGGCATCGGGTGCTCCTTTTGTGATTAGGATCGAGCGGCTTTTGGAGATTCGAGTGAGGGGGGATTCATCGATATTTTCTCCGCTGTGATCAATGATGACACTCATAACTCGACGGTGCGAATCGAAAGAAATCTCTTGAATGATGGAAAAGTTGGCGGAATATTCCTGAGGAGATAATCCTCTTTGTAAGGCAGCCTCTCTGATGGCAGTTTCGGTTGGATCGGTCGTCGCGGAAGATCCCCCTAAAGCTTCAGATATTAGCGCTGAAGCTTTATCTCCGGAGCCAATCCGATGGTGACAACAGAGCGCTGATGCGGTGAGAACTGTTCGGGCTGAGAGAGAAAGAGGAGGGTACGAGTGCTCGGTTTGGTCTCCGCAAACGAGCCTCTCCTCTGCGCCATCAACGGTCCATACTTTCTGCACAGTCATACTATTGAGTGTGAGTGTGCCGGTTTTGTCGGTGCAAAGTACCGAGACGGCGCTGAGTCCCTCGATAGCGGACAATTTTCGGACGAGGGCGTTGCAGCGAGCCATTCGTTGCACCCCGAGTGCGAGAGCGACACTCACAGTTGGAAGTAATCCCTCCGGCACATTTGCAACAAGGATACCGATTCCGAGTAAGAGACTGTCGAGTGGATGAAGCCCCATGACTCCATAGGCGACGAGAAATACGGCTGCTCCCATTGAGCACGCGAGGATCGTTATCACCTGTACGATGTGACTTGTTTCAACCTCCAATCGATTTGGGGCTTTTTCAGCGGCGGTCGCTAATCGGGCAAGGTGGCCAAACTCGGTGTGGGGCCCGGTTGCGTAGGCGATAGCTCGAGCGGTACCAGAGAGGACAGTTGTGCCCGCGAGGACTATCGTCGTGATGTCGCCCACACGTTGTCTGGGAATATTATTAGCGGGGTCCCCACCCTCCTCAGCCGGAAGAGCGAGCGCCTCTCGAACAACTGGAACAGACTCTCCGGTAATCGCTGACATCTCAACGAGGAGTCCCTCAGTCCCGATAAGTCGCGCGTCGGCTGGGATCTTATCGCCCGCTTCAAGTTCAATAAGATCGCCTACTACAATCTCCCGAGCGGGTATTGTAACAAGAGCTCCATCTCGATACACCTTTGCCTTAAGAGGGAGCAGCTCTGTTAAAACCGTTAAGGCTCGCTCGGCGCGATATTCCTGCGCGAAGCTAAAAAGAGCATTGATAAGCACCACCGACCAAATTGCAAATCCAATTAGGGGAGTGCCCGCAACACACGCAAGCACTCCCGCAATCCAGAGAAGGAGCGCCATGAAGTGGGTGAGCTGATTGATGAAGCGCAGAATAAGGCGAGGGCGCGGAGGAGGGGGAAATTCATTTGGTCCAAACTTACTCAGCCTTCGCTTAGCCTCGGGGGTGTTAAGACCGTTTGATTCGTCACCAGGCACCTGAATAGCTGCGCTGTGGGGCTGCTGCCAGACCGGAAAAACAGTCTTCATATTGCCCTCACTGTCGTTATAGAGGAATCGTACTGCTGGTCTCAAAGTCAGCAAAGTGGAGAAAATTTGACGACCTTATTAAACCGCTCCATACACCGGACCGGTTCAGTGCCTTGCCCCATCACACGGTAAAGCGTTATCATTTGAGCGGTACTTTGGCTTTCAATCTTTCGAACACCTGGGGAACATGTTTGGCGAGCTCTCAATTTTTGATGTCTCTCAAGGGACCGCAGGTCTTATCGCTCGTATTGATGGTGGCGACGCTATAGTTGGAAGAAGCTCTGATGCCCGCGTTCCTCTTGTAGGCGACGCTATTTCGTTTGAGCATGGGATCCTCTCGAAAAAAGCTGACTTTTGGTTTTTTAAAGATCTCAGGAGCACTAATGGAAGCTGGATTAACGGTAATCAGCTGAGGGCGGACCATTGGTATTCGGTCCGTGGAGGAGATGTACTTCAGGTCGGGGACGCGATAGTGCGGCTCGAGGAACATGGGCGTGTCGGTCCTTTTGTGGAGGCCTGTTTGTTGGTGTTGGAAAAAGGGGAATTCCTTCGCGAATTCTCGATTCCGAACGAGGGAGTTGCGGCCTCGGTGGGTGGATTGCGCGGAGACCTACCTCTCCCCTCGGCAGCATCGTCTCGGGCATCACTAGTCTTTGATGTTCGTCACGGTTGCTTATCCGCCAAAGGAGAATCGGGATTGCTCGTCGGTAAGAAGAACGGTGAAGAGGTAGTTTTGCCGGTCGAGCTTTTTGATCGAGATGAAATAGCAATCGGCGATTATCAGATTTTCGTTCAGTTACCTCATCAAGGTGGGGATCAAGGGAAAAACGGGTCTCGGTTATCTAAGGATACATGGGATGTCTCGGATCGGACCACTTCCGACGGCAGTTCGTGGGTGCAGAGGCCCCGTTTTGGAGATATGGCTTCAGGCAGGGAACGGGATGGTGAACTTCTTGGAACAGATGGTGCGGAGCTAGCGGCTCGGTTTATCGGAACCAGTGCCGGGGGCGAGGGTCGACCTCTTGCTCAGGACTCTCTCGCATTTCTTCCTCCACCTCCTCCTCGTCCGGGGCCATTTTTGAATACGAGTGAGGGGCGATGGATTGCTGCTGCACTTATAGTTCTTTTCGTGTCCGCTCTCTTAATTTCAGTACTCCTTTTTAATTAACACGATTTTTTTTGTACCCCCATCTTGGACGGGCCAGGGTAAACACTCTTCGGAGGATGCTTTGCTAATCACTAAAACTGCGCCTTCTCGACACCGCTACAGTCTGGGGCGAATTAATTTGGGTGCAAAACTGGAGCTTCCTCAGCCCGTTCAACAGGAGCTGCTCGCGTGCCTTCATGATAAGGCGGAGGGGCCAAGAGAAGGGTTGGCGGGACGTGCGGCTGTAAGGTTTGCTCATCTTTCGGGTATTGGTCCGGTCGTCATTAAGAAATATTGTCGAGGTGGGGCACTCCGTTTTCTGCGTTCATCGGTTCACTTTCGTGCTGGTCAGGTTCGATCGGAGCGGGAATTTGAGGTGTTGGAAAAGGTTCGGGCTCTCGGTATTCCGGCGCCGGAACCCGTTGCCTTTGCTTGGCGAGGAGGGCGATGGTATCGAGCATGGCTTGTTACTCGTCATATCGAGAATACGCGTACCTTGGCAGATATTAGCCGAGTTGATGAAGCGCGGGCTCAAACGGTGGCGCGACAGCTTGTTCCTTTAGTAGAGAAGTTAATCGCGAACGGGGTCTTTCATATTGATTTTCATCCCGGGAACGTAGTTGTCGATGAGGAGGGTCGTCTCTCTATCGTCGATTTTGACAAAGCCCGAATCGTCACGGGAAGAGAGCGTAGGAGACTTGCAGAACGTTATCTTAGACGTTGGCGGCGAGCAGTTATTAAGCATAATCTCTCCGAGGTGCTCACAGAAGTTCTCTGCTCCGCGCTTCGCCGACGAGATATCGCGAGCCATTGATCATGCGTACATTTCTGATGCAGGTAGGGAGCAGAATGTGACAGCTATCGGAGAACCACGAAACATTTTGATAGTACTTCTAGGGGCGCTTGGAGATGTCGCTAGAGGTTCAACGATAATCCCGCCACTTCGTCGGCGCTTTCCGAATGCGCATATCTCGTGGCTAGTTGAGACTAAGAGCGCATCTTTTGTTCGGCTCAACGAGCGAGTGGACACCGTGTATGAGTTCGTGCGGAGTCGCTGGTGGGAGAGCGCCGAACTTTTATGGCGGTTGCGGCAAAGCCGCTTTGATCTGGTTCTTGATCTGCAGCGTCATCTAAAGAGTGGATTGTTCTCATTTTCCACGGGTGCTCCTCGTCGCGTTGGGGTGAATCGAAAAAATGCCAAAGAGGGCAATTGGCTATTTAATACGGAGCAGTGTGGCTTCATCCCCGATTCAGAATCAAAAATGGAGCTTTATCGCGCGTTTCTTACGGCGTTGGGGATTGAGGAGGGACTAGATCATTCGGGGGGATTTCGCCGCGAGCAGTTTCTTCCACTCTTGCCAGACGAAGTTGTGCGATTGCCCGGCCGCCGAGTAGGGGTAGTAATGGGCTCAACCTGGCCCACTAAAGACCTCCCCAAGCAGGGGTATCAACAGCTGATATCGGGAATATTAAAGGAGACAGATTTCTCGGTTGTATTGTTAGGGGATAAAACTCAGGCAGCCTTAGGAAAGGAAATAGCGGAGGTCTCTGCGGGAGGACCGCGAATAATCAATGTTGCGGGCTCAACAAACCTTGGCCAGCTCATGGGCGTGCTCGCCTCAAGTGCGGCGGTGATTGGACCTGATTCTGGTCCGGGACATCTCTCATCCTTAGTGGGGACCCCCTATGTGACGATCTTCGGACCGACCGATCCGAAACGGGTTGCTCCGTTTGGGAGTGAACCGTTCTCGATAATTCCGGCGATCGGGTGCGCGCCGTGCTGGCGTCGCAGCTGTCCTGGCCTTAACAACCTATGTATGCGGCTCCACGCGCCATCAGAGATGGTAGCCCAGGTAGTTGCGGCGGCCTCGACGCGGTAGGCTTCGGATAATTTGCGATAATTCTCATTATAACGCTCAACCTTTACAAATTATGAATCCCTATAGATTGACAAATGCTGAGAGGATTTTCGAATTGGTCGAGCGATTGCGCGACGTTCGGATTCTCGTTGTGGGCGATATTATGCTCGATCGTTACGTCTGGGGGCGTTCAGACCGGCTCTCCCCTGAGGCCCCGGTGCCGGTTGTTGATGTAAAGCGAATTGAAGATCGGGTTGGGGGAGCCGCAAACGCAGCGAGAAACTTTAGAGGACTGGGAGTTCAATGCGAGCTTTGTGGATTGGTTGGTGATGACGAAGAGGGGCGTACGGTTGTTCGACTTCTCGAAGAGGCGGGGATTGGACACGAGGGGGTTTTGATAGAGCGTAACCGTCCAACGACCTTCAAAACTCGGGTCATGGTTGGTATGTACCAGATGCTCCGGATTGACCGCGAGGATGCAGCTCCTCGTGAATTGCCGATGCAGCGCGGGTTAGCCGCGATGATGCAGGCCCAGGCCGCAGGGAGCGATGCAATCGTAATATCTGACTATGGCAAGGGAGCTGTGTCGCCATCTCTTATTGAAAGAGCCAGTGAGTCAGTATCTGTGACAGATGGTCGCGTGCCGGTAATAGTCGACCCTAATAAACTAAATTTTGCGATGTACCGCGGCATTAGTATCGCAAAGCCTAACCGGCGTGAGGCCGAAGCGGCCTCGGGGATCTCGATAATCGATAGGCGGTCAGCGTTTGAAGCCGCCTGGAAACTGCGTGATAAGTGGCAGTCGTCGATGATGATGGTGACCCTTGCTGAAATGGGTCTTGTGCTCGTGGGACCAGATGAGGGAGAGGAGTATCATCTTCCGACAGAGGCCCAACAAGTTTTCGATGTAAGTGGTGCTGGTGATTGTGTGACGGCTGTTTTTACGGCATTTCTTGCAGCGGGAGCAACACCACTTGTCGCCGGGATGATAGCCAATATCGCTGCAGGAATCGTGGTTTCTGAATTAGGAACAGTTGCGATTACCATAGAGCAGCTCCGCGCCAAGTTGCGTCAGGTTCTCGCCGAGCATCCAGAGCGATTAGCTATTTTGTAGCATCTTGTAGGTAAGTATGAGTTTGTTGAGCATGACGGGTCACGGACAGTCTCGTCGATTGATTGCGGGAAGAGGCTGCCAGGTCGAACTTAGAGGGGTGAATCATCGGTTTCTGGAGGTAAACATTCGGGGGGTGGCGGTGAGCTTTTCTCTCGAGCGTTCGATTCGTGAGGTGATCGCTGGCTCGGTGGAGCGAGGCCGAGTCGATGTTGTGGTGAGTGCGGTTGATGAAAGAAGCGCGGGCGGTGCCATTTCTCTTGATGGACCTAAACTGGAGTCAATCCTTCGTCTCTATCAGCAAGCATTTGAGCAGACTGGTCTATCCTTTTGCAGTGATGAAATTCGTCAACAAGCACTCCTTCAAATCCTTGGTCGTTACGATTCTCTGTTGAGCCCCGATCCTGTGAGCTTTAGTGAGGCTGAGTGGATCTCTTTGGTGCTCGATTCACTTGGAGAGGCAGTTGATGGTTTTGTCGCGAGTCGAAAAGTGGAAGGCGAACGGCTTGCGCTCGATCTTAGGGAGAGGCGAGAGCGTCTTAAGGGATATCACTCTGAGATAGCCGAAACAGTCGAATCAGTTTCTGACCGAATTCGGAACCGAATGCGGCAACGAATATCTCGGCTGATTGAAGATAGTTCGGTCTCCGAGGAGCGAATTGCTCAAGAAGTCGCGATACTCGCAGAGCGATCGGATATTACCGAAGAGTTGGTGAGATTCCGCGTACACCTTGAAGAGTTGGAAAAGAACCTCGATGGAGGTCGGGTCGGTCGACGACTTGATTTTATTATTCAGGAGCTGGGTCGCGAGACAAATACGATCGGCTCAAAAGCTCAGGATGCATCGGTACAACAACTGGTGATCGAGATAAAGGGCGAGCTGGAGCGGATTCGAGAGCAGGTACAAAATATTGAGTAATGAGCAAGCTCGAAAAGATTTAGCTTCATCTTTTAGCTCGTTTGAAATCTATTTTTAGCCCATACATCGGTAACGGCGAAAAAAAATTAGAAAAAAGCCCCCATCTTCCAGTAATATATGTAGAGGGAGGAGATATCTTGTATGACTGGAACCCCCCTCTTTTTTATACTTGTTGGACCAGCAGGTAGTGGGAAAACTACCGTCCGTGAGCATTTAATCTCCCGTTTTAATCAAACACTCAGAAAATGTGTAACAGCGACCTCTCGTCCTCCAAGGCCAGGGGAGGTTGATGGCATAAGCTACCACTTTTTTTCACGATCCGAATTCGAGGCGCGAATTGGACGAGGGGAATTCGTTGAGTGGCAGGAGACTCACGGTAATCTATACGGCACCCTGAAAAAGACTCTTGAGGAGGCTCGCATAGCAGGGCACGATATAGTGTTCGATATCGACATTCGCGGAGCGTTTTTCTTTCAAGACCGATACCCAGAAAGTGCAGTTATAATATTTCTCGTCCCTCCCTCTGTTGAAAGGTTAACGGAGCGGCTTCGGGCTCGAGGAGGCTCGGAAGAAGATCTCCGAATTCGGCTCCAGACGGCGGCGAGTGAGTTCGAGCTGTTTCACCGCAATGAAAAGGTGATTAACTACCTAGTGGTGAATGACCACCTATCTGATACTCTGGTGAACGCGGAGTCGATTGTAAGGGCGGAGCGGTTGCGCTGCCAGCACTACTCGTCGGAGCAGCGGGCGGTGCTTTGTCCGCTTCAGATCAAAAGTTAATCAAGAGAAGAATTATTTCATATTCTCGTTGGACATCTCGAGTCTATTGAGATGAGCCCGCTTAGTAGTCACCAATTTCCCATAGGGATAGTTTGATGAAAATAGAATGGATTATTAGACCGGTCGTCGGAGTGGCGTTTAGTATATCGCTGTTTTTAACGGGATGTTCTTCGCTAGGATTTTTTGCCAAAAAAGATGCTCCTGAGGGTCAACCTCGCATCCTACCTTCTGATATTGCAAGAAAAGAGATTGTGATAACCCGTCAAGAGCTGGTTCGTCGACTGCAGGAGAGTGGAGTCGCCGATGGCGTTCGTTTGATACCGATTCTGAAGGGTCAAACTTATGAGGGAGACAATACACCTGAGTACAGAATATTTGGGGTAAAAAGCCAGAGTGTGTACCAATTGCTAGGACTTGAAAATGCTGATGTTATAGTGTCAGCTCATGGTTTTGTGATTCGAGATTCGCGGGTTTTCCCGGAGTATGTTGCGCTTCTAAAGGTGCAGCCGAGCGGTTCGATAGAGATTCGGCGCGGCGGAAGATCTCTTTTGTTGGTAATAACGATCAAGGATTAAGCGAGTGGCTAAAACGACCAACGAAGCGTCGCGTATGATAACGACTCAACCGCTTCTCGCGAAGCGGTTTGAGTTGATCAAAGTGCTCGGTTCGGGTGGGGCTGCTGCAGTTTTTCATGTTAAAGATAATGAGCGAGGTGGGGAAGAGGTTGCGCTAAAGGTCCTCACTAATTCCGGGGTATTCGATGCCCTAACGCTATCGCGGTTTGAAGCTGAGGTCGCGCTTCTTCAGGAAATTAATCATCCACATATAGTTCGAGCATACGACTTTATTTCGCTCGGCCATACAGTTGCTTATACGATGGAGTTGGTACGGGGCAAGGAACTATCCCGATATCTGAAGCCAGGATCTCTTGGGTATGGATCGATTGATTCGATTTTTCGACAGCTGCTTTCAGCGCTTCACGAGCTTCATAGTCGAGGGGTTTTTCACCGCGACCTGAAGCTTGAAAATCTCCTTTACTGTGAGGAATCGGGGATTAAGCTCGCAGATTTTGGCTTGATGAAGATTAAGCGAACCTCACGTGACACTCAGGCCGGTGTCTTACTAGGAACCGCTCAGTATTTGCCCCCCGAATATATAAGATCAAATCGATACGATGCTCGGAGCGACCTCTATTGTGTTGGTCTTCTGTTGTTCGAAATGGTTTCTGGTACCCGATGGCTATCAAAGTTCTCTGGTAATGATTCAATAACCTATCTCGTAGAGCGAAATTTTGTCGTGCCTTACGAGCTACCCCTAACGGTTCCCCGAAAATATCATCGGATAATAGAGAAAGCGATTAAAGCGGATGCAAAGCGTCGGTATCAGTCAGCCTACGATATGTTAGTGGCGTTTGCAGAAGATGAGACACAAAATCGTCGAGGAAGAAAGTTTCGAAATGGACTTGGCGGATTTGAGGGGCGTGGAGTTCGGTATTATCTCCGAGACCCTGTCATACTTTTTTTTATAGTTATGTTTATTCTCGTGACTGGCGCGATATCGCTTTTGTAGAAGCCTCAGTATTCTCAATAGTCTCTCGATTTCACAAAAAAATTTCCTTACTCTTAGTGGCACCGATACGGGTATTACCGTGTGAGAATCATTAACCAAGGGATAAGAGCTGCGCTGATATACACCAGGCACAATAACAAGAGAGCCTGACCGACCCACACTACCTGAGAGCCCATTTGTCGAAGGCCTATTGTCATTCCAATAGCAGCGCCTTTTGCAAGAAGAAGGGTTGGGATTACTCCGATGAGCTTCATCGTCTCTCGAAGAATGAAGTTTCCCTCAAGGCTTATGCCGAATCGATGCATCCCCGCTGCAGTTGCGATACCATCCAACAGCTGACACACTATTAGAAGAAGCGCCAGGTTATCCACGACTCTCGGCAGTCTGAGCAATCCGCCTAGACCGAGGGAGAGGGAGGTGTTTGCGGTGGAAGTTGCGATTGAGGATGCCATAACTGTCCCTAGCGAAACCATGAGAAAGTAACCATTCCCCCACCTATCGCTAATTCTGGGGAGTTTGGTTCATTTTTTGTCTCACTTACTTAATCGCTGCCTATTCGCCTCTCAGATAATGACAGGTATAACCCCCCGGATTTTTTTGTAAATAATCCTGATGATATCCTTCAGCAGGATAAAAAGGGGCAGCTGGTTCAAGGGTGGTGGTGACTGGTCGTGACCACTTGCCCGATTTCTCTACTTCCTTAATGACCCGCTCGGCGATCTCTCGTTCGGCGGGCGAGCTTACGAAGATAGTTGAGCGATACCGTGTTCCAATGTCGTTGCCTTGGCGATTTTTGGTCGTTGGGTCATGAATGCGGAAGAAAAATCGGAGAAGGCTATCAAATGAGAGCTGACTTTGGTCGTAGGTAACCTCGATAGCTTCGGCGTGCCCCGTTTTATCGGTTGATACGCTCTCGTATGAGGGGTTTGGCAACGAGCCTCCTGTGTAACCAACAGTAGTATCGATTACCCCCGGAAGAGCGCGAATTAGCTCCTCCATTCCCCAAAAACATCCACCCGCAAGGATAGCGCGGGTATGCGGCTGTTGATTCGGTTCATTCTTTTTTGCACCATCAGATGACGAAATCGTCTCGGTCGTTGTAGGTTCGGAAGTTGCAATCGATGGAGGAGTTGGCGATTGCGCGAGTGCGGGTGAGCTTTGCTCTATAGCGGGAAAGAGGGAGGCAAGCTCCGGATACCCTTTCTCAGCGAGCTGCGCTGCTGGAATGAATCGAAGAGCAGCTGAATTAATACAGTAACGCTTGCCGGTCGAGGCTGGTCCATCATCAAACACATGACCCAGATGTGAGTTCGCCGCTGTCGAGCGAACCTCAACGCGACTCATCCCGTGGCGGTTGTCTGTCCGCCCGATTACGCGTGAGGGATCAAGAGGCTTGGTAAAGCTCGGCCACCCCGTCCCAGAATCAAATTTGTCGTGTGAACTAAAAAGGGGATCGCCAGATATGATATCAACATATATACCGGGAGCCTTATTGTCCCAATATTCATTCCGAAATGGTGGTTCAGTTCCATCGCACTGCGTTACCTCGTGTTGCAGAGGGGTTAGTTTCTGCTTCTTTAATTCAGAGGTATCTTTAGGCTTCTCTTCATTCATACTCGTTCTCGTTTGATCAGTTGAGTCCTCCGCATGAACAGCGATCATGCTATTGCTGTTCCCGTGAAGCAAGAGCATGATTACGCAGAGGATTGCCACACGGGGCATTAAGACGCGGAGCAAATGGGAACATTTTGAGGGTGAAAAAAAAATTCTCATAAGCTGTTCCTGAGAGATGCGCCGTTTTTAGAGGCGGCTCGCGAGGCGAGAGTACTTCCTTTCGCTAAGAATTACATCTTGCTGGAAACTATTGGCGGGCCCTAAGTTCCTCCAGTTTCGGCGAACGGCGAAAAGTTGCAGCCCCCAAATATCCAACTCCACCAAAGAACCGATATCTTCCGATGCGCAACGAGACACTGGCGAAACATCTGCGAGAGAGCGAAGCGGAAGTTGCACTTCAGATGGTTCAGCTTGTCCGCGAAAGACGCCTCCATGAGCTGCGCGATCTTGTTGTAAAACTCCCCTATGCGATTGTCGCTGACAGTATTGCAGCTCTTCCCGTAGAGGAACAGATCGTTGTTTTTCGAATTCTGCCGAGGGAACACGCGACTGAGGTTTTTGAATTTTTAGACACCGATGCGCAGGTGTCACTCCTAAATTCGCTTGGCTCTGATAGGGTTGCCTTCTTCCTCAATGAGATGGCGGCCGATGATCGAACTGCGCTCTTTGAGGAGATGCCGACAAAGCTTGTACGCCGCCTTATGGGGCTTCTTGCAAAGGAGGAGCGAATTATTGCGCTCTCGCTTTTGGGCTACCCCGAATATAGCGTTGGACGGCTGATGACACCGGACTATCTCGCGGTTCGCCCCGAATGGTTGGTTTCCGAGGTGCTGGTTTATATACGTGAGCGAGGGAGCTTGAGTGATACGCTCTCCGTTTTTTTTGTCTGTGATGAGGCTGGTCTCTTAATAGGTCAAATTGATGCGGGCGATCTATTACTCGCAGATTTAAAGGCCCGAGCAGAGGACATTTGCGATAGGAGTGTTGTTGCGCTTAATCCGCAGGACGATCAAGAAGTTGCCGCAAATCTCTTTCATCGCCACGGTCGACCGGTGCTTCCTGTTGTTGATTCGGCAGCTATCCTTATCGGTATCGTCACTATGGATGACGCGCTCGATGTCGCGCGGGATGAGGCCACAGAAGATATTCAGAAATTAGGTGCGGTTGAGGCGCTAGATGAGCCATATCTTAAGGCGCCACTAATTCGACTTATCAAAAGTCGAGCCGTGTGGCTTATTGTTCTCTTTGTTGGCGAAATGATGACTGCTTCAGCGATGGCTCTCTACGAGAAAGAGATAGAGCGTGCAGTCTTTCTTGCAGTATTCGTGCCCCTCATCATTTCGAGTGGAGGAAACTCAGGAAGTCAGGCGGCCTCCCTTGTGATTCGCTCGATGGCGATCGGTGAAATAAGGCTTAATGATTGGAAGAGGGTACTAAGACGAGAGCTCGCATCGGGGCTCGTCCTTGGCGGAGTTCTTGGGATATTAGGGCTTGTTCGTGTGACAATCTGGGGCAGTGCGTTTGGGGCGTATGGCCCACAGTGGGCACTGATTGGGGTTGTGGTAATGGTATCACTCATAGTAGTGGTGATGTGGGGAACGCTCGTTGGGTCGATGCTTCCATTTATTCTTCGCTCTCTAGGCGCAGATCCAGCGACCTCCTCCGCTCCCTTTGTCGCGACACTTGTCGATGTTGTAGGGCTCATCGCCTATTTTTCGGTTGCTGCACTCCTGCTTAAAGGGACTGTGCTCTAGCCGCCCAATGATCACCCATGAACGCGGGGTTGTGGTATGTCATTCAAATTATTGTTCTGAATAGTTACCCATGAACAAGTATAACGGCTCTGTATCAATCTGTTTTGCCGTAGATAGTGGCGCATCAATCGATGTAGAGCGGGCGCGTCATCGTGTCCACGGATTGCGGGTCAATGCTCCGCGAAACGATCCTGATCGGGTGTTGCTGCATGTTGCTCGTTCGTGTGAACCGCTCGAAATTATTCCGGGCTCTGTAACAGATCCCCGTGTCGAGTTGACGATGTACTCCGATTTCGGCGGTATTTGCTTACGTTTTCGGCTTCTTTTTTCTGGTACAATGCGGCAGTGGGTCGAACTGAGTGATTCGATCAATGATAACGTGGCTCTTGAGGGGCTCGCGCTTGAATGTACTCGGTTGGTCTGCGCGGAGTTGGGGAATGCTCTAATCGAGCCCGCGATCGCAAAGAACGCGGAGGACTATCCTATTTTTTGTATTCAGGTTGCAGAGGACGAGGATCTTGATGCTTTTGTAGAGTCTTATCGTGCGGAGATTGCTCAAATCGTCAACGCCGAAAGGTTTTCCCTTCATCATCAGATGATTCGCGAGACTATAGAGGGTAGAATCTCGTGGTATCAAAACGATAGTCTCTTTATCGACTGGAGTGGAGCGGCACTTATTCGTAACCCGAAGAGGGTTGAAGATGTTGTTGCTGAGGATACGGTGGCAGCGCTCGAGTTTGCGAATATGCAGCTTCATCAGTTCGATATCCTTGCCAGACGCCTCGATCGCGCTGTGGTTGAGGCGTATAGAGTGCCGTTCGATCAAGGTGTCACCGAGGCGGATCAACAACATCTGGATGCTCTAACCATCGATGCAGCGGAGCTTATCGGTCGTGTTGGTAGTGGACTTAAAATATTCTCAGACAAGCATCAGGCCCGCTTGCTGCGTGTTGTTGCACGTCGGTTCGAATTTCAGGCCCGTTCCGACGAAATTCGGGGAAAAATCGCGGATCTCCGTACGATTCGCCAACGAGTTGTTGATAAGAGACGGCATCGACAAGCACATCTTGTCGAGGTGCTCATTGCAAGTTTGATTGTTATTGAGGTGCTGCCTCTTTTGTATCGTGGATTACTCCTCCTCATTAGTACTATTTTCGGCAGCGGGGAGCCGGTATAGAGTCGCTAATTGAATGAGCATCGATGAAACCTGGAGTAGGTCTAATTATCTGATAAAATGGTCCAGTACGACAAGCAAATGTGACCTCCTCATCTCTATTAACAACATCGCGAACTTCGCTCCACCTGTCATCGGACGCAAAAATACGAGCAGATAGGGCAGTAATAAGTGCTTGTTCAGCAGTATTTTCATCCGCTGCCGCTATTTGATTGCGCTCGTTATCTCCCCTAGCTGATAGTTCGTGGAATGAAGGAGGCGAATCTGAAGATCGCTCCTCGATAATCCGAGGTCGGTAGCGGTTATTTAGTATCCGTTGTCCTCTCTGTCGTGCCGCTGGAAGAAGAGATCTTAGGTATGCCGAACGTTTTGTCGAGGAGGGATGAGTAGAGAAGAACTCAAGCTGTCCGCCGCTAAATGCGGGGTCCGATTGAACACGCTCCCAAAAAGCAACTGCTGCGTCAGGATTAAATCCTGCATCCGCCATCAAAAAAAGGCCAATCTGGTCAGCCTCAAACTCCTGTCGCCTTGATTCAGGATTAATTACAAGGCCACGAATTCCCTGCTCGACAATTGCTCCGCCTAGCTGAGCAGCCATCGAGGTCGCACCACCTCCACCCGCTATTATCTGAGAAGCCGCAGTTCCTCCGACTGATGCCATCGCCTCTGAGAGCTGTTCTGCAGGATTGGGCATGACGTGCTGCGCGAGAACGTGAGCCATTTCATGAGCGATTATTGCGGCGAGTTCGTCATCTCCCTGAACCACTCGCAATAATCCGGACCAGATAAATATATAGTTTCCTCGGGTTGCAGCGGCATTTTTTATCTGATCATCAGCGAATACATAAACTCTCCACCCCCCTTGAGGACTTCCTGCAGCCCGAGCAAGGGTTGCAACGACACGGCGAGTCTGTGCAATATCGTGAGAGTCTCGGGAGGGTGGAAAATTAGCTGAAAGCTGGGCTAAGACTCGCTCACCATAGAGGTTGTCCTCCTGGGAAGTTGCTGACCAATGAGGAATTTCTCCTGGCGCAATTGCGTGTCTCCTCGCGGCGCAGCCAGCGAAGATAATACAAATACAGGAGGTGAACAGAATACGGATTAATCGCATAGAAAAGTTATAACATAGAGGCTCCAGGGGAGCCATTTCGCAAGAAAGTAGAAGGTATCTCTATCGTCACGAAGTTAAGGACATTTTTTTTGGAGAATGACTCCGATGACAAGCAACCACAATGTGTTCTCTCCTTTCCGTTTTAATTCATTAGCAGTTGTCCTGATAGTTTTCCTCTTCGGATGTCGAGAAGAACAATCTGAGGAGGCGAGGGCACCCGCAAGTCACTCCGAAGTGCCGGCGGTTGAGAAGGCTGAAAGTGAGGATAGTGTGATATCGAACGCTCTTGATGCGCTCAAGAATGGGGCATCAAAGGTACATGAGGCGGTCGAGCCGTATGCTTCCCCGATGAAAGATACCGCTGTTGATTCGATGCAGAAGATAGTTGCAATAGACTATAAGATCATTGAGATAGATTCTGATGATCCCATTCCATCAATTGAAGGTCGTCTTACTGCACTAGGACGTGAACGTTGGGATTGCTCTCCGATGCCATCAAACGAGTTTGTCTCCCGCTTTCTCTGCAAACGATTCCCGCTCAACTTCTACATTAAAGCACTCTCCTTTTTGCCAAAATTAGCAGGCGATTAGATGGCAGTTCTCAGTCGGTGTTCCTCGCTTAATCATTTTCCTCGCCCGTCTGTTGTTCAATCTGAGAATCATCGGGCAGGACTCCTTGAAAAGAGGGATCGATCCGGTGTATCCGCTCTAACAAGGGGGGATGACTGGCGTATAGTTTCTCAAAAAAGCGGGGAACGTGTGATGAGGCGAGAAAAAAATGAGATAAACCTCGAGCAGCCGAGGCTGAAATTTCAGCACCCTTTGAGTATCCACCGATCTTTTTTAGCGCACCCGATATACCTTCTGGATTGCGGGTGAGTTGAACTGCGGTTGCATCAGCAAGATATTCCCTCTCTCGAGAGATAGCGGCATTCAGGATTATCGAAACAAGCTTCCCCAAAAGTCCAAACAAGGTGAAAAAAAGCCCTGTTATTAGGATTAAAATGGCTCCCCGGCCCTTACCATCTCTCTCATTTCTTCGGCGCATGTAAGTGCTATCAGACGATGCACTAATAATTCGAGCCCCAACATGAGAGATAAATGTAAGACCAAAGATATAAGAGGCAAGGCGTATATTGAGCTGAACATCACCGTGAAGGATATGTGAGAATTCGTGAGCAACTACCCCTTGCAGCTCGTCTCTGGAGAGTCGCTCAAGAGCTCCGCGAGTAACCGCAATCGCACTCTGTTCGGGACTTGTACCGGAGGCAAATGCGTTGATGCCATCTTCATCTGGCAGAATATAGAGCTCTGGAAAAGGGGAGTTGGCAGCTATCGACATCTCCCTGGTGACATTTATAAATCGCCGCTCAAGAAGATCGGTTGTATTGGGCGAAACCATCCTCCCACCAAGTGCCTCAGCTACCGCCCCTCCGTGGGAAGAAAGAGAGCGCCACCGAATTAAGGCTGCACCACTGATAGATACGACTATAAAACAGTTAATCAACCCAATCATCGGAACAACCCGTTCTGGGTTGGGCCACCTGATGGCATTATGTCGGTTGAAGTTCAGATCAACGCTCGCTTTTTGAGCTAATAAAAAGAGCGCTGTAGATAGAATCAATACGAGGATAAGATTAGCCCCGATGAAGCGCCACAACAACGCTCGAGAGCGTCTGCGAGCGTTCTCTTGATGTGAAAAGAAATCCACGATCTGAACCTCGTTGCTACCTCAAGTAAACGAGACTTTAGGAGCCTCACGCTCCTGTTCCGTTTTGATTGCCTCAAGAAGTGTCATCTCTTGGAAGCTGAACCTACCAGCTATCAGATTGGCGGGAAATGATTGAATCGCGGTGTTGTAGGTCATCACCGAATCGTTGAAAGCTTGTCGTGCAAACCCAACTCTATTTTCGGTGCTCGAGAGCTCCTCCATTAAAGTTGCAACATTTTGATTCGCCTTAAGGTCAGGGTAGCTCTCCGCGAGGGCAAAAAATTTGCCCATTGCCGCCGTTAATTCAACTTCTGCTGTATTCAGTGCTCCAATAGCTGATCCACTAGTAGAGTTTTGTGCTGCTGTATTTCGGGCCGAGAGAGCGCTATTTCGTGCTTCAATTACTGCCGAGAGCGTTTCCTTCTCGTGTGACATGTAGCCTTTTGCGGCTTCAACCAAATTTGGAATAAGATCATATCTTCGCTTGAGCTGAACATCGATCTGAGCGAATGCGTTCTTAACTCGATTGCGAAGTGCTACAAGATTATTGTAGAGGCCTATTATTAAAAAGCCGACCAATGCGATGATACCTAGGATAACTGCAAACGACACAAGAATCATAAAAGTGCTCTTCTTAACAGGAAATAGGCGATCCAATCGAGAATTTACGACTGTTAAAGTCACGAACTAGGAGTAATAGTCAAAATAGGATAGGCGAATTTACCTCTCAAGTGCAACACGGAGAGTTCAAAGATTGCTTTAAATGTGGCATTATTTGCGCTGTAAAAACTGAACAGACAAAACTTCATGACAGACTCTGAAATTGCATCTGATCGAAAAAGTTCTTCAATATTAAGGCGCATCGCAAATTTTAGTTGCATCAGTCAACCGCAAAAGGCACCAATGTTCCGAAAAGTTAAAGCCGTTATTACTGCTCCCGCCGTTTTAGGGGGGGTGGGTTCGACTATTGTTACTATCCCAATATCCCGCGTCTCATCTTTTTTTTCTGCTGTAACGACCGTGATCACGGTTGTAAATGAGTTGCGAGTTTTTAACGCGATTCATTCCGATAAGCCTTTTAATAATAGTGCTGAGCCTTCTTCAGGGGTGCGGGCTCTGATGGTGGAGAAATTCAAAAGCCCAGGCTTTTGTCCTATTGCCCACTCGGTGTGCAATATTTACGCCGCCATCGTAGCATTGGTCGAATTAAGATTTGCAGTTAGCCTAATAATGTTAGTGTTCTCGGTGGCTGGAGCTGCCGTTGCTCGAATTGCAAATTTTCGGTATGCCCCTAACCATAGAATTAAAAGTAGAGTGGAAAGGAAAGCGGAATGGTTTTGGGAAAAGCTTCCTCATAATATCCGAATCGTCCTTAAGGATCCCGGTCTTCTTTTTTGTGTCGGGAATGTTTCCCTTATACTTATCGATCTTCGTTTTAAAGAACTTGGCGGTTCCGGAGTTGCAGCGTTAAGTTTTGGCCTTGGTTGCATACTAGCTGTTATCGCAATTGTTCGCGGCATTCAGCCTCTTTTGCGCACTCATGCCGCTTCCGCAAGCGGATCTGCATCGGTGATTGGGGGTATAAGTGATCTACTGCTCGGTTATGCAGCCTTTTATTACGGCAACGCCTTTACCGCCATTGCTACGATCTTTTGGGGACTCTCAAATATATCCCTGGGGGCGCGTGTCGGAAATACAGTTTTTGACCGATTTTGGGTGATGCGTTGGCTGCGGGACTAACGCTGTCTAGTCGGAATTATGCTAGTTTTATTTTTGCGCAAACATCTCTCTTACGACTAGCAAAAATAGAAGAGTAAAAAGCCCTAATATTAAAAAAAATATTGATTCCCAAAACCAATGTAACGCAAGAAATCGTCTGTGTGCTCTTATTTTACTTTTGCGGGTTATGTTGACGATTTCGGATACCTGAATCGGTTTGTTCTTGTACCAGTCTCCGGAAAAACAGATGGTATCGCTGTGATGAACTTCGCCGGTAATGGGAGAGCCTATTACCTCGATCTCCAGCGGTATATCAGCGCCACTCCGCGCATTGTCAGGTGACACTGTGATTGAAAGAACCTCTAAGTTAAGACCGAGCGTTTCGTGCATACGGCGAGAAGTTCGCGTAACGTGGCCGTAGATATGACCACATAATCGGCCATTTTTCGCCTGAACAGCTGCCCGCCATATAGCAAACCAGCTCGCTGAGAAGAGGGCCAGAGTAAACACTGCTGAGAGTGCACCCGGTTTGCCAAAACTTAAATCTACAATCGCCCCGACCAAGAGGCAGAAACTGACGAGAAAAAATCCGAAGATAAGTTTGGCTCTCCAATGTTTTAAACGATTTGGGTGTGGCCAAATATTAGTCTCTTCCTCGATGGACAAAATTTCTTCAGAGAGAGGGGAACTTATCAGGCGAGAATCGCTCTCTTCAGTATCGCGATGAGCTCGATTATAGGCGAGTCGCTCATCCTTTTTTTTCAGAAGCTCTCGATACCAGTGATAAGCGGGAAGGGGCCGAGATAATATACGCTTCATGACGAGTCCCTATTGATAGTATAGGACAAAAAAGCCAATGTCTCGTATCTCTATAGTCTCTACCACGCCAAAAATATCATCGCAATCAGGTAAGTAATGGTGAGGTAAATCTTTAATTCTCTTATTAGTTTGGATTAATATCTTTCTAAATCCTCCAAAGCACCCCAGATACTCTGATATACCCGCCCCAACTGTTCTTCGGTGATGCAATAAGGGGGTATAATGTAAACGGTATTTCCGAGGGGCCTAAGTAGGACGTTATCGGCTAAAAAGCGGCGCAAAAGAATATTTCTAAGTGGATGAACGTATCCGGTCGGTGTCTCGTGCGGCATATCGATCGCACATATTGTTCCAAGAGACCTTGTTTGAAGTGAGGGGTAGCGATCTGCCAGTTGCGCAATAAAGTTTCTATGTTGAGCTCCGATTCTTTCGCGTGCGGTAACACAATCAGGTGAAGTTACGAGCTCGAAACTTGCTAGTGCGCAGGCGCAGGAGAGAGCATTGCCGGTAAAAGAGTGGCCGTGAAAAAAGGTTTTTTGTGTCTCTTCACTGCGGCACGCTTCACGTATTTCAGCGGTCATTGTGGTTGCACCTAGAGGAAGCATTCCTCCGGTAATTCCCTTCGAAAGGCAGATAAGATCTGGTTTATTCTGAACTAGGTTGCTCGCAAAAAGCGATCCCAATCGACCAAAGCCGGTCATCACTTCATCAAATATAATGAGTGAACCTTGGTCGTGAGTCCGTTTCGTTATTTCGTCAAGCACCGCCACATCGTACATCCGCATTCCGGCTGCTCCCTGAACCAGCGGCTCTACTATAACGGCAGCAACCGAGCCCTCGGAAAGCGCGATATCGAGCGCATCTAGGCATTGCGTAGTCTCTTCCGGAGTTCCGGGAAAGGGAAGATGATCAATCGAAAATAGGTGCTGATTAAATGCAGAATTGAAAACTCCCCGCTCACTCACCGACATCGCACCGAACGTATCGCCGTGATAAGCTCCGGAGAGAGCAATAAATCGATTTCTAGGTTTGCCGCGATTAAGCCAAAACTGAAGGGTTAGTTTAAGCGCGACCTCAACGGCAGTTGATCCATCATCCGAGTAAAATACCGAAGAATGATTGGCCGGAATACTTTTTAGTAATGCCTCGGCGAGCTGGACCGCAGGCTCGTGAGTACATGAACCGAAGATCGCCTGAGATAGTTTACTCGCCTGATTAGCGATAGCAGCAGTGAGCTTCGGGTGCGCGTGTCCATGAAGATTAACCCACCAGGACGATATGGCATCGATTATCTGCCGTCCATCCTCAGTGATAAGAAGTGCTCCATCTCCGTGACTAATCGGAAGAAGGGCGGAATAATCACTGTCGCGTCCATAGGGGTGCCACACCGCCGCGTAGTCTCTAGACAGAAGGTCTGAGTGTGGGGGTTGCTGAGGCCTGAAATAGGGCGATAATTGAGTCATGTCGTTATTTGCTCATTATGTTCAACACCGGGCCGCAATCGTCTCAGGTATTTACGATTAGAGGAAGGGTGAGGCAAGCGTTACGCGAGGTGACTTTTGATTTCAGTTAAACGACTTTCGCCATTTTACTCACGGCTATCGCTGTATTCCTTAAGGCTATCGCGATCTTTTCGGCGGCAATCACTGCACTCTTATTGGCTGAGTGTAGTGATACTCGCTCTATTTACCAGCCTCGTCGGAGCTCAAAGAGTTGGTGCTCAGGAGAACGAGTTTGTAATCGTATCGAGCCATTGGGAGGGTATAAAGAGGGAGTTTGAATGGGGTTTTAACGCTTATCGTCGATCTCTTGGTGAGTCTCCTGTTACCTTTCGATGGCTCGATCTTGGCGGGACCTCTGATATTCTTCGATTTATCAAGGGTGAATTTGCGCACACTCCCAATTCAATCGGCATCGATCTTTTTTTCGGAGGTGGTACCGATCCATACATCGAGCTAGCAGCATTGGATCTTCTGCAGCCGTGTCCTCTCGCCGAGGAGGTGTTAGTTGGCTTACCCGCAGATATTAACGGTTTTCCACTTCGTGACCGAGATGGGCGGTGGTACGCCGCATCGCTTTCTACATTTGGCTTACTCTACAATAAACGGGTGCTCTCATTGATGGGTCTCCCTACACCGAGGAGCTGGCAAGATCTTGCTTCTCCAGCGGTACGAAGCTGGGTTTCGTTCGCCGATCCGAGAAAAAGCGGCACCGCTCATGCAGTGGTTGAGATTATATTGCAGGCGTACGGCTGGGATGCCGGGTGGCGGGTGCTTCGCGGAATAGGCCGAAATGCAAGGAGTTTTACCTCGTCGTCATCTCAGGTTCCCAAAGAGGTCGCTGTTGGTGAGGCCGCGTACGGATTTTTGCTCGATAGCTATGGGCGGGATGCGCTGAAAACTTTCGGCGATGAAAATCTGGGTTACCTCATTCCCGACGAGCATGCCCCCTTCACGGGAGATGCTATCGCTATGCTAAAAGGGGCTCCTCATCAAGCTATCGCAACGCAGTTTATCTCATTCGTTCTCTCAGATGCGGGGCAGCGTCTTTTTTTAGCAAAGCGGGGTACGGTGGGAGGTCCTCTCACTTTTGAGCTAGGCAAGCTAAGTGTCAGGCCTCAACTATACGAAACGCTCGGTGACGACTCGACCATTCCAAATCGTCCCTTCGCAACTCTCGGCGATTTCAGGTATAATATGGTGATGGCCTCGCAACGGTATGCCGTTGTAAATGATCTGGTAGGAGCATGTGTGATAGATGCAGAGCTCTCTAAGGAGGCTCCGTGTAGCGGTAAAAAGTGTGCTGAACGGGATGCTCCACCGATCACCGAGAAAGAAGCGATCGATCTTGCTGACACCTGGAAGGATCCGGTCGTTCGACAGCGCCAAGTGGGTGTCTGGCGAGCTGACTGTCTTGGAAAGAGAGTCTCATCAGCGAGTTTGCCCTATGGGCTTTTGTCTCTCGTGCTTATCGTAGTAGTGGTTCTTGGTGCAGCCCTGAGCAGAGGTCGGCGTTAGTGGCCTTGTTGTGCCGATATGCGGCTTATTAAGCGATTCCGTTGCCGCCTGAAATAAAGATCATCATTTGGAGAACAGAGCGTGGCTGAAGATGAAAAAGTGGATGTAACACTTGTAACTGGTCGAACCGATTCGCCGGTGCTAAACGACAAAAAGCTCCGTTCGGAACGGAGAAAACATCTCGATGAACGGCTCCGCTCGCTTTACCAACGAGCGATGGTTATAGAGCGCGAGTTAATGGTCCTCGCTGACCCCCGATTCTATCGGGTCTGTATCTTCGGAAGTGCCCGACTTAAAGAGGGTGCCCGTGAATACGAGCAAGTCGTTAGGCTTGCACACATTCTTGCAGCCGATGGCATCGACATCCTCACCGGTGGCGGACCTGGCCTCATGGAGGCGGCTAATTTAGGCGCGCAACAGGGCAAGCGTGAGACTCAATCAAAGAGTCGTTCCTTCGGAATCTCGATTCATCTTGATTTTGAGCCTATCCCGAATCCTCACCTAGACATAAAAAGGCATCACCACAAGTTCTCATCCCGCCTCGACGATTTTATGCGGCTATCACACTCAATTATCGTGACGCCTGGTGGCATAGGGACGGTGCTTGAGCTTTTCTTTGCATGGCAATTAATTCAGGTGAAGCATATAACGATGCGGCCGATAGTGTTGCTCGATCGTGCTTATTGGACCGGATTAATCGACTGGGTACAGGAGTATACCCTCGGGCGTGGATTAATTAGTCCCGAAGATATGGACCAGATCTCGATAGTGGACACTCCGGAGGAAGCCGCTGAGCTAATTCGGCGCAATCATCGGGAAGTGAAGGGAGGGTGAATTGGTTTGGGGTGAGAATGGGTGAATGCCACGAGTTTGGCGTGCGGTTAGGTTGTAATTGGTGAGAGAAAAAAGGTATAGAGGTGGAAAGGCGGAATTAAGAGCCGAGCAATAGTGCCTTCTGCGGAAATTCCTTGTAGTGAGACTTCGATGACATTTGATAATCGCCAAAATGGAGCAGTGGCTGCCTGTGCTGCTTGCGCGGCCGCTGTTGTAGCAACGCACACTTTGAAATTGCCACCTCAGATCGGTTTTGCTGAGGCCGCTATACCGGCACCTGAACCATCTCTGAAAGTGCCAGTTGCTCAGCGACCCGCATCGGCTGAATTCGGCCCGCCTTTACAGGCCCCGAAGATACCTGCGCCAGGCCGTGCAGATTTGGAGAATATCCGTAATGCTGCAAAATCGGTGGTGACGGTGAACCTAGATGGCTCATTGGGTTCTGGTTTTATTATCAAAGATAAAGATAGATACTATGTAGTGACCAACGCTCACGTAGTAAGGCAATCTCGTCCCGAAGAGATAGATATCACGTTGGCTGATGGAAGTGTTGTTTTGGTTGATCAAGTGAGGTCGGATCCGCTCGCTGATCTTGCGGTTCTTCGGCTGAAGGGGAATGGCCATTACCCAACGGCAGCATTGGGTGATTCTGATAAAATTGGTCCGGGGGAGAGGGTATTTGTGATTGGAGCTCCCCTTGGGTTCCCGCAATCAATCTCCATGGGGATTGTTTCAGGGCTTAAACGCGATGTTGCAACTTTAGGCGCAGAGACAATTGTTCCTTTCATTCAGACAGATGCTCCGATAAGTCCCGGAAATTCAGGGGGTCCGTTGGTTGATGAGAGGGGTATGGCGGTGGGGATTAATTCGATGATTGTCGATAAAGCTAATAGCATAGGTTTTGCCATTCCCATCAACGAGGCAAATTCTGTGATTAGTCAGCTCATAGAAAATGGAGTCGCTGTTCACGGATATCTCGGGGCTCATATAGTGACTCCGACTCGAACCGTTGTATCAATTGTTAGCAAACCGGGGGATAGTAAAGATGGGTATTTGGTTCCTTCTTGGGTTCCTGAAGCTCGACGTCAAGTTGGAGAACATTCCGCTCTTGTTATTAAAGTAGAGCCTAATAGCCCTGCAGCTCGGTCAGGAATCAAAGCGGGAGACTTAATAATAGGTATTAACGTTAGAGATATTGTGGGGGACGGTGATGCGCGTTCACTTATCGCTCAAACTCGTCCTGGCCAACCAGTAATCCTCGATATATTCCGAAAAGATACAGATTCTGGAAAATTTCGTTCGCTTAGACTTTCTGTGGAAGTGGGGAATAGATCGCCAGCAGGGGGAAGTCCGTTTTTAGCAACGTTGCCCGCTTTGCCCCGTTTAACGTCTGATGCAGCCGGTGGATGGTAATTCCGGAGGGAGTCGCGAGAGTATAACCGTATATCCTTAAAAGTCGTCTGCAAAGTCATCTGGAGAGTACCATCGGGGAGCCAGCCGCTCCCCGGGCCTCTTACCGCTCCCCAAACCCTCCTGCCACCAACTCGCGCATATACTCTTTGAGCTTTTCCGAGGTCTCGGAGTTCTTCAAACCGTAAGCTATGTTTGCTTGCAGGAATCCAAACTTATCTCCAGCATCGTATCGCTTACCATAAAAACGATATCCGACAAAGCCGGAGCGTTCGCGCAGGGTATTCATAGCATCGGTGAGTTGAATCTCGCCACCTTTGCCGGGCTTTGTCTCTTCGAGAATCGAGAAAATTTCTGGGGTGAGGATGTACCTACCGACGATGGCGAGGTTTGAGGGAGCATCGGCTAGCTTTGGCTTTTCAACCATCGTGGTAATCTCAATTTCTCGCTCTGAGAGAGTCTTCCCACCACATATTCCAAATTTTGGAACATCATCCTCATCAACGGGCATAAGCGCCACAACTGATTTTTGATGCCGCTCGAAGACATCGATCATCTGTTTGGTGCAGGGAACTGATGCATCAACAATATCGTCTCCTAATAGAACCGCGAACGGTTCATCTCCGATTATCTCTTTTGCGCATAACACGGCGTGACCCAATCCTCGCGGTTGTTGTTGACGGGTCGAAACAACTTTGACCAGATTTGCCTGTTCATTCAGTCGAAGTGCCAGGTCGTGCTTGCCATCAGCCTCTAGTTTTCTCTCAAGCTCAAGATTAAGATCGAAATGGTCAACGATAGCAGATTTACCCTTTCCCGTGACCAAGATGAGGGTCTCGATTCCCGCGGCGTGAACTTCTTGTACGATGTACTGAATTGTGGGGGTATCAACGATCGGTAGAAGCTCTTTTGGTACTGATTTTGTTGCGGGAAGGAATCTTGTTCCAAGTCCAGCCGCTGGAATGATCGCTTTTCGAACTCGTTGCGTTGTTGGTGCCATGGTTTTTCCTTAAAACTTGCAAACTGAGCGATTGCCGATGCGGCAATTTATACCGCATTTGTAGCAGTACGCGCAAAGATATTAATAAGATTTGTGGCTAATTCTGTTTGCGTTACCGGAAGATTTTTGCCCGCTATAAGTCCGAAAAATCTTCACCCTCCAAAATATCTTCCGAGTATCTGTCTTCCATAAACAGATGGATTGCCTCGCGGCCTTCCGGGATGAACGGCGACAACTGCGATTGCAATCCGTGGCCTCTCTCTTGGTGCTACGGCGATGAACCAGCGGGTCAAACCAGCTGGATTTTTTCCGTTAAGAGTGCCGGTTTTTGCAGCGATCCTAATGTCAGGAAAAACAGGTCGACCTTGTTCAGAGAATGCCCGTCTCCCAGTTCCGATCGAGGTTGTATTTTCCATCATCTCAAATAGTGACTCGGTCGCGTGTTCACTAGCCATCCGGCTTACGATCGTCGGACGCGAGCGATAATGAAGCGCGCCAGTTGGCGAGAGAACCTTATCGATAAAGATCGGCCGCAGCAGATTTCCACCATTTGCTACTCCCGAAACCATTGATGCCGCATGAATCGGGCTGATGGTTACTTCGCCAAATCCAGCACCCGTTCTTGCAAGCTCGTAATCGTCGCTCGGGATATAGGCGTGACTAATTGGCACGGGTATATCGGCCTGCAGGTCGTCATTAAATCCAAAGTCACGAGCAGTCGCGCTTAGGATTCGTGGGGAGAGAGCCTCTAGTGCGAGTCTTCCAAATACAGGGTTGGCTGACCGACCCATCGCTTCACCGATCGTCATGGTCCGATTATCTCGCCGCGGATCTGCTCGAAAATTGAATCGCTCAAGCACATAATCACCCCCTCTAAATCGAACAAGATGATTCGGCGTTACTGAGGCGTGTTCAATTGCTGCGGTTGCTGTAACGACCTTAAAGAGCGAAGCGGCTGGATATCCGTTGTGAAAAATCGGATTTGAGAGGGATACGGACTGTCCTGCCATCGCAAGCACGCGACCCGTCATCGGCTCCATCGCGACGATTGCAAGGTGATTGTCGGGTGAACGGCGAACGAGGCTTTCGACGTAATCCTGTAGCTGAGGATCGAACGAATAAAAAACAAGCTCGTCACGATCGGTCTTTGCCGCAATTCGGCCCGAGAAGCGAGATCTCATCGATGGGACCTGCTCGGAAAATGCTACTCGGCCATCATAAGCGACTGAAACAGTCGATAGTGGCGGAGGTGAGCTAGGCTCACTAAAGGTCCGCATCCGACCCCGTAGAGCGGCGGGATTCTCTTGCGTTAGAGGCTGCACCGGTACAGAGGCTCGCCGGATAACAGGAGGCTTGCTGGCCCGTTTCACTGGTGCTCGAACCCGTTTTACCGGTGCTCGAACCTGTTTTGCCTGTTTCTTCGGAGCTGGTTTCTTGGCTACAACATTTTTTTTAGAGCGCTCGGCGGCGAAGCTGGAGGTAGAAGAAATAGGAGAGATAAGAAAAAGAGCAATGACGATAAGCAACGAAGTTCTAAGGCTTTTGATACCTCGAGATTCGGAGAGATTGCGCTGATGGCGTGATGAAGAAATCATAAAGTAACTTCTGAATATCGTGCTGAGGGAATTACTGACAGGTAAAACTAATTTTTGACCAATTAGAGTTCTGACCCATGAGGGACCGGAGTGTTCGGCATTTTTGCTACATCAATTTGGGATCAAACGGCCCGAGTGTCATCGGACAGCCTTTTCACAAATAGACATAGTGATACTGTAATCGAGAAACTATATCGTGTAGCGCTGATTTGCTGAAGAGGGAGAGTTTTGTTGCGGAGAATTACTACCAAAGATTTTCGCTTCTGAACTGACTGTGAGAGATGTTTTTACTCAAACGTTACAACTTTCAATCACATTCCAAACGGAAAGCGAACTAGGTCAACAACACCACTACTTCGCACCCCTTCTAGTGCCTTTGCATATTCTCGGAGCAATCGAAGCGAATAAACTAACCGCTCGCGTATCTCCGCCTCTCCCTGATTTGAGTCTTGCTCACCCAGCAGCACCTTTTGGCAAGTCCGCACTATCACCTGTTCAGGCAGGTAACAGATTCTTGTGTTCTTGTAACTGCTTGCTCGCAATTCTGCTATCGGATAAGCGCCGTTTATTCCGGAACTCAATGATATGATGAGGGCTGGCTTGTGAGCTAGCTCACCAGATTGGCACAAAAGAAAAAAATTTTTCAAGCCGGGGGGAACCATCCCGCCCCATTCAGGAACCACAAAGACAAAAGCGTCAGAAGCTTTCAGTGTTGCTGATGTTGGGCCCCACACCGAATCCCAGCGAGGCGACTCTTGCCATCGCTCCTCGTCCCAAAGAGGATACGGATTGCCAGCAAGGGAGATGATGTTAGGGATATCGCCCTGTAGGGATAGATCTTTTGCGACAAATGCAGCGATCCGATCCGATTCTGAATTATGCCGATGACTACCGGAGATTATCGCAATCTTCATAATCCGCTTCCCAAATCGGAACCGCTTCAATACAATGACATCGCCCTGCGGGCATTATATCGAGGCGATTTTACTGCTTCACGCCTCCGACATATCGGACGGAGGCGTGAAGCAGTTTAGTAGCTATCGGATTAAACGCTGTAGAATCAAGCGCCGCCGGATTAACCGTTATCGGATGAAGGTGACGACTCCGACTGAGCGACCAAAGCTCTGGTTTTAATCTTAGCTGCCTTACCGCGAAGAGGTCTAAGATAGAAGAGTCGAGCGCGACGAACCTTACCTCGAGTTACAATCTCTATTTTTTCGGTGCGAGGGCTGTGGAGAAGAAAGGTCTTTTCGACCCCGATGTTGTGCGAAATTTTTCGGACGGTGAAGGTTGCGTCGGAGAGAACGCCACGAGTTCGCTTAATCACAACTCCTTGGAACATCTGAACCCGTTCCTTGTTTCCCTCGACGATACGGGCATGGACCCGAACGGTGTCGCCGGTCCGAAATGAGGGAATGTCTGATTTGAGCGATGCCGCCGTGACTGATGCGAGGATCGGTGATATTGACATGATAGTCTTCCTTTTCTTTGTGGCTACCTTCGTTCCTTCAAGGACCGGGTGGTTTTGTTTCGATATCTAGCCGTTTTCCGCCATATTCTGTTGCCTCAGAGTTAATCGCTCTATACTCTTTAACGCTAATCCGTACCCTTTAAATTCAAGTGGTACAGGAAAATTTAAATAGTACAGGCTGATGGCAGAAATTAGAGGCGCGGTCAAAGGCCGAATTCAATTACGCTCTAGTTTGAACCCACCCGAAGGGGAGTTCATTATAGGGGCGTTGCCGGGCTGAACGAGCTCCCATAGTATAGGTCACGCTCAACAGAATCAAGAGGGTAGGTCCTCGGTAGGGCTCGGGAGGGGCGAAAAAGGTGATGATGAACAAAAAAAAGGTGGGGAAACGTGGTCCGGCTGGTCGGTCGATGCCGCGCCGTGACCCCGTAAAAGAGGGGAGGATCGCCGCACTGGTTGCTGAGCTGCTTGCTCAGGGGGTAGTCGTTCGGCGTGAAGAGCTGAAGCGGGGGCTTGGTTGGAGAGCTTTGAGTGGAGCCTGCCGGGTTTTTGGTCAGAATACTCTATTTGTCGATCGAAGACTTGGGGTGGATGACCAGATAGCTTTTCTCGAGGCACGATTGACCCTTCTGAAACAATCGGATGATGAGGCAGTTCCTGAAAATTTTTCCGTACAGGAGATTACTCCGTGAGGCGGAGTGTAAAGCGATTTTCTATCAGAAGATTCTGATTGTTCGTTAATAGAGATCCATATTAATCGGTTGCACGGAGTCTCGTAACGGTGTTACGGTTCCTTCGTTACGCAAAATGGAGAGGGTGGATCTTAAGCCTTCTCCTTGTTGCTGCCATTCCATCCACTCAGACTCTCAATAGCCACCCTCAGAAGGACGGAGAAAATATGTTCTCATCGTTTCGAAGGCTCTTCTCGACCGACTTGGCGATCGACCTTGGTACGGCTAACACGCTTATATACGCGGCGGGTAAAGGGGTCGTGTGTGCTGAACCCTCCGTTGTCGCGGTTGAATCGGGGGAGGGAGGAAAGCGACGGGTAGTTGCGGTCGGTAATGATGCAAAGGGTATGGTAGGAAGAACTCCTGAAAAGATCGTTGCGCTAAGGCCGCTCCGAAGCGGAGTGATTGCCGATTTCGAGTTGACCGGCGAGCTGCTCAGGCACTTGGTTGCAAAAATTCAAAAGCGGGGATTCTTTTTTCGTCCCAGGGTTATTATCTGTGTGCCGCACGGGGTTTCAGAGGTTGAGCGTAGGGCAGTGAGAGAATCTGCAGAGGCAGCAGGAGCCAGAGAGGTTTTTCTTATCGAGGAGTCAATGGGAGCTGCGATCGGAGCAGGGCTTCCAGTTGCTGAACCTAGTGGAAACCTTATTCTCGATATTGGGGGAGGGACCTCGGAGGTTGCAATCATATCGCTGCGGGGCATCGTGTATTCCCATACGATTCGGGTTGGTGGGGACAAGATGGATGAGGCGATAGTTAATCATCTGCGACGAGTTCACAATCTGCTCATTGGTGAGAGAACCGCGGAGCAGATCAAGATTGCGGTTGGAGGAGCGTTACCCTCGGGAGAGGATCTTGCGATTGAGGTGACTGGCCGTGATGTTGTGCAGGGAGCCCCACTTGCGGCGGTAGTGACAGAAGACGAAATTCGAGAAGTTCTGCTCGATTCAATTTGGCAAATTGTCTCGATGCTCCGAGGGGCGCTCGAGCGGATTCCGCCTGAACTTGCTGCAGATGTTGTTGAGCGTGGAATTATGATCACTGGTGGCGGCGCGCTTTTGCGAAGGATAGATGAGTTTATTGCGGCCCACATTCAGCTGCCGGTTAGAGTTGCCGCAGACCCTATTGCCGCCGTTGCGATCGGAGCGGGGAAAGTTCTCGACGATTTCGATAATTTTAAAGATGTTGCTTGGCAGTAGGTTTTTCCTTAGTAGATATAATAGTATCGCTAGCGTTGCATTGGCGGATCCTTTTTCTAAATTGATTTGAGACTCCGATAATCGAAGAATCGTATGGCATTTGGTTCGCATCGAGCTCAACGAGTCGCATATACGGCAGGGCTGCTGGTCTTTTGCTCTGCTATCTTGACCGCTTATTCGGTCCGGACGCCATCTTTTGGTAGTCGGCTTTCTGGGGTTGTTGTTTGGATAACTGCTCCTATTTTGGAAATACAGAGCTCAGTTACTGGATTTTTCGAAGCCTCGTTCGTTCGGTTTGGCGAATGGTCAGAGGCAGTAGAAAATAATGCACGACTTCGTCAGCAGAATGCCTCTCTCCAAGCTCAGCTCACAAAGCTCAACGAATATCAGCTTGAAAATGAGCGGCTGCGCGGCTTATTAAATATGGCGGATAGTTTGGCCATTGATGGTCCAGTTGCTCGGGTAATCGGGATGAGCACCGGAGGGTGGTCGAATGTGGTCACTATTGATAAAGGCTCCGACGCAGGTGTCGCAGTTGGAAATGCTGTTGTGGCTGCAGATGGAGTGGTGGGTCGCGTAATAGCGACTAGTAATAGGGCGGCTCAGATTCTTCCGATCGCCCCCCCGAAAAGTAGTGCTGACGCTCTTCTGCAGCAAACTCGGGTTCGGGGTGTTTTGGAGGGCGGCGGTTTGGGTGGATGTTCGCTCCGGTTTGTTACTTCGCGAGATCCTGTGACGGTCGGGGATAT